>NZ_CP075585.1:0-373045 GCF_015356815.2 Candidatus Rhabdochlamydia porcellionis
TTAGCCAGATGTTTTTCACGCAAGCCTTGAGGCTTAAGTTTCCATTAATTACTTAATATATATATATGTCTTCTTCTTATGGGTGTGTGAAAGTGTTCATAAGTGGTCTTTTTTGATAGAGAAAATAAATTGTTCATGAATTGAAGATAGGTTGATGATAAAATAGAGGTTTTGAACAACCAACAACTTATTGACAAAGTTATGGACATAGTTATGAACACGTTTTCAACACCGCTTCGTTGCGATTATTTTCCTGTTTGTTCAGGTTGCGACTTTCAAGGGCAAGAGCTTGCTCCTCCTGTTTTTTCTTCTTTACAAGATTTTTTTGCCGAGAAAGCTCCTAATATAAAAATTCCTCTCCTCTATCAAGAACCACAGGGCTGGCGCTTTCGCGCCAAGCTTGCAGTAAGAGGAGACACAAAGTCTCCTCGCATTGGTTTGTTTCAACGAGGAACCCACAATGTGGTTTCCATCCCTAATTGTCCCTTGCATCACAAAGCAATTCTCAAAAGTTACCAAAAAGTTATTCAAACCATGATTGATTTTCAAATTACGCCCTATAATGAAGAAAAAGGTCTTATACGTTACCTACAGTTCTTAGTAGAGAAAAAAAGCCAGTTAGTTCAACTGTCTGTTGTTGTAAATGTTTCTGAATCTACAAGCAAACTTGATGCATGGATTCATCATCTTTATTCTTTAGGAGGATTTCATTCGATCTGGTTGAATTTTAATACAGAAAGAACCAACCGTATTTTTGGTGATAGTTGGTTATTGTGTGCAGGTGAGATATACATTCAAGAAAAAATTAGAGATATAATTTGTTCTATTCATCCCGCTTGTTTTGTTCAAGCGCATTTAAGCTTATTTGAGCACGCTTTGTCCATCATTTGTCAAGAAGCTCTTCGATCAAAAAGAGTTTGTGAATGTTATTCTGGAATGGGAGTTATTGGGCTAAACCTCGCTTTGTTTAGCAAAGAGGTTTACTGTATTGAAATAAATCCCTTTGCCAAACAATGTTTTGATCAAACCTGTTCTTCTCTTCCTCAGGAGATAAAAAACAAAGTATTTTTCCACTCAACATCCATGGAGAAAAGTTTAAAACTGCTTAAAGCATCTGAAGTGATTGTGGTTGACCCACCAAGAAAGGGCTTAGAAGCCTTTGTGCTGGATGCAATTGATCAATCCCAAGCTGAGCAGCTTATTTACTTAAGTTGTTCTACAAGCTCATTTATACGTGATTGTGACAGATTGATAAAAAATGGTTGGCAAATAGAAAAAGCTTTTGGATATCTGTTTTTTCCAGGAAGTAACCACGTTGAGACTTTATGCATTCTAAAAAAGGGTAACATTTTTTAATTAACCTAATATCAAGTGTAATCCACAGCTTCTTTCAAAAAATCATGCCGGGTCTTAGGTTTTACAAAAAATGGTAAAATACACACAAATAACTTGATTAAATCTAATAGCTAAGCTTTAATGGCGTATTTTCAGAAAATCAATATAAAATTATGAATAAGCTAGCATACACACACCACAGCAGTTTCTACTGCTACTATAGATTCAGAAATATCTCAACTTTAGTCATTCTTATCAGTTTTTTTCTTTTTAGCATGTCTGTACAAGCAAATGAGTTTAAGGATTTGCATGAAAAACTCAATGATCCTAAATATACATGGATGGATAAACAAATTAAAAGAGATTTAGCCGCATTTGAGGAAAAAGGTATTTCTTTACATATGTTAGAATCTACTTGGCAAGGGATCCTTGCTTCTCCTGAAAAAGACTCTGCCTGCTTGGTTCGCTATAAAATAGTCAATAACAATATTACCTTTTCAAGTCCTACTGCTAACTTAGATAGCTATTTTTGTCGTGTGATGAAGGGTAATTTTATTGACTTTACAAAAAAAATAAGGACAACATTTATTAACTTTATAAAAGAAATGACGCAGTATCTTGATCTTCCGGATGTGGAATTTCTGCTATGTCTCGAAGATTCAATAGAAAGGCCTATTTTTTTGGAGCTTTGCCAAGCGCCTATTTTTTGCATATCAAAAAAAAAGAAAAACAACAAAGTTATTCTATATCCCAGTACAATCATGGCTCTAGATCCCGCTTCTTTATGCTCTACAATATTGCATGCTAATTCTATTCATCCTTGGGAAAGCAAGATTTCTAAAGCATTTTGGCGAGGAATTGCAGCAGGAGGGCCCTACCATGGTTCCTGGGATCTATTTCCACGTCCCTCTCTCATTGTCACCTCTTATTATCATCCTGAAGATGTCGATGCAGCATTTGTAGGAAACTTTTTATTTACTACAGCAGTAGACATTAGAGATTATATATTGAATTTTAAACCACCTAGAGAATTTGTTTCTATTTCTGATCAAATTGCATATAAGTATTTGATAGCTGTAGACGGACAAACTTGGCCAACCAGTTTAGAATGGCAACTTTTATCAAATTCCGTTGTTTTGAAGTCTGATTCAGATTGGCTTGATTGGTTTTATGAATTACTAACCCCCTATGAACATTATGTTCCCTACGAGAAAGATTATAATGATATCTTAACTAAAATTAACTGGCTTCGAGAAAATGATGGTTTAGCAAGAAAAATTTCTGAACAAGCTACAGAGGTAGCTTTGAATTTTTTTACTAAAGAAGCTGCTTTTGTGTATTTTTATAAACTATTCTCGGCATATGCGTGTTTACAGAATTTTCAACCCAATTAAATACAGTTGAAGCTAAGATGCTTAATGTAGTAAGTGTTTTTTAATCAAAATTTAAAGATTCATAAATAGGAGAAAAGACATGTGCCAAAAAAAATCTTTCCCTTATTTGCTATCAAAGTCAATCAAACTTAATTGATTCCCTCACGCAAAAGACTAGAGAAATCGCAGATGGCTTCATTAAGTTTGTTTGAACACGTCTTATCCATATCCATTGTTTGTCAATAAGCTCTTCGATCAAAGCTTTGTTTAGCAAAAAGGTTCACTGTATTGAAATCCCTTTGCTAAACAATGTTTTGATCAAACCTGCTCTTCCCTTCCTCAGGAAATAGAAAACAAAGTATTTTTCCACCAAACATTCACGGAGAAAGGTTTAAGGCTGCTTAGTAAATTTCTCGAGATTAATATCTGACAAGGAGTTAGCTATGTCTGTTGTTACAAGATCGAAATTGAGACCATAATACTGAATTCCTAGGGGAAGATAAATATCTCCATCATAATGTAAATAGAAATTGTGAGTTTTTACAAAGTCGAGTAATTTAATAATTCCAGAACGGCGAATGATCATAGAAACACATCCAAAGCAAGGCTTCATTTTATGAAAATGATTGTTTATTTTTGTTGCTGTTGTACATTTATCGTTAAGATTCTTTGGGTAGTTATAATCTAAATCGGGTCTTTTGGGTAAGCCACAATGCGGCATTCGCTGATCTGTAAATAGCACATCCCAATGATCGGCTCCTACTAAATTATCGATCTCATCAATAAGGTCTGAGAGCCTATGAGGATCACCCAGAACTTCTATATCATCTTCCATTACCCAAATAGTTTCATAATTAGAATCATAAGCGTCTTGAAGGACCGAAACATGACTAAGAGCACAACCTATGGCTCCTAGATTCATGCTGGGACAAAAATAGGTTTTTCCATACTCTTTCATAAACTCCTGATTTCGTATTTTTACCCCTTTTTCTTCAACAAATGTCGCAGATAAAAGAGGTGTCATATCAGGGAGATATTTAACCCCGACATCATTAATTACCTCTATGGGCAATTCCTGTCCATCGATGGCAGAAAAGCGAAAGGGATTAATTTCATATTTTTTTAAGTACTGTTTAGATAAGGCATATTTTTCAGGCCTTTTATCTAGATTGATCATGTAAATGAAATCAATATTTCTTATTTTGTGATCATTGCCTTTCCCCTCTGCACATTTCAAATGGTTTTGTAATGCTCCGTAAGAAAAAGAGCAAAAAAAAAAGAGAGGTAAGTATAAGGGCTAACATTGCTATATCTTCTTTTTTGAGAGTTAATTGTTTGCATAAGGCAAGTAACAAGTTTAACACTAAAAAAGATTTATATCAAATTTTTTTATTTCTCAGACCTATTTGCTTTGCAAGAGCTTAACCGCTTGTTTGTAATATGAACAGGATATACTGTCTTCGAAAAAATGCTAGTTTAGCAAAAAAAATTCTGAATAGGATGCTGCTATAACTTTAGATTTTTTTATAAAATAGCTTGTTGCTATATAATTTTATAAGTTACTCTTGACATATGCGTGTTTTACAGGGTTTTCAATCCGGGTAAACACAGATATGATGCTAAGATATTTATATAGTGAAAGTCATCAGCAATAGCTTTAATGACTCATTAAATATGAAAAAAGGATGTAAGCATGAAGAAAATATTGTATGCAGCTATTATGTTACTTGTTTCTATCTGTCCTCAACGTATTATTGCAAGTGAAAATATAGAGTGGATAAGTTATCAAAATCAAGTTCTTTCTCATCAAGAAGAAATTTTAGGCTGGTGCTCTAAAACAAAAGCTAAGCGTATGATGGATTTAATTTATAGAGTACGACCTGAGTTATGTGTTGAAATAGGGGTTTTTGGAGGATCCTCTATATATCCTACAGTATCTGCCTTAAAATTTTTAAATCATGGTAAGGTAATAGCTATTGACCCTTGGAATGTTTTCAATTGCTTAGAAGGCTATAAACCTGATTCTCCTAAACATCAATTTTGGGGTCGTATTAACCAAGAGAGCGTGTATTTAGGTTTTATGCAAATGCTAAAAAACTTTGCGTTAGATTCATATTGCACAGTTATGCGCATGCCGTCATTAGACGGAGTGCATAATTTTGACGATGAATCGATTGATATTTTACACATTGATGGAAATCATTCAGAAAATATTGCATTAAAAGATGTTCAAATATATCTGCCAAAGGTGAAAAAAGGAGGGTATATTTGGTTTGATGACACTGATTATCCAGAGACACATAAAGCGTGGAAATTTTTAAGTTTACACTGTATAAAAGATGAAAATTTTTCAACAAAAGAGTGTTTTTTATTCAGAAAGCTTTAACTCAAGGTTGAGATCTTTATCATAAAATAAGTAAAGCACAAGAGATAAAAAAAATGATCTCTGTTTTTTTTCTAAAAATTTTACAAATGCGCTATCTATTTTTATTATTTGTTTTTTTGTTACACGTGCAGTTAATAGCAATTGATTCACGCCTCTTCTTAAAAAAATTACACGAGCCTACTCCTCATTGGATGAGCGAGCAAATTGAGCGTAATTTGCAGCCTTTTGAAGAAGAATTAAGCCGTCAAAATCTTGACAGATTCTTTGAAGAATATGCTTATGGCATGGGTCTGGTTAGGATAAGAGTTGTTCAAGGTCAAATGTTTATCGAGGGTAGTGATAGAAATATTAGAGATTGGTATGCAGAAAAATTTCTTATTCCTCTTAAAGAGATGCATAAGATATCCCCTTTACCTGATGTCGATTTTATATTCACACATTTTGATGTGCCTTACTATTATTATAAACGTCTTGTTGGTGAGTCTTTTCCAGGTGGTAAATATGCTCTGTTTTGTAGAGCTAAAGACCAATTTGATGATAGAATCATTCTCATGCCAGATATGTATGCTTTAAATGAGTATGGTTCTGATAAATTTCAAATTCTTTCTGGAAGAGAGAGAATGCGCAACCACTGGAAATCTAAACGTCAAGTTGTATTCTTTAGAGGAGCTGATAACGGTGTTTTTGATCGAGTCAATTGGAGAAGTTGTAGTAGACCTGCATTAGTTGCGCTTTCTTTGAAATATCCCGATTTAATTGATGCGAGGTTTACTCACTTAGTTGAATGGCAGGATAAAGATTCTTCTATTCGAGATCTTATGATCAAGGAAGGAATGTTAGGAGAACGTGTTCCCTTAAGGGAATTCTCTATCTATCGTTATTTGATAGATGTCGATGGGCATACTGCTAATACACCTCGAACCGCATTGTTTCTTTATTCTGGTTCGGTTTTATTTAAGCAAACTACAGATAATATCCTTTGGTTTTATTCACAGTTAAAGCCTTATGTTCATTATATTCCCGTTGCCAAAGATTTATCCGATATCTTTACTCAAATCAAATGGGCTAAAGATCATGATGAAGAATGCAAGGAAATGGTAGATCGCGCTTATAATCTAGCTGAAAAGGTTCTTAGACTAGAATCTGTTTATCTCTATTTCTATCGCCTTTTAGAAGCTTATTCTAAAAAACAAAAAAACTATTATTGAAAAAGATGGATCTATACCTTCTTAAGATTATCTAGAAAAATACAGTAAAAATGTCTGGGTGAGAGGATTTGAACCTCCGACCCCTAGCACCCCATGCTAGTGCGCTAGCCAAGCTGCGCTACACCCAGATAAAGATTTAAATTGAGGTAAGTCCTTCAAATTGAAATTCTGCCCGCTTAAATTCTTTGACGCCAATTCGAGCGCATTCTTCAATGATTTTTTCTAAAACATCACCAGCATGCACTTCTGCTGCAGATATGTCTACAGAGATAGAGGCAGAAAAATTCACTCCCGACCTTACACCTGTTACCTTAAAATTTGCATAAATAGCTTCTTTTTTTTTAGAAATATTTTTAAAGCGAACAAGGTTGTTTTCTGCTAGATCTTTCATTTTAATACCACGTGTTCTTGAACTAAAGCCATAGATCCTAAGTCTTAGATCGTCCTTTTGTCAATCAAAAACACTGGACCATTCAGATAGAAAAATGCTATTTTTAATTGCTAAAAGTAATGAGATGAAAAAATGATCTGTGAAAAGTTAACGTATCCTATTCGTGCTTGGAGCATTTGGCTTCTTAGCGCAGTTTTTATGTTTTATAAATATGCTATTGAAGTATCTCCTAGCGTGATGACGGGGACTTTAATGAAGGCTTTTCACATTAGTGGTGTAGAATTGGGAAATTTAGCGGCTAGTTATTTCTATGCTTACTTGCTCCTACAGATTCCAGCAGGTTTGCTTTTAGACAAATTCGGACCTAGAAAAACCACAACAATTGCCATTTTTTTATGTGCGATAGGAAGTCTTATTTTTGCTAGAGCAGATTCCTTAATTCTAGCAGGAATAGGGCGTTTTTTAACCGGTATTGGAGCAGCTTTTGCTGTTGTTAACTGCTTAAAACTGACTGCAAACTGGTTTCCTTTTAGGCAGTTTGCTTTTATGGCAGGTCTCATGATGACAATAGCGATGTTAGGAGCTGTAGGTGGACAAGCCCCTTTAGCCGTTTTTATTCAAAATATAGGTTGGCGTTATGCTATGGAGTTGATTGGAATAGCAGGACTTGTTTTAGCTGTTATTTTTTGGATTGTGGTGCGGGATAAAGCGCCTGATCATAAAAGAGAAAAACATATCGTTCCTTCTAGACTTTCTCTTTTTGATAGCATCAAACAGATTTTTCAAAACCCTCAATCTTGGTGGCTCTCTATCTATAGCGGCTTTGCTTTTGCTCCTGTAATGGTATTTGGAGGATTATGGGGTGTTTCTTTTATCATGGAAGCATTTGAGTTAACGCATCATAGTTCGGCGCAAATGGTATCTATTATTTTTATTGGCTTTGCTATTGGTGCCCCTGTTTTTGGATGGTTTTCAGATTGGCTTGGCCGTAGGCGCATTGTTATGCTATGGGGAACTGCGTTAGCGCTTATTGCAATATCTACAGTGATTTATGTTTCTGATCTTTCTATATATCTACTTAGTTTTTTATTATTTGTTTTTGGGTTTTCCATCAGTAGTTTCTTGCTTTGCTTTACCATGATTCGAGAAGTGAATTTACCGATTTTTTCTGCAACAGCTATCGGATTTATGAACGCTTTTGATGCGCTTCTTGGGGCTCTTTCTGATCCATTAACCGGTAAGTTTCTCGATTTGCAATGGGATGGAAAATTAGTGGAAGGCGCAAGGGTTTTTTCGGTAAATTCTTATCAAATTGTTTTTATCACTCTTCCTATTTACTTGCTGATTTCACTTTTTACCCTTCTAAAGGTTAAAGAAACACATTGCAAGCCTTCCTATACAATTCCTCTACCTTAAGACTATTTTTTTTGCTTTCTTTTCTTTTTTTGAGTAAAATTTATTCTTTTTCTCTATTGTGTGATTTTGTGGGTATGAAATTAGCAGCTAGTTGGCATGAAGTATTAAAGGAAGAACTTACTAAGCCTTATATTGCAAATCTTAAAAGATTTTTGGCGCAAGAAAAAGCTGAGAATAAAGTCATCTACCCTCCTGAAGAGTTGATATTCAATGCCTTTTTACATACCCCATTTGATAAAGTAAAAGTTATAATTATGGGACAAGATCCCTATCACGGACCAGGACAGGCACATGGCTTGAGTTTTAGTGTTCCTTGTGGAATACCCCAACCCCCTTCTTTAAAAAATATATTTAAAGAGCAAAGCCAAGATGTAAATATCAATTTACCTAAAGAAGGTTGTTTATCTTCGTGGGCTAAGCAAGGGGTATTATTGCTCAATGCAACGCTTACTGTACGCGCAAATGAGCCAAAATCGCATTATGGGCGTGGATGGGAGATCTTTACCGATGCGGTAGTTGCTAAATTAGTAGAAAGGAAAGATCCTTTGGTATTTGTTCTTTGGGGAAAATCCGCCCAGGAAAAGATAGGAGCTGTTTTAGAAGAAAAAACAACTTCTCATGTTGTATTGACAGCTGCGCACCCTTCTCCTTATTCAGCTCAAGGGTTTTTTGGTTGTCGTCATTTTTCTCAAATCAACGAAGCTTTAAAAAAATGGGATAAAGAACCTATTCATTGGCAATTATCTTAAAATGTTATCTTCGCTAGAATCTAAAATTCAATCTTTAATTCAAGGAACTTCTCTAAAAAGCTGGGTAAAACAAACACAGAGCTTAACTTCCACCTATCGTCAGAAAAAAGATCAAACAGAAACTCTTTCTTCAGAGGCTCTCAGAATAGCTTATTTGTGTTCTCGTCTTCCAGCTACCTATGCCGCGATCTCTTATGTGTTCAAAGAGCTACAAAAACATTTTGATCTTTCTTTAGTTCGCTCTCTTTTAGACTGTGGGGCAGGCCCGGCAAGTGTGCTTTTAGCAGCCGAATCTTTTTTTTCTCTACAACAAGCAACTCTTTTAGAAAGAGATCCTGGTTTTATTGAGTTAGGAAAGCTATTGTCTCATCCAACAGATGTAGAAGTTATCTGGATGTTACAAGATGTCACAAAAAGGATCCCTTCTTCTGCTAAAGATCTAGTGATAGCTTCTTATTCTTTGTGTGAAATTAGCGAAGAAGACCAATTGCAAATAGTAGAATCTCTATGGGATAAAACAGAGCAGATTTTCATTTTGCTCGAACCTGGTACTCCTAAAGGATTTCATTTTATCCGAAAAGCAAGAGAGAAATTGCTAAATTTAGGAGCTTTGTTACTAGCTCCTTGTCCGCATAGAGAGGGTTGCCCTATAAATAAAAGTGATTGGTGTCATTTTTCCGTGAGATTGCCTAGATCTTTTCTTCATCGTCAGCTAAAGGAAGGATCTTTAAACTATGAGGATGAAAAGTTCTCCTATCTGATCTTTTCTCGCATACCTGTTTCTACTAGCTCCTCTCGTGTGATTCGCCATCCTTTTAAAGGCTCGGGGTTTGTAAAACTGAAGCTATGTACAGAAGCAGGTCTTGTAGAAAAAACGATCAGTCGAAAGGATAAAGAGCTCTATTCTATTGCTAAAAAAACTGAGTGGGGAGATGAGTTGAAATAAAACTTGTTTTCTCATGGAATTTAACATAGAAAATTTTGACAATTATGTTTTTCCATGTTAATTTCCAGGTTAATTCATGGAGATCATCTTATGATGTTAGAACAGCTCCTGTTTTTCGTGTGACACTTTATCCAAAGTCAATAAAGAACATTCCTTCCGCTTTTTGGCAAGAACCCATTTTTTATTACTTAAAAAAGCATAATAAAATCAATGCTAAGATGGCTCAAGAGATTTGGAAAGTTACGCGCCGTACAACTACAACCCGCCTTAAAGAGATGTGCCAAGAAGGATTGCTTGTAGAAATATCAACAAGTTTCAAGGATCCTCAAAAAGTTTTTGTTTTACCTAAACGTGGGAAATAATATAGATCTCGACTTTATGATTAAATCTTGTTTTTCTATTCTTATTTTTAAAGGATATCTTTAATGCCGAAACAAATTAAAAAAATACTTTTCCCTTATGCATTGGTAGTCTTATTTGCCTATATTGGTTTTTCTTTGCCTCTTCCGATTTTGCCTAAGATGTTTTTAGATTCGCACACCTCAATTGCTCCACATCTTTCTTACCAACTAAGGATGGTTTTATTGGGAACTGTTATGGCGGCTTTTCCTTTAGGGCAGTTTTTTGGGTCTCCTGTGCTAGGATCTCTTTCTGATCGGCATGGAAGAAAAAAAGTCGTTCTCTTTTCTTTGATGGGGACTACGGTTGGATATTTAATCATCGCTTTTTCTCTATATCATTATTCGATTACTGGGATGATTATTGGATTGATTGTGTGTGGTTTTTGTGAGGGAAACGTGACAATAGCTCAATCGGTGATTGCTGATGTGACAGGATTGGATGAACACAAACATCGAAAGCCTGTGTATTTTGGGTGGTTGAATATTTGCATTTCTCTAGGGTTTATCATTGGTCCTTTAATGGGAGGGGTATTAGCGGATTCAAACCTTGTTCCTTGGTTTACTTTTGCCACTCCTTTTTGGATAGCGGCACTAATGACTTTAACGGGAATTTTAGTGATTGCTTGGTATGCAAGAGAAACGCTGCAACTACGTAAAGTAGAGAAAATCGTTATTTTCCCTTCTTTGTCTGGAAAACTCAAAGCGCCTAAAATTAGGCTGTTTTATTTATGTAATTTGTTGCTAGCTATAGGATATTTTTCCTTTTTTCGCTTTTTGCCTGTATTTTTAGAAAGACAGTTTCATTTTTCTCCAGCTATTTTGTCTTATGAAATGGTTTATACTTCTTTTTCTTTAATGCTAGGGGTTCTTTTTTTGATTCCTTGGCTTTCTCGTCGTTTGAAACCTATTCAAGTGCTTTGTCTATTTTCCTTTTTTTTAGCTTTAAGTTTTGTAGCTGTTGTTTTACCAACAAATGTATATGCTTTGTTTCTTACCATTCCTTTAGTGGGCTTATGTTTGGGAGTTGTCATTACTCACGGTTCTTTGTTGATTTCTAATACAGCAGAAAGTCATATACAAGGACAGGCTTTGGGGGTATTAACCTCTGTACAAACCCTAGCAGAAATTATAACTGGGATCTTTGGAAGTATCTTAGCAGTGGGTATTTTTACTATGCCGATTTATATAGGTGCTGCGATGGTATTTTTGTGTGGGAGCTTATTATGGCTGCAAATGAAAAGAGGGGCAAAATGTTAGCAGGATCTATTGTTGCTTTAGTTACCCCATTTACGCAAGAAGGAGCTGTTGATCATTTAGCTCTAAGCGCTTTAATTAAGTGGCATATGGAACAAGGCTCTCAAGGAATTGTTCTATGTGGTTCTACAGGAGAAGGTACAAACTTATCTTTACAAGAGAAGTTACACATTTTCAAGCAAGGGGTTCAGATTGCAAATGGGCGTATTCCTATCATTGCAGGAACAGGAACGAGCAATACGTCTACTACAGTGGAACTTACTCAAGCAGCTAAAGATATTGGTGTTGATGCTTGTCTTGTGGTTTTACCTTACTATATCAAGCCCAGCATTCAAGGCTGTATTGCTCATTATAAAGAAGTATGTTCTGTGAAAATTCCCATTTTTATTTACCATCACCCAGGAAGAACAGGCATTAAGCTTCCTATAGAGACCTTAGCAGAGATTGCAAAAGATCCTTATGTATGTGGAATTAAAGAGAGTACAGCGGATATTGAGTATGCGGTCAGGCTGTCCCAAGAAATAAAGAAGCCTCTTTTTTGCGGTGATGATCATTTGGTAGTTCCTTTGATGGCACTAAAATTTAAAGGATGCATCTCTGTAATAGCAAACCTCATTCCTAAAAAATGGCAGCAATTGCTTTATCTATTATCTAATCAAAGTTTTGAGGAAGCTGGCAAACTGTATGAGAAGTATCACTCTTTGTGCGCGAGTTTATTCCTTGAAAGCAATCCGCAATGCGTAAAATATGCACTATCTCAAATGGGCTATTGCCTCCCTCATTTACGCCTTCCTCTAATGCAACCGAGTATAGCAGTAAAAGAGAGAATTAGAAAAGAAATGCAGGCATTGTGTTTAAGCTCAGATCTCGATCTTAGCGGAGTAAGCGGATAGGTTTTGATATTTAGCCAAAATGAGCTTTAATTCGGTTAAGAATTCCTGTGTTTGTTCTTTGGCGCAGCCTACTAAATGTTTTGCTGCAGTCATTTTTTGTAGCTTATCTAAAGAAATACCTATTTCTGGGTCACTAGCAATTTTATGTAAAAGATTGCAGTCTTTCCCCTCTTCTTTGATTTCTCGGCTAGCTAAAAGACTATGTTCTCTTAATCTCTGATGCATTTTTTGGCGATCTTTCCCCTTTTTTGCTAACTGCATTAAAATATGCTCTGTTGCTAAGAAAGGCATTTCTTCTGCTAGATGCTTTTCGATGATTTTGGGATAGACAACCAAATCAGAGGTAATAAAGCATAAAAGATCTAAGATAGCATCAGCACATAAAAAAGCCTCTGGGATGCATAAACGTCTATTTGCAGAGTCATCTAAACTACGTTCTAACCATTGTGTAGCTGCTGTATAAAGAGGGTTTTCGTTTAAAGAAAATAAAAAACGAGAAAGTCCACAAATACGTTCGCTACGCATGGGGTTTTGTTTATAGGGCATTGCAGATGAGCCTACTTGGGTTGGAGAAAAAGGCTCTTCGATTTCCTTAAGGTGTGCTAACAAGCGCAAATCGGTTGCAAACTTGTGAGCAGAAGCAGCTATTTGACTTAAAGAAGTGATGATCGAAATATCTTGCTTACGAGGATATGTTTGAGAAGAGATAAGAAGCAGATGAGAAAAGCCTAGCTCTTTTGCAATCAATTGATCCAAGGCTTTTACTTTTTCTCTGCTTCCCAGTAGATTTAAAAAAGAAGCTTGTGTTCCTGTAGCTCCTTTAGTTCCTAAAAAACGAAGTTCTGTAATTACAGAGCTGCATTGCTCTAAATCAAAACTCAAGTCTTGTAGCCAAAGACAAGCTCTTTTCCCCACGGTTGTGGGTTGAGCGGGCTGAAAATGCGTATAGCTTAAACAAACAAGATCTGCGTGCTTTTCAGCAAAAATACACAACTGACGAATAACTTGAATCAATTTTTTTTCTAATAATTGTAAGGCTTTTTTCATGAGAATCAGATCGGCGTTATCGGTAACAAAGCAAGAAGTAGCTCCTAAGTGGATAATAGGGCCAGCTTTAGGACATTGGTCTGTAAAGGTATGAATATGCGCCATGACATCGTGACCGAATTTTTTTTCATAAGCAGCTGCTTTTGCAAAATCGATCGAATGATAGGCTTCTTGCATCTCTTCTATCTGTTCTTGTGAAATGGTAAGCCCTAATTGTTTTTGCGCTTTGGCAAGAGCAATCCATAACTGTCTCCAGGTAGTATATCTGGAATAAGGCGAAAAAATAGCAGACATTTCTGCACTGGCGTAGCGAGAAGCTAATAGAGAAGTATAATGATCAGTCATGAAGAGGATTTAACCGAGGTTTTAAGTTCTTTGAGCAAACTAAAGAGTTGCTGTTTTTGTTTATTCGTAGGGCAAAAAGTAGAGCTTTTCGTTATAGCTAGGATTTTTTTTAAACTTAAGATAGCAATGTTTGCTAGGTCTTGTGCTCTTTTGTCCTTAATTGGTAGAGGGAAGGTGATGCGGATGAGCTCTAGCAATTCTTGTTTAGACTGTCCTTGATAGGTCTTTATAATGTGTTGTTTTTGCACAAGAGGCCCTTGACGACTGGCTAAACTATAAGCTGCTTGACGTGGGATAAGGTTTAATTGATCTTGCAGGGCAGTAGGAATAGCATTGTGTAGCTCGTAATACTGCAGAAAATTATAAGGGGTTTGTCTATTTCCATAGGTGCAAATGAGCCAAGCGCTAAAAGCTCCTTCTTGGTAACTGGTTAAAATCTGTTGTGCTTTTTGTATTCTCTCTCCATGTAAAATAATGGCTTGGCTATTGATCGCTTTTACTTCCGCTGTAAGAGAGGATAGGTATTCTAGATCTTGAACGACTTCTTGGTTTTTATTTTTGTATTGATCGAGAATGTTTTTTAACGCTTGTTTTTCTGTTTCGTTAAGAGTCGTTATGCGAAATACTCCTGCAAAGCTAGAGAGATTTCCGCTAGAAGATAATTCTACTAAATTGGTCATTTTTGAGAGTTTCTCAGAAGCTGTTTTTAAACGCTGCGAGAGAAGAGAATTTATTTTAGCCATGGATGTCCAGCTGTTTTACATACGGGTTAATAGCTCTTTAGTAAGCGAAATATAATCTTCAGAAGCTCTGCTTTTAGGAGATATTTCAAAAAGAGGTTTACCAAAGATGGAAGCTTCTGAAACACTGATATCGCGACGCACTTTTGTCTGCAACATTTTTCCAGGAAAGGTGCTCTCTATGATTTCTAAGAAAGCTTGATTGCTTTTTCCACGAGGATTCCAAAAAGAAAGTGCTACACCTAAAACCTGTAGTGAATGACGATCTGCAATACTTTGCATAAATGCAGATAAACGCTGCAGACCTTTAATGCTATAAAATTCAGGTGATGCACAGACAAGAGAGTAATCCGCTGCAATTAAAGCCGATTCTGTGAGCCAACATAAAGAAGGAGGGGTATCTATAATAATGGCATCGTATTGCAAAAGATGTAAGATTTGTTTAAGGCGCTCATGGGAATAGCGATCAGCTGCCAGAGCTCCCCTTACTTCAACCCTTTCTAGATAGGTATCTGCAGGGATTAGGTCAAGATTGGCAATTCCACTAGGTAGAATGACTTCATGGATGTTTTTTGTTCCTTGCAGAACAGAAGCAATGCTATCGTGAGCATCAGGATCATATCCTAGTCCTGCTGTTAAATTCGCTTGCGCATCAAAATCGATCAAGAGCACTTTCTGTTGATGAAATTTAGCAAGAGCTGCTCCCAAATGCAAGGAGGTAGATGTTTTAGCTGTCCCCCCTTTAAAACTACTAACTGCAATTCTAGGCATTTATTTCCTCTGCAAAATAAGATGTTAAAGAGTAATCACTCCTCTCTTGCTCAATCTTATGCAAAAAAACATTCAACGCAAGCTCTCCATGCACAACGTTATCGCGAGTGCGCAAATTAATCGATTGATTCTCTAGTTCTTTGTCACCTAAAATCAGAATATAATTGTATTGCGCAAGTTGTGCATTTCTCACTTTTTTATTCACTGATTCATGAGAAGCATCAACATCGCTTTGAAATCCTGCCTGTTTGATGATAGAACACACTTCATTGGCATAAGGTTCATGCCTATCTGCTATAGGGATAATTCTTACTTGGGAAGGGCTTATCCATAGAGGGAATTTGCCTACAAAATGTTCGATCAAAATTCCTATAAAACGCTCAACTGATCCAAACAAGGCACGATGGATCATAATCGGGCGTTTCAATTGACCATCTTTATCCATATATTCCAATTCGAACTTTTCAGGTAAAGCCATATCGAGCTGGATGGTTCCACATTGCCAGCTACGAGATAGCGCATCTTTAATGTGAATATCAATTTTAGGCCCATAAAAAGCACCATCTGCCTCATTGACTAAGTAAGGTTTCCCCCAAGCATCGAGAGCGTCTTTTAACCCATTTGTTGCAATTTCCCAGTCTTCATCAGAGCCAATGCTATTCTCTGGTCTAGTGGAAAGTTCTAAACGATAAGATAGGCCGAATTTGCTATAGGTTTCTTCAATCAGTGCAATCACACTCAAAATTTCTTGTTTGATATCGGATTTTTTCATGAAAAGATGCGCATCATCTTGATGAAAGCTACGTACGCGAAATAATCCACTTAATGCTCCTGATGCTTCATGTCTGTGTACGTGACCTAGTTCTGAAATACGTAAAGGAAGTTCTCTATAGCTGTGAGATTTAGATTTATAATAGAGCATACAGCCAGGACAATTCATAGGTTTAATTGCAAAATGACGCTCTTCAATGGAAAAAGCGTACATGTTTTCACGATAATGTTCCCAGTGACCAGAGGTTTCCCAAAGTTCTTGACTCATAATTTGAGGGGTTTTAATTTCTTCGTAGCCAGCTTTTGTATGCATGATTCTCCAAAGATGGATTAATTGATTCCAAACGATCATTCCTTTGGGATGAATAAAAGGCATACCAGGAGCTTCTTCTCTAATAGAAAATAAATCAAGCTTGGGACCTAAGATTTTGTGATCTCGTTTTTTAGCCTCTTCTAGAAGAGTTATATATTCTTTGAGCATTTTTCGATCAGGAAAGGAGATTGCATAAATTCGAGTCAACATTTCTCGTTTAGAATCTCCACGCCAATAAGCACCTGCTGTTTTTAAAATTTTAAAAACTTTAATTTTGCCTAAATTGGGTAAATGAGGTCCTCTACAAAGATCAAAAAATTCCGCCTGCTCATAAGCGGTAATTACTCCTTCTTCTGAAAAACTTTCTATGAGTTCACATTTGTAAGGGTTTTCTTTAAAAATTTGAAGAGCTTGTCTCTTATCGGTTAACACATGTTTTATAGGTTTATGATTTTCACTGATGATTTTATGAATCTCTTTTTCTATGTTTTCGAAATCGGCATCAGATATGTTTACATTTGCAAAATCGTAATAAAATCCTTGTTCAATAGGAGGTCCAATTGTAGGTTTTGCCTCTGGAAATAATCGCAAAATCGCTTGAGCTAGAACATGTGCAGAGGTGTGCCAAAAAATTTCTTTTCCTTCTTTGCTAGTAAAGTCGATCAAACTTAATTGATCCCCCTCATGTAAAAGACTAGAGAGATCACAGATAGCTCCATTGATTTTAACAGCTAGAGATTGCTCTGGAGCTACTTTGTGCAATTTTTCTGCTACATCTTTTGCGCTGCTGCCCGGTGGCATCTCATATTCTTTTTTATCGATATAGACTAACATAAGTAATAAACCTTAGATTTTTGGATTTTTTGAATTGATTCTAGATCACAACAAGAGAAAATAGAAAGTTGAAAAAAAACTTGAGAGGAAATCTCTTTTGCCAAGTCAGATCGTATTTGCTTTAGATAATAAAGAGATTTTACAACAAACCTATGATTTTCTACTGTCTCATATGGGTTTTTTAGAAAACAAGGGGTTTATTTATTACCCTAAGGATATAGAAATTCTATGCTAGCAGAGCATCAGAATAGTTTTTCTCAGAAGCCTTAAGGTTTGGATCTCCCATTAACCACTTGAATATATATAATGTCTTCTTCTTATGGAGGTGTGAAAGTGTTCGTAAGAGGTCTTTTTGATAGAGAAAATAAAAAGAGTTTGTGAATAGACCTCTTTCGAAACCCATTAACGTAGCTCCAGATTATAAACGCCGGCAATGAGATTAAACCGAAGACCAAACCTTTTCCGCCTATTTCTATAACGATCAGCTAAAATTTTAAATCGCTTAAGCAGACTAATAGCATTTTCATTAATTACGCGTTCTTTGGAAAGGAATTGATTATTTTTTTTGTCTTGTTTTGTTAAAGAGTTTTTCCTACTTCTTCTTTTAGGCATTTGGCTTTTGGCATGAAGCTTTTTAAGTCCTCTATACCCTCCATCCGTGATAAGATTTATTTCGAAATGAAATCATGTCTTCTATTTTTAATTTATTGACACGACCTCCTCGGACTTTTTTCTCTTTGTGACTTATCTCCAAAATCAATCTCATTTGATCAAATGTGCTACGTTTTACTCCAGTTAATCGTCGGAATTTCTCGTTGTCTAAATCTTTTGCTTTTTCAAATTTCATTATGCCCTTATGTACTTTTAAGGACATTATTTTATACAAGGTTTTTTTTATTTTCTAGTTTTGAAAGAGCTCTAATGTTATTCTGGGATGGGAGTTACTTGGACTAAACCTTGCTTTGTATAATAAAATACCCACAAACAACTTGATTAAATCTAATGACTAGATTTCAATAGTATAATTTTGGGAAAATCATTTAAAGTTATGAGTAAGCTAAAATACGCACACCACAGCAGTTTCTACTGCTACTATAGATTCAGAAATATCTCAACTTTAGTCATTCTTATCAGTTTTTTTCTTTTTAGCATGTCTGTACAAGCAAATGAGTTTAAGGATTTGCATGAAAAACTCAATGATCCTAAATATACATGGATGGATAAACAAATTAAAAGAGATTTAGCCGCATTTGAGGAAAAAGGTATTTCTTTACATATGTTAGAATCTACTTGGCAAGATATCCTTGCTTCTCCTGAAAAGAAGTCTGCATACTTGATTCGCTATAAAATAGTCAATAATAACATTACCTTTTCTAGTCCTACTATTGACGTAGGTAGTAATTTTTATCGTGTAAGAAGGGTAAGGTTTATTAACTTTATAAAAGAAATGACGCAGTATCTTGATCTTCCGGATGTGGAATTTCTGCTATGTCTCGAAGATTCAATAGAAAGGCCTATTTTTTTGGAGCTTTGCCAAGCGCCTATTTTTTGCATATCCAAAAAAAAGAAAAACAACAAAGTTATTCTATTTCCTAGTACAATTACGGCTCTAGACTCCACTTCTTTATGCTCTACAATCTTTCATGCTAATTCTATTTATCCTTGGGAAAGTAAGATTTCTAAAGCATTTTGGAGAGGAAGTCCAACAGGAAGGCCCTATTATGGTTCCTGGGATCTATTTTCACGCTCATCTCTTATTGTCACCTCTTATTACCATCCTGAAGATGTCGATGCAGCGTTTGCAGGCAACTTACCTCCTACAGAGACAGCTATTAGAGATTATATGTTGCATTTTAAAGGTCTTAAAGAATTTGTTTCTATTTCTAATCAAATTGCGTATAAGTATTTGATAGCTGTAGATGGACATACTTGGCCAACTAGTTTAGAATGGCAGCTTTTATCAAATTCCGTTGTTTTGAAGTCTGATTCAGGTTGGCTTGATTGGTTTTATGAATTACTAACCCCCTATGAACATTATGTTCCCTACGAGAAAGATTATAATGATATCTTAACTAAAATTAACTGGCTTCGAGAAAATGATGGTTTAGCGAGAAAAATTTCTGAACAAGCTACCTCTGTAGGTTTAAATTTTTTTACTAAAGAAGCTGCTTTTGTATATTTTTATAAGCTATTCTCAGCATATGCGTGTTTACAGAGTTTTCAACCTAGATAAATACAATCGATATAGACTAACATAAGTAATACACATTGATTCTAGATCACAACAAGAGAAATTTAAAATTTTAAAAAGAACTTAAAAGGAAATCTCTTTTGCCAAGCCAAATTGTATTTGCTTTAGATAATAAAGAGATTTTACAACAAACTTATGATTTTCTACTGTCTCATTCTGAAAAATCTCTATTTGATCTTGAGGAAGAAAAGATATTTTCTCATTTAATCGATCACTCTTTTTTACAGATGAGTTTTTCTTTTCGTTCGCTTTTTCGCGCTCGTCAATTAGCCAACTTATTGATTGATAAACAAGGAGAATTAGATCAAAAAATTCTGCAAAGAACCATTGATTTTTTAGAAAACAAGGGGTTTATTTGTTATCCCAATGGCTATAGCGACTCTGTGATAACAGAGCATCAAATTGCAATTTTGAAGCAATGTACCTCTCAAAAAATCATAAAACTTCTCTATCGATTTTCATCTCCTGTTGGCCATAAAGTCGCAGAGAATCTTCTATGTGATTCATTAGGGATTTCTGTAAGTAAACTAGATACATCTGATATACGTCGCGGGGTTCTTTGTGCTAGCCTAACCCCTCTGTGTCAGAACATCGGTTCCTGTTTTGCTACAGCTCCGGGCATTCTTGTGCAGAAAGAGCAACTAGCTCTATTTTTAGTCGATCTCTATCAACTTTTAAGCACAGGTCAGTTAAAAAGAACTTATCACGGCAATGAATATATTGCTATCTTGAGCACAACGTATACAAGCATTTATTGTAAACAAAGTCTGCATGAAAGAGCTTTGCTATCGCCTGGGATTTTACAAGCCTTAAAAGTCTGTGGATTAATCGATCAAAAACTATCCTTAGAAAAACAAATTCAACAGGTACAAAACATCTGCTTACCCCTGTTTTCTTCTTGCTCAACCGTAACAGAACTTTTGCAAAAAGTGCTTGAAAAGTCTACAAATCAGCCTATGCAAAAGATGCAGGTTGCGTTTACAGGTTTGACGGAGAATGCTTTATTAAAAGCATGGGAATTTACGTTAGCCTCTTTTTCTGAGGTTGATCCACAATTGATCCGTTGGCACCTATATACGGCACTTGGATTTTCTCCAGAAGAACCAGAAGGCTTGGGCTTTGTTATACATCGATGTCTTCAAGAGAAGTTAGAAGCCTACCATCAAGAGATAGGTAATTTACAAAGAGAAATTGAGGTTACAGCAGATCAATCACGAGCGGTACAAGGGGTATTACATCGTGCTGATACGACAAGTCGTATACGAAGTTTTCAAGCAGAATATCAAAGTCTCTCTCATCATTTACAATCTTGCATAGATCGCCGAGATCAACTGATAAGAGAAGCTAATAGTTTAAGCTCTTTGTTTTCGATGATTGTCCAGTATTACCTAGATCAATTTTCTAGCTATTTTCAGGAAGTATACGATCCACAGTTAGCAAATATAAGCGATGAAGATGCTCCTGCTGGTTTTCGTCTATTTTATAAATATGGAAGAACAGATGCTTCTCTTTGGACGGCTATTGAAACAGAAAAAGATTTTAATCAATTTTTACAAGACTTCTTTTTATCTACAGAGTCTTTACTTTTTGTCCAAGCACAAGAACAAAAAATCATTACAGAAATAGTAGCTGCAATTGTATTGCATCTTCATCAAAGAGCTTTTTCCTTAGGTATCCAAAAACGCATGAAGAGCAAAGAACCTTGGTGTTACATCTCAGGAGGAACAATGCAAACCCTGGTTCGAAATTATTTCTGTACAGATAAAGTTACATTGGAACAAAGAGTAGTAGAGAGCCCACTTGAGCTATTGATCTTTTTACTAGATACGCTAAAAGAGATGCCTCTAGTTCATCTCACGCAAACACTATTGATGAGCTCGCCTGTACATGCTTTTCTTCTGCTACCATCAGAACCTTTATTTAAACAAGGATGGCAAGATAACGGTTTTACTTATACTTGGGTGCGTGATGCATTTATCCGTCCTGGTGTCCAGTTTTATCAGCGGATGCTTTTAAGTCCACAAATGCAGCAATATCTCTTGCAGCAGATTTCTTCAGGCAAAATAAGCTATTTTCCACAAACACCCAAAGAATTCAGAGAGCAAACTCTAGATGCATTTCCCGAAATGGTCCCTGATGATATAGATGCTTTTCTCTATCAACAATTGCCCCTAACTCCAATTACAAAATGCAAAGAGGATTTACAAAAACTTCTCTCTTCTGTTTTAAATCCCAAAATACAAGAAATCATAGAGCAATTTTCTCTACCAAAAACGGCTTTTATCTCCGCGATTCAAATGAAAAAAATAGCTAAAGCTTGTTTATTACTTGCTCAAAGCTCTATCGGTTTTTCTTTTGATGTACACTGCTTTATTACTCATGCTGCTTGTGAAATAGGGCTTTCTCCTCGGTGCTTAATCTTTGCGGATACCAATTGGCCGGGGTTTTATTTTGGTTTTGTGATCAATCCAGGGACTCAAGATTTAGAACTTTGGAGATTTGATGCAAGTCGATCAATGGGTTATCCCATGAGCGCTTGGAAAAAATGGCTTGGGTCTGAAAATAAGCCTTGGGCAGTGTATGTAAAGCCCTCGGAGTATCTCTTCCCCTTACACAGCATATAAATGGTTGAAAAGACTTCTTCATTACAAAAGCTCCTCATTTTCTTTTCTGAAATGCACCTTATCAAATAGTCCTGTTTTTCTAATCGGGTTTTTTTTAAAGATCATTTTAATTTTGTATCAACAAAGTAAAAAAATAATTTGACTTTTTGCACTTTGGTGTGTCATCTTTTTATCTCTTGATTCTTTTAAGACTAAGACCAAACGCTTTTTTGTTAAAATTGCAACTATGAGAAGTATTATGGAAACACCCCCAAAACAACTTCCAAAAACATTTTCGGTAGAGCAAACATATGTCATAGGGATGCTTTTTTTCTTAATCTTTGGCCCTTGGTAGAACCAAGAGTAATAGAAGAAGAGCAGAAGTTAGGAACTTATTCTCTTTTCTTTATAGAGGTTTGCTCTGGCGATGAATGCTATGCTGAATGGAATGAAGCAATACGCCGCGTATTGCATATTCCAATTACTGAGGATACTCCAGAAATAGAGCTTATATTCGTGCTGCTGTTAATGTAAAAAAACAATTTGACTTTTTGTGTTTCGATATGTCACATTTTTATCTCTTGATTCTTTTAAGACTAAGACCAAACGCTTTTTTGTTAAAATTGCAACTATGATAAGTATTATGGAAAAGCCCTCACAGCAAATCCCAGAAACATTTTCGGTAGAGCAGGCCTTTCATATCAATATATTTTTTCTTGTTGATATTTGGCCTTTGGTAGAACCCAAAGTGATAAAAGAAGAGCAAAATTCAGGACTTTATTCTTTTTTCTTTATAGAAGTCTGTTCTACCTATGATTGTCATTCTGAATGGAATGAAGCAATACGTCTTGTATTGCATATTTCAAAGGAAGAGCAAAAAACGCTGCAACTTACCTTACCTGAAATTTTCTCTTGCGTTATAGAGTTTTGCAAAATTTTTAATGAGCGTTGCAATTTCAAGATTGCATATGCAGCCAGTCTACTAGAGTCTATGAGAAAATCTCCTGAAAATCATAAAACGGAATGGGCAATCTGGCAGGAAGTGGTTACAAAAGTCGCATACGACTTTATGAATAAGGATAATTTTAATTGGTCTGATAATGATTTTAATGAATCTGATTAAAATTTCTCTATAGAAAGTGTGGATAAATGTATTAATTTTTAATTAAACGAGAAAAACTTTTATGACATCTCCTATTTTTTTTATTAGAGATTCATCTCATCAAGTAAATCCTTCTTTTTCTTCCGATCAAAAGCTATCAAATCGTGCTGAAGAATTCATATCTCTGTTTAGAGACATGATTCCCATTTCTAATGGAACTTCTGATCATCAGGGGAATTGTTCCAGATTATGGGCTCTAAAAAATGGAACATTCCTTGGTACAGTATCTCACCTCGATGGAAAGATCACGTATATTCCTTTTAATAAAATCATTAGCTCTTGCACTAACAGCCCTATTTCTTTAGAAAGTCTCAAAAGACTGCAAGAACTAAAAATAGACTTAGCTTATGTTCCTGAACAAAAAAAACTCATTGTTTTTCCCCATTTAAGAGCAGCTGGAAAAGAAGATCAAATAACACAAGTAGCTGCAAAATCCCTCGATCCAAAACCACCGACTTCATGGGTTCCTCCTATTACATTTGATGAAAATCCAGTAAGACTTAGTCATATATTTAGGAGGAAAAAAGAAGGAGGTCATTTTACTGAAGATACCCCAGAAAATCGAACCTATATTCGTGCTGCTGTTTCTGATCCCGCTAATAGAGAATCTATAAACAAACATGGTGTAGAACTGTATTCTAAGATCATGCCAGATGGATATCTAGCTTGGGCATATGTTCAAAATGAGAAGATTGTAAATGGAGGGCGTGACAAGCCATGGAGAAAATGGGTAGCTGATCCAAAAAATTCCCTTGGAGGTAAAGTAGAATCAAGAAACCTCTATAACCGAGAAAAATTCACCTTTCAAGAACGAGTACAAGCCGATCGTCTAACAGAGGTTTACAATAAATCAGTAATAAAAAACCCTTGGAAGCCACATTCTGTAGAATTAAGATTTCCTGCTAGAGATGTAGGAGGAGTGCGTCATCATACGGGGATTATTTTGGATCTTTTGAAGGAATTAGAGAAGGGAGTTTATGATGAATATATGTTCTTCCTACCTGCAACAGAAGGAGAAAATCTCTTGAGCAAAGAGGAGATCTTACAAATTGCACAAGAGATTGCAAGAGGGGTTTATATTCATGATACGATTCCCTTTTTCAGTTTGAGCATGAATACAGATTACCAACTTTATCCTATTATTCATCCCGAATATCAAAACACTTATGTTGGCTATGTGATTTCTATGCTGGATTATTATCTTAAAGGATTTTGGTCAGGTCAGTTGTTTCCAGAAAAGTTCATTAAAAATTGGCACCATGACCCTAAAACCAGCGAGAGATTTTTGAGAGAGTATAGCTTTCCCATTCAGAGTAACTTTGCAAGTTTTGATGATACTGTACGAAACTTAGCAAAAGAAGAGGGAATTTCTTTAGAACATTTTGTTTACATGTCGAGATTTCCAATAACCCTTTCCTGTAGAATCATTGGGCAACAAAAAGAGATTTGTAAAACAGATAACCTCTTTGTAATTAATGGAGATGTGGATTTGGTTCACACTTTGGAAAGGACATCAAGTGGAGAAGAGAAAGAAGCCTATTTCAATCTTTTAGATCGAGCTTGTAGGATACTATGTAGGAAAATCAAGGAAATAGGGTTTGCTTTGCCAGAAGTAAAAAAATGGCTAGAAGCTGCAAAGGTAATGAATTTTTTCTCTAGTTACTATAGAACCTTGCAAGAAGGTGATAAAGTTTCTCGGTTTGAGAAAAGCACCATTTTAGGAAAAGAAAAAGCTTGTCCTCCTATTTTCCCACCGATTCCTTATGCACGTGGCCCTTTTGTTGAATTTAATGCAGCAGGTCTTTTGAAAAGTTTATACACTGAAGAAAGAAATATTCTCATGAAATTTTTCCAAACAGAACGAGAAAATGCTTCTCAAAAAGAACAAGTCAAAACGATCTTTGTAAATCTATTGAAAGATTTCTCTGTAGAAGAGCGCTCTGATAGGAAGCTCTCTTCAGTAGAATTGGATCAGTTTGCCAATACGGTTTTAACTTCGTTAAAAACCGATTACATTTCTACGAAAAAACATGTGGAAAAAGCATTTGTCGATCTAGGAATCAAAAAACAACCTTATCAAAAACTATCTAAACCCTATCTTCTTATATGTATCGATTTAGCTAAAGATTTTGCCGCAAGAGAGATTTTAGACTTTATTGAACTTATCGAAAACCCTTTTTATGATAAATATTTAAATATTCGTCAAGATCATAAAGCCAGGTATCAAGCTCTTGAAGAAAAACAAAAAACACTTAAAAAATTAACTCTTTGGGTACAAGATCCATTGAATGCTCTTATTAACACAGAAAGATGGTTTTTTGATTTAGAGCATAATAGACTTGACATCAGAGAAAAAAAACCTAATGGAGAATTTGCAAGTGTTTTTGGAGGCTATGAACCAACTCTTGAAGATACAAATTCCAAACCAAACGCTTTAGCAGCTCGTATTTTGAAAACCCATGCCAAAAAATTATCTTCGTTAGGGAATGAAGAGTTTCTTACCTTGAAAAAGGAATCTGGACGCCTATTCAAACTACCTGTAGAAGACACCTTTCCCGTATCTAGTCATGGGATCCCTTATAGCGCAATGATGTTAACTCCTTCTTTAAAGAACTCATCAAACGAAGCGTTTTTGTCTGCTATTTATGCCATTACACAGTCTGATAAGCAAGCATTTACAGATGTAGGAACGGTTGATTGGAATCAATTAGATACATTTGGCAGAAGTGCGATCCATTATGCATCCATTGCTGGTTGGAATCCTTCTGATGGTGTTCGTCATTATGAAACAGGAGACTCTTTTTTTATTCTACGAACTCTTATCGAAAAAGGGGTAGATCTTTTTATTAAAGATTCTCAAGGATGGACAGCGTTGCATCACGCAGCAGCAGTTGGAAATTTTGTAGCTTTAGACCTTCTTCTAGATGTAGAAAAAGGCTTGCTCAATATCCCTGCTTTAAACGGAGAAACACCGTTATACCTAGCTGTACAGAAAAACCATCTTTCTTGTGTAAAAATGTTGTTGGAAGTAGGAGCTCTTTCTCTAAAGTCGATGCACGGATGGAACATTCTCATGAGCGCCATTCATAACGGTCATGAAGAGATGGCTTTATTTCTTGTAAAAACAGGTAAAATAGATTTAGAATCCTCTTGGCGTGGAGGAAAAACAGTTCTACATTTTGCGATTGAAATGCAGATGGAAAAGTTGTTAGAAGAGCTTTTAAACCGCGGAGTGGATAAAAACCGAATCTACAACGAGCAAACTCCTATTTCTTTAGCAAAGAATCAGAACTGGAAAAAAGGTATAGATTTGCTTCACCCAAAAAAGACAGAGAAGAAAAATTCTTGGTGCTCGGTGATGTAGAACATATTTTTGATCTTGTATTCTTTGTATCATACACTAGATAATTTAAAATCATGCAAAAAATTTATCTACTTTTAAACGCTTTATTCATTTGTAATAGTGGCTTTGGTTTGTATACAGGCAATCCTGGCTCACCTGGTATTCCTGAAGAAGGACTGTTCTTATCGAAAGAGTCTTGGTTTAGGATCAAGATGGGTTATGAGTATGATCATGTTCAGAATCGTAAGCTTAAGGTTCTGCGTCAAAATGCTCTGCAGGTTAAAAATATGCCTAAGGCAAAGTTAACCAGTGATTTTGGAACATTTACAGCATCTATCAATCAGCGTTTAGATCTTTATTTTGAACTGGGAAAAACGCATGCAGAGTTTACACAGAGGCTTTATCCTCAAGGCCCTGATATCTCTTACAGATCTCATAGTCATTTTGCATGGGGTGGCGGTGGAAGAGCTATTTTAGTTTACTGGGGAGATACGCAAGTGGGCCTTGCAGCAAGCTATAGGGCTGTGCGTCCTGATCTTTATACTATTCTAATAGGTCAAGAATCTTACCTTCCTCAAAAAACAAAAGTGTTTTGTTACGAATGGCAGGTGAGTATGGGGCTTTACCAACGCTTTTCTTACTTGATCCCTTATATTGCTCTACAATGTGCAGATTTTCAAGGGAAGATTAGACATCTTCCTCTGCTTCCTGTTTTCCCTAAGGGATATTTTTCTTTTAAAAGTCAGCATCTATTTGGTTTGGTTTTAGGCTGTGGTCTAACAAATCAACGTGGGTTTGATTGTAATTTTGAAGCACGTTTTTTTCATGAAAAAGCGTTTACTATAAGCGCAGATGTGAGTTTTTAGTAAAAAGATGCTGTTTTATTAAAGAAAAAACTACACAAAAAATACCTTTGAGCTATATCATTTTTTCTTATTTCATGAGTGATTTCTTATCCTTCATGGATTTCTCAGCGATAGCTAATTTTAACCGTGTTGCATCTATTTTCTTTGAAATAAATTAAGATTGCCTTTATAAAATCCTGAGATTGTTTTTAATTTCCCCTATTAATCAGTTGATCTTATGTTGGGTATTTTTTGAGATTTTCCCCTAGTAATTTCTTAAATATTTTGCCCTCATATAAAAAATTAATCTGGAGCTAATAATGAAATTAGGTTTAAAACGCTGCTTATTCCTTTTAAGTACCGTATTTGTTGCTTCCTCTGCAATGGCAGCAACAATTGATGAAGCAGATGATCTCGATCAAAGAGATATTGGTGCATTGCGCGATTGGATTAATACAAAACGCCAAGTGACTATTAAAGAGTCAGGTGGAGCTTTATCCATTAGTGGAGAGGTCCGCACAGAATTTCAACATACTCATGAAACTGCAAATGGAGTGAATCAAAGAGGGCCTAATGGAGTCGTATTTGGTAGCGATGGTCTACCTATTCCTTCTAATGGTTTTGATATTGAAGTGAATTTGATGTTTGACTATCGAACAGATCGTTCATGGGCCGCTGTTAAATTAGAATTCGATAACGAAGCAGGGATTATAAGCGGAACTTTAAACAAGTTAAAGTTAGAAAGAGCTATCTGGGGCTATCGTATTTTTGATCGAAGCAATTGGGGTTTAGATGTCGAGTTAGGACGTCGCCGCATGTCTTCTATGCTTGATTCAAAAGTAGAATTTAACTCGTTTTTTGATGGTGCGTGGTTTAAGTATGGTCATAATGTCGATCCCATTGGAAGCGCTTATTTACATGCAGGTGTTTTTCTTGTTAATGAATGGAAAGAACAGTTTGGTTATGTAGGAGAAATCGGGCTTCTCAACCTTTTTAAGACCGGTTTTTATACCAAATATTCCGTTATTGATTGGGATACAAAGAAATTTACCGACTCTATTGATAAACAGCGTTTTGATTTTATTGTTTCTCAGTTAATCTTCGGATATCGTTTTAATGCTTTTTGTTCGAAGAAACCAGTACAAATCTATTTAGCTGGTTTATACAATCACAAAGCACAAAAATTGCCAATTACAGATAATCAAAAAGCGAATTGGGGTGCTTACTTAGGGGTCTCTATGGGAGAGCTTAAGAAAAAAGGTGACTGGGCTTTTGATATTAATGGACAGCTTCTTGCTGCACAATGCGTACCAGATTTCGATGTATCGGGAATTGGTACAGGAAATGCATCTTCTGTTGGATTTTATACTGTAAAACTAGATGGTAAAGGCGGTCTTAACACTATAGAGACAGCGGGTGGTAATGTAAACTACCAAGGATATCAAATCACTTTTGATTACTTATTCACCAATCAGATTGACATTCAGCTTAGCTGGATGCAATCTATTAGTTTGAATAAACATATCGGTCCTTATCATCGTTTTAGGCAAGTAGAAGTGGAATTGATCTACGGTTTTTAAATCTTTAAAAAGCCCTGTTAAGCTACAGGGCTTTTTTTTATCCAAAAAAATGTGTCTATTCAATTTCGTTCATTTCTCATTTGCGTTAAGATGAAAGAAACTCCTTAAAAAAAGAACTATGGATCAAGATCTATTTGAGAAATCCCCAAGAGTTTTTTATGACGGCAGTTGTGGCTTATGTCATTTTTTTGTACGCTTTACTTTATTAAGAATGCAAACGCCTTTCCTATTTTCTCCTATAGAGGGAAAAACCTTTTGCCATCTTGTTCAGATTAAAAACATAAAAACTATTCCAGATAGTATCATAGTGTATGACAAGAAGCAGGATAGAATCTATTTCAAAACAGAGGCTATTTTATATATTTTACGTTCTTTAGGAAAGGGTTGGAAAGCATTAAGCTATCTCATCGGCTGCATACCTCTTTGTATAACTAATGCTTGCTATGATTTTATTGCTAAAATAAGAAGTAAGGTTTTCAAAAAACCAAAAACGATTTGCCCTATTCTTCCAAAGAACTTAAGGAAATTTTTTAAAGAGTGAGTTTTGTTAAAAATATTAAATATACATTTTTAATTCTTTTGCGGTTTCATTTAAAAGATTTATAATCTCCGAATAACCATTGTTTGTAGCTATTTTTTTAGTTTTAGAAAGACATGCGTTAATAAATAGATTATTTTTTTGGAGCTCTTTTACCTCTAAAGGACTAAGCTTCTTATCCTGATTATATTTGGCTAAAACTGTTGAATTAAGTCCAGCTATTAACAAGGGTATAATCTCAGAGCGATTGTTCTCTACAGCCTTCTCTAAAGCTCTACCTATGCTTTCTTTACTCAATCTAGAGTCAGCTAGTAATGTGAACACAGCATCGATATGACCATTCTCTGCAGCATCTTCTAGAGCTTTACCTATGCTTTGATGAGTGAGTATATTATTAGCCAATAATTTTTCTATAAAAATAGATCCTTCTCTATTACTTACAGCTGTTAGTAAATCTCTGCGTTCATTTGAATCGTAAGCTATTGCTGGTAGGTTAGCTTGTTCATCTATTGCTTGATCACAAGAGTGTGCATTTTCAGGGTCAGGGAGATTAATTAAGAGGCGTCCTAAAAGATTAAGGGGTGATATAATCGACATGATCACTGTTGCACCCAACATTATTCCTGCTATTTTGATATTTTGATACGCATCTGAAAGGTTACATTCTTTAAAATAGGGAGATCCTCCTACATTAATTACAGAAAAAGCAACATTTTCAATAGCAGCAATAGGATGTTTAACAGTTTCTGTAGTAACATCTGCTACAGAAACAAAAGCAGCAATGGGTACAGCTGTGCGTGGATATATTTGAGCAAATTCTTGAAGCTGTTCATACATGTATAGCTGTGCGTATGCAGCGCTTTTATAAGTAATATTTGAAAGCATATAAGTACCATTTTGGATTAACAAGTAATGATGATACTGTAAATTTGTTTTTAAATAAAATCTTTTAAAATCCTTGTACAAATCTTTTAAAATTTTGTTGTCTTTATTCAATAGATCTTTTGCATAACCAACAAAACATCAGTAAGATGGTTAAAAACCATAACAGATTTTACTTATGAGGCACGATTGTTTGAAGGAATTTAGAAATGAAGAATTTCGCCGATTGACAGGGGGTAAAGAGATCCACATTTGAAAAGATGGTGAATATTTTAAAAGAAGAAGAATCCTCAAAGAAACCTCTTAGAGGTAGACCTAATAGATTACCTATAGAAGACCAACTTCTTATGACTCTTGAGTACATAAGAGAATATCGAACCTATTTTCATGTTGCAGCTTCCTATCAGATTTCAGAAAGCGCTTGTTATCGGAATATTCGTTGGGTAGAGGATGTGCTCATTAAGCATCCTGACTTTGTACTTCCTGAGCATAAAGCTTTGTTAAAGAGCAACACATCTTATGAAGTTGTTTTAATAGATGCTACAGAAACACCGATTGAAAGGCCAAAAAAAACCAAAAGTATTTTTACTCAGGAAAAAAGAAAAAGTATACGATAAAAAGCCAGGTGGTAGTAGACAAAAAAAGTCAGAAGATTATTTGCACTGCATTTGCAAATGGTAGGCGTCATGATTTTCGTTTATTTAAAGAATCCAAAGTAAAAATCCATCCCCATACCAAAACAATTACAGATACAGGATATCAAGGATTAAAAAAAGCTTCATAAAAAAACACAAATGCCCAAAAGGAGAACTAAAAAAAATCCCCTAACAAAAGAAGATAAATGCAACAACCAATATCTAGCTAGAGAGCGCTCTATTAATGAAAATGTGATTGGCTTGCTTAAGCGTATTTAAAATACTCTCTGATCGTTATAGAAATCGACGGAAACGTTTTTGCTTAAGATTTAATCTTATAGCTGGAATTTATAATTGGGAGCTTTAAAATTAAGTTATGCAAGAGATCTAATGGGTGAGTGTGACTGCAATTGTGAAAAGTTTAGATGCAAAAAAGAGAAGTGAGGCAGTGGTAAATACATATCTTCTTTTGAGAAAAGAGAAAAAGATTTTGCTTTCATTGAGGAAAAATACTGGATATTATGGACTTGTTTCAGGACATGTGGAAGATCAAGAATCAGCAAGCTCTGCAATGATTCGTGAAGCAAAAGAAGAGGTAAACATCATTCGTAGCGAATCGCTTAAGGTAGTCCATTTGATGCATCGTAAAAACCAATAGATTTAATATTGATATTTTTTTCGAATGTACGAATTGGGAAGGAAAATTGAATAATTTGGAACCGGATAAATGCGCAGAATTGAACTTCTTTTCCTTAGAAAACTTTCCTGAAAATCTGATCCCTTATATTGCCCGAGCTCTTTGTGTTGTCCTTCATAAGGTTATTTACTCAGAAGAAGGATGGCATGGAAGTTATTGAATGGCTTTATCTCGTTATGAATGGACATGTGTATTTCATTGCTTTTATTCGGCTTTTTAACCCAGATACTTTATAAGAGCTATGGTTTAATGTTTCTATAAATGTTTGCATAGAGGTAATCAAGCAGGCCTTTTTTCTAGCGCGTGTAACTGCTGTGTAAAGAACTTCTCTGCCAAAGACAGAAGAGCCTGTTGGAAGTACAATCACAATTTCATCACACTCACTGCCTTGGCTTTTGTGAACAGAAAGGCAATAGCCTGTTTCAAAAGAAGGTAATGCTAAAGCATCTATTTTACGATATTCTTGTTTGTTTTGGCGGTTATAAAAAATAGCATAGTCGGTGGTTTTAAGCTGTTTATCGATTACAGAAGTGGTTTTTTTTCGCACTAGGATTCCAGAATCTCCATTATAGAGATCTTGATCTGGACTATTGCGTTGAATAAGAATGGGAAAAACCCATAGATTTTGTAAGGGAGTATTTTCAAAAGTTTTTTTTAACAGGAATTGATTGAGAGCATCTACGCCAAGTGGACCTTGGCGCATACAAGAGAGCAGACGAAAGCAATCGATGTAAGGGATCAATTTCTGTGGATTAGGAGAGATGTTAAAACTATAAGGAGGGATTTTTTTCTGACAGAGATCCCAGATTTTTTCATGGGACAGCCCTTCGCTTAAGTCGATCCATTTGATTTTCTGTTCTTGTAGTAATTGTATAGCTTTTTTTATATCTGATTTACAAATAGCCTGTGAGAATTCTAAAATGGCAGGAGAATCTGAACGTAAAACTTTTTTTAGTTGTGTCAAGGGGATTTGTAAGAAAGGGGCTATTTCTACTAGATCTGCAAAAATGTTGCCTGATTCCACAGGAGGTAATTGATTTTGATCTCCAATGAGAATTACATGAGAATCTGTTCGTATAAGTGGGAGCAGTTTTGCAAATGAAGAAGCATCAATCATAGAGCTTTCATCGACTAAAATGATATCTGCAAGTAAAGGGAGATTTTGTTTTTGCGCTTTGTGAAGAATAGAGTGGAGAGTCCCAGATTGCCAAGACAAAGAAGGCAGAATTTTTTGCAGACTATTTTCTAGTTGAGCAACCGCTTTTCCCGTGGGGGCTGTAAGCAGAATGCGACTGTCTTTTTGCGTACATGCCTGTAAGATAATTTGCGCTGCTGTAAATGTTTTTCCTGTTCCTGGCCCTCCTGTAATTAGAGAAAAAGAATGGGTAAGAGCTAAGAGAACCGCTTGTTTTTGCTCGCAGTTTAACTCGTTAGTTAATTGTTTAGGGGATTTGTAATGAGGTCTTTTGTTTTCTAGTAGATGGAGTAAAGAAGAAAGGATTTGATTTTCTTGTACTCGATATTTTTGTAAGTAGAGAAAATGACTATCTAAACAGATCAATTTATGCATATCTTGGGCATTTCGATCGATTAATGCATCTGGAAGAGATGCTAGAGCAGAAGAAATGAGTTCTTGTGGTATATCTATAAGGCCAATTGTGCGAAGCTGTTCTTGTAAAGAAATCTTTTCTAGATGTAGAGCTAGGTGACCTTGACGAGAAATAGAAAAGAGAATGGCAAGTAAAAGAGCTTGATTTTCAGGCCCAGATGGAAGCATTTTTTTTGCAAAGTATAAGTCTAAATAACAGAAAATACCTTGTTCCAAAAGAGATTCAAGAAGAGGCCAATGGGAGAAATGATTTTTAGAGGGTAACATGACTATTCCATAAGGGTGGGATAAAAGTGATAGAATTTTTTACCTCGAACAAAGTAATAAATAGCTCCTCCAAATAGATCTGCAAAAGGGCGAGATTCAAAGAGCTGTATGTGTTTTTTAAGAGCTGTGGCATAGATAGATGCTTGCAAAAAATAATTACAGCGGTTCATTTCTATGACAAGAGCTTCTTCGGAATAATCGGTCTCATCAGAGCCTAGATAATTGGTTTTCCAATCGAGTAGATAATATTTCCCCTGATGTTCAAAACACAGATCGATAAAGCCTTTCATCATCCCTTCTTGGATAGGAAAGACAAACTCCATTTCTTGTTGCATTTGATCAGAGGTCAAATCAGAGAGAAAAAGAGAAATCTGATCGATGAGAAGAGGTTCTTCTAAAATGGATAGAATGGTTTGTTCGATCGCTTGCTGCCAATCTTTTAATAGAGTGTTTTGTAGAAAAGAATGGATCAATAAAGAAATTTTATGAGAATCTATCGGGCAATGATAGCATAATTTAAAACACTGCTCTAAAATATGGTGAATGATATTTCCTGTTTCTGCTCCAAGCGGCATACTACAAAGTGTTTTTTCTTCCATAAAGATAGAAGTTTGTTTTTCTTGTTTTTTTTCTAATTGGGCTATGGAAGAGAAGGAAAGCCAATGCTCAGAAGAGATGTTTAGTAGAATTTCTTCTGGTTTTATGAGAACAGGATTTACTGTTTTTGAAAAAGTTGATAGAGGCTCCATCTGCGCGCAGATGGAATAGGTGACATTGGGTTGCAATTCAGAAGCAATAGATGCAATAGAATCTTGTGTTATTGTAGGGATCAGATCATAAGTTTTTTGCCAATTCGTCTCTTGGAATAGCCAATTACTTAAAAATAATTCGATGGGAGATGCTTCTGCTAATGGTATTGGTGTTTGTAGCTGATCTAAAACAACAGGGATATACAAATGATATTTTGCACGTGTGAGAGCAACATATAATTGTCGCATTTTTTCTGCATCTGTTTCTTCTAAGGCAAGTTGGCATTTAGGATCTTCTAGGTTACAAGGAATCAATTGATCTTTAATCGTGATGTAGTCAGGAGTTTTTTGACGAGAAGATAAAGAAAGAGCAAATACTGCATCAAATTCTAAACCTTTACTCATAAAAATAGTCATTACAAGTACACTGTCCTCTTCTTGCTGAGAAGAGGTTGCAAAGCAACTCTCTTTTAAGGTATCTTGCATATCGTTTAAAGCTCTGAGCAGAGAAATTCCTGGGTAGCCTTGCATTTCTTGTTCAATGAGTATTTTCGCTAGCATAGTTAAATCTAAATAGAGTTCTGTTTGCTTAGATGAGAGAAGTTTTTGCAAAAGAGAGATATCTGGATCAAAATAGGTATGCAATAGGGAATAAAAAAAACAGCTAAATCCTTTTTCTTCCCAAATGGTTTTAAGAGTTTGGAAACTTAGCTTTGCTTGGATAAAACAAGGGTGTTTCCAATCTTGGAGCAATTGCTGTTTTGTCCATCCAATGAGTGCTGTTCCCAAGGCGATTTTTATTTTACTTGAATCTGTTGGATCTAATACAGCTGTTAAAATTTCTTTAAAGCCAAAATAAGCATTTGATTGAGTAAGAGCTATACCTCGTTTAAAGTTAGAAGAAATCCCTTGTCCGTTCAGAAAAGAAACCACTCTAGCTGCTTGGTAACGATCTTTAACTAAGATAGCGATTTTAGATTTTGGAGTATGGTAATGAACTTGTAATTGCTTAATTTCTTGAGCAATGAAGGCAAATAGCTGTTGGTTTTCCGTTGAGATTGTTGGCCACTTGGCTTTTTTGTGGTAAGTGGCTTTTGCTACAAATAGATGCATGGGAGCTGTTACATAGGGGAAGTTTAAATCGATGGGATGAACAGAATGCACATCTAAATAAGATTGCAGCGCAGGGATAGGCATCCAATTTTTAGTTTTTGTAAAAAACTTATTTAACACTTCAATGAGAGAAGAAGAACTTCGATAATTTGTATTCAAGTAACGTAAGTGGTCTTTACCTATGATTTTTGCTGCAGATAAATACGTATATAAGTCAGCCTTTCTAAAGGCGTAGATGGATTGTTTGGGGTCTCCTACAAGACAAAATGTTTGCGTTTTTGGTGTGAATAGTTGATGGAATAGTTGCCATTGAGTTTTATCTGTATCTTGGAATTCATCGATGATAATTGCTTGAAATTTATTTTGTATCTGTTCTTTTAGTTCAGGATGTTCAATGAGCGCTTGATGAACTCTGCTAACGATTGTATCAGGGAAGTACAGATCTGCTTTTTGTAAAAGCAATTGGGATTTTTCTTGGCATAAAGCACAAAGTCTTAAGAAAGTTTTTTTTGGGTTTTTGGCTTGTTGTAAAAGAGGCAAAAGATGATTTTGCAGCTCTTTAAATAGATCTGTATATGTAAAAAAAATTGTTTTAGCGCGTATTTTACGGTTTGATTCGGTGATTTTTTCTAAAAAAGAATTCTTTGTAAGCAGCATATCAAATTCTTCTAAGGCACAAGTTTTCGTTTCCAGAATTTTCCCCCAAATTTCAGCTTCTTTTATATAGTTTTTATCGGTCATTTGTTTGTAAATAGCAGATAATTGTTGAACCTCTTTTACAAACTTAGAACTACACACAGAAGGTAATGCAGGGAGCACACAGAGAAATTGCTGGTGCAAATCTAGGAAGGAAGGAAAAGGGTTTAGTTTTCTATCCTCTTTGGTTACTTGGATTAAATGATTTAGCAGTTGCTTAGGATTAGATTTGTATTGGGAAAGTAAAAAATGCACTTGGTTGGGGCTATATAGAGGGCTTTTCATTTCTGTGCGTAGAACTTGCTTCACAGCATATTGCAAGGTGGATAAATAGGCATGTTCATCAGGATCATTAAGATTGAATCCATTTTGGGTTTCAAAAGCAAATTCTTGAATCAGTTTATAGCAAAAGCTATGCAATGTATAAATAGAAGTATTGTCAAAAAAGATCAAAGCAGACTCAATTCTTTCTTGCGCTTGTAAAAGTGCAGCGTTGCCTTTTTCTAGAATGGCTTTTACATAATCGAGATCTGCATTTTTTTCTCGGAGGTCCTTATAGAGGCACTGTAGGTTTTGGCGAATACGCCTTTTTAATTCACGGGTTGCTTCTCTAGTAAAAGTAACTATTAAAATTTGCTCCATGGCAATAGGGTCTTTTGTTTCAAGAATGAGCCTAGCAACTAGATGTTCAATGGCAAATGTTTTTCCTGTACCAGCGGAAGCTTCTAAAAAATGCGGGCCGAATATAGAAAGATTGCGATCGAGGATATTAAATTCTTTCATAGAAAACCAATGAATTCAGAAAATACATCTTTGAATATAGGAGTCCAATAATTCCAGGTTTCTTGGGCATCAAAACAAAATCCATGACGCTCTAACCAATTTTCATAGGGGTCTTGTATTCTTGTAGAATTTAGTTGATTATCGTCTATGAGAATTTTTTCGAAATCGTTTCTAGTTCCTAAAAGCAAAGCTTTAGCCCAAGTGGTTTTAAGAGGAGAAATGTTTTGACGAGCATAAAAAAAATAACTAAGGTACTTTTGCATGACTAAAATAGGGTCTTTAATTTTCAATGGTAAGCAAGAGCCGTCTTTCAAAGAAAGTAAAGAGGCTTTTAAGTTCATTTGTGGTTGTAGGATCAGATAAAGCAGATAAATAGGCCATATGTGAATCAGACCTTCTAAATGATTAGATCTTTTAGAAATAAGTCCTTTTGTCGATAGATCGGTTAAAGTTCCAATGATGTGAATCTTTTGATTTTCAAAAGATAATTCAATAGCAGGAGCGATCCAATTGCCACAATTGAGCTGCTCTATTTTCTTACATTCTTTAGATAGGCCAATAGAGAAGGGAGAATCTAGCTGTAGATCAAATTGAGAGAGAGTTTCTTGCATTTGGGCTACTTCTAATTGTAATTTTTTCAGAGCGAGATCTTTAAACAATCCCAGAGGAAGTTTGCCTTGAGCTTCTAATTGCACAAGCAATTCATGTACAGGCTTTGTATGCACTTCTCTAGTGAAAATGGCTTTTTGATAATTAGAAAATAGAAAATCACCATCAGGATCTTCTTTTCCTAAAAATATCTGAAAGACATCCTGGCAGAAAAATCGAATGGGGTTTTTAGCTAGATTGTACAGCTGTTTTACATCAATTGTTGGAATCATTACAGGTTGTATTTGATCTTGTGTAAGAAAAGGTGTATTTTGTGAACTAGGAAAATAATAAGACATAGCAGCTTGATAATCGATTTGCGATTTTTTTATCTGAGAATTTTCTTGAAAGTAGAAAGAATCAAAGGGCAGATTTGGATGATCAGTGATTTGTAAAGCTACGCAGGCTTGCAGCTCTTCGATGAGAAAGGAACATCCTTTAGGTTTTTGATCTCGAGAATCTATTCTTTCATAGCTGAATAGTAGGTGCTTTTGAACTGAAAAAAGCGCTTCTAGCAATAGGTAGCGGTCTTGTTCTGCATATGTAGGGATATAGTCTAACCCTAGATTTTGGGATAACTCTGATAAAGAAGAGTTTTGAAGTATCCTAGGGATGAGATCCTCTTCCATTCCTAACATCCAAATCACTTGGGAAGGATAAATACAACCTGCTTGTAAAGAGCGAAAGCGGATCTGTCTTAAATACTGTGTTTTTTGAAATTTGATTTTTTTGCGAAGTAACCGATCCATAATGCGTTCTATGCTCTCGTAGTTGCGTAAAAGAGAGAGGTTTTGAGATCTTTTTTGTAGTTGTTTGATTTCTTGTAAAAATCCAACATTTTCTACATCAAAGTAATTCACTAAAAGGGCTTCTATATAAAGTAGCCACGATCCAATAGTCATTTTTTCAGTTCGCAGGAGCGATAGATCTTGTTGTAGAGAGGTAAATGCACATAAAAAATCAGAAAAAAGCTCTATATCGGTAAGAGCAATCACATCTACAGGCCAACGAGAATCTAAAGGAGCTAGAGTAACAGCGCCTAATAAGAGACGAGAAATGCCAGCATCCCAATTGCAAGCCTCTTCTTCTTGACGAATAGAAGCTGCTTCCAACCATTTTTTAATTTGTTTAGACCGATCAGGATTCCATCCTTGTTTTGCACAAAAGATCGATTCATCTAACAGAGCATAAATAGAATTTAGAGAAAAGTTTTCTTCTAATACTCTCTTTAGCAGAAGAAATCCATGAGCTGCGCTATTAGAAAAAATAGGTACATTTTCTATGGTATAGGGAAGTGGATGATTTGCAAAAACCATTTCGATATAAGGAGCATATATTGTTATATCAGGAGCTAATACGATGATTTGATCAAGAGGAATAGAATTTTTTTTTATGAGGGTTGTGAGAGTGTCAAAAAGGATTTCTACTTCGCGAAGTTTTGTAGGTGCACTATGTAATTGTAGAGAAGAATCTGCTTGGGAGATGGGCTCTGTACGCTCAAAGCAAAGAATCTGTTCTTGCAACTTTTGTAGATTATTATTACTTTTTTCTAACTCGTAGAGTTCTGTACTTGTTAAAGAGAAGAGATCAAGATTCTTTAAGAGAGCTCTTCCTAGCTTGCCCCAATTAGCTAGAATAGGATGTGCTGCTGTATCATAATGATTTAACTCTTCTCTTTTCTCAATGCTGATTCCTCTTTGAGCTAGTTTTTTTCGTAAATAGGATCTTTCGCGATCTGTGTGAACATCTTCCCAAAATAGCTTACAAGGGGAAAAAAAATAAAAAAGAGCACCAACTTGTTTGAGTATTTGTAAGTAAGAAAGAGGAAGAAAAGAAAACCCAAATACGAAAATGGATCTATTTTGTGTTTGCAAAAACCGAGTAGCTTCTAAGGGATAAGTCCAGTTAGGTTGAAAAGAAAATATTTTATTCCATAATGTTTGTTGCCAACCTAATTTCTTGATCCAGACAGGTAAAAAATGCAACCCATAGATACCATATTCCTCGAATATATTAGACAACTGATCGCTAAGGCCTATAATTCTTTTACTTCTTTTAGACTCCTTTTCACAAGCGATATAGGTATATAGTTTATTTTTTTCATCTTTTTGCCAAGATTGTTCGATGATCTCTTCTAACATCAGGGAAATTTCTATAGAATCCGGTATTTTTTTTCCAAAAGGAAATAGCCAATCATTAATAGCTTGTTTTAAAGAAAGAAATTGTATACCTGTAACAATGCCTAGTTCTTTTGCAAAAAAATCAATGAGATAGTCTTTAATAGGTTGACTGGGAGTAATGATAATTTTTTTACTAAAAGGACGTGTCGAAAAAGCGATTAGATCTTGTTTTAGCTTATTAGCAAGACTTTCTATATTTTGGCTAAATGTACAATGTAGAGTTGTTGAAGGGCAGGAGATCTCTTCTTTGCAAGATTTCATTCTCGCTCTCTTTTGTTAAGCTTGTTATAGTGTATGGGAAGCATCCATTTTAATCTTAGTATACTATTTTTATGCGTTTTAAACAGCTTTTTAAAAGGATCCCCTCTTTTTCCAAAACAGGCCATTCTTCTCTGGCCTGTTTAAATTTAGCTCAAGCTCTAGGAGTTGTGAATGATAATATTTTTAAATTCACCATGGTGTTTTTACTTATTGAAACTTTAGGGTCTATAAAAGCAAGTTCTATTCTCTCAGCAACGGGGGCGATTTATGTAATCCCTTTTTTACTTTTTTCCTCTTATGCAGGAGTTTTAGCAGATCGCTTAAGCAAGCAGAAGTTGCTTGTTTTTATGAAGGGAATTGAAATTCTTGCAATGGGTATTGCTATTATTGCTTTTGCAGCAAGAATCCCTTGGCTTTGTTATAGTCTTTTATTTATTTTAGCTATTCACAGCGCTGTGATGAGTCCTTCTAAATACGGAATGATCCCAGAGCTTGTTTCCCAACACATGGTTCCTCGAGCAAATGGACTAATCACCTCAACATCTTATCTTGCTATCATTTTTGGCACTTTTTTGGCTTCTTTTTTAACAAAAGTGACCCACAGACAATTTACTTGGGTTGCTTGTATTTGTTTTATGATTGCAGTAGGAGGTTTTTTTGCTGCTTTAGGCATTAAAAAAACCCCAGAGCAAGCGATAAAAATAAAAGCGCATCCTTTTTTTTTAAAAGAAATTTATTGCACTTTGAAAATTGCTTCTTTGACGCCTCATTTAGTTACTGCAATCTTTAGTTCAGCATTTTTTTTATTTATTGGTGCGTTTACACAACTTAACGTAATTCCTTTTGCTATCCAAACCTTACACTTAAGCGAGATTGCAGGAGGTTATTTATTTCTAGTTTCTGCTTTAGGAATTGCTGCAGGAGCTTTTTTAGCAGGGAAGCTCTCCAAATATAAAACATCTTTAGGACTCTCTTGTATAGCCTGTTTGGGCATTGCTGTTAATTTTTTATTTTTATCGATTACCACAAGTTTACCTCTTGTTGTTATCACTCTAATCTTAATTGGTGCGTTTGGAGGGTTATTTGCTGTTCCCTTTGATACATTTATTCAACTCAATAGCAAAGATGAAAGAAGAGGGCAAATGATTGCAGCGGCTAATTTTTTTAGTTTCACAGGAGTATTTATTGCTTCTCTTCTTCTTTATGTATTTAGTCAATTTTTAGAACTCTCTTCTGCCAATGGTTTTGCTGCTGTTGCAGCTCTTACTCTTCTGGTTTTTTTAGTATTAATTTCTCGATTGTCTGAATTTTTCTTTTCTTTTATAGCAAAAATATTTTTCTTTTTCTCTTCTCCGTGTCGTATAGAGTTTCCTGTTTTAGAGACAAATCTTTCTGCAATATTCATTTTAGAAAAAGCTTCTTTTCGCAAAGCTTTTTTTTTAGCAAGCAAGTTTCCTATGATGCATTTTATTTTTCCTTCTAATAAATCTAAACAGCCTTGGTATTGTCGCTTTGTATATTCGTTACATGCGGCTCCTAAAAGCCTAGACACACAAGAACTAATTGCTTATGCACAAACACAGCTTCTTCCAGAAAAGTCTATTTGTTTGTTTTTTAAAAAGATTTTTCAGATCCCTACATCGGCTATATATGGATGGATTGAGCTATTTCAAACTGAACCTCTGGTCTTTTTTGTTCGTTTTTACAAAGAAAAAACAGGTTGGGTTTGCAAATTAGAAAAAAAAGATTAGCCTTTTTAAGAGATAGAAATCTAAAAATTAAGGGCGAGAGTATTTGTTCTTGATTGTATTCGCAATGAAAAAGCACGAGTAGATCTTTTCAGGTTTTTTTAATTACTGAAAAAAAACCCATATGTGAAACTTAAATTATAAAACTAGGAAAATGCTTATTTTTCCTTAGCTTTAAGGCAAAAAAGAAATCCGGTCATGATATGACCGGATTTTCATATCTTTGGAGGATAAGAAATGATTTAAGCTAAAAATAAAATGTTTATTTTAGCGAAATGCAAATTATACAGAAACTTTTTTAGCTGCTGTGCTTAAACGAGCTTTTAGGCGACTGGCTTTACTGATTTTAAACACCCCTTGTTTTACTCCTTTATCCATCAAGCTATAAACTTCATTAAGTTTTTCTTGAATAGAGGAGACATTTTTCTGAGCAAGAGCTTCTGTCAAAGATTTTGAAGCACTATTAACTCTTGCTTTAAGCACGCGATTACATAGATTGCGTTTTTTGCTTTGTATATTGCGTTTCTCTGCGCTAGGGCGCTTTTCTTTCTTGTCTTTTTTTTCATTTGCCATAAGTTTTCCTTTGGACTTAAAGATGGAAGAAATATAACTTAAAAAGGCATAATTCGTCAAAATGCTTTTAAGGTAAACTTTCAGATAAAATTTATTTTATTGAGATTGTGAATAATAAGAGCCAATAATTTAATCGATAGTAGCATGCTAAAATCGCCTCTATCTTAAACAAAATCGCAAAAAGAGTTCTATAGAAAAAGTTTTTCCTGTTAAAAAAAATATACAAACTTTTATCGTATTGGGATAACACAGATATTTCACTTTTCTTAAAGAATTTTTTTTACAGTTTTAATAGAAAAAGTAGACTTTTGATGTTAAACAATTTTATAAGAGGATAATAAATATAGAGTAGCTTGACAATAAGAAAGGTTATTATCAAAATCGATTCATAATTTACTTAAAATTAATTAGAGTCACATGTCAAAAGGGTCATTTAATAATTTGTTTACACAACAGCATCAACAAAAAGTCGAAGAACTTGTCGCTATAGCTAAAGAGCAAGGGTATATCACCTACGAGGAAATTAATGAAATTTTGCCTATGACATTCGATTCTGCTGAACAGATCGATCAGGTTTTGATTTTCTTAAGCGGTATGGATATTCAAATCCTTAATCAAGTTGAAGTAGAAAGACAAAAAGAACGAAAAAAAGAAGCAAAAGAACTAGAAGGGTTACCTAAGAGATCTGAGACGACCTCTGATGATCCGGTACGTATGTACCTCAAAGAGATGGGGTCAGTTCCCTTATTGACTAGAGAAGAAGAAGTTGAAATTTCTAAACGTATTGAGAAAGCACAAATTCAAATAGAAAAAATTATTATGCGTTTTCGTTATTCAACACGTGAAACCATCTCCATTGCTAATTATCTTATTTCCTCCAAAGAGCGTTTTGATAAGATTATCTCAGAAAAAGAAGTCGAAGACAAAAACAATTATGTAACTATCCTTCCTAAACTATGTATGTTGCTTAGACAAGAAGACCAAATTTTAGAAAATCTTTTGCGTGAACTCTATAGCACAGAAGAGAAAAAAATCGATAAGGTAAAACTTGCAGAAGAAATCGAAAAATGTCGTATTCGAACTCAAGCTTATTTGAGACGAATGCACTTTCGTCACAATATCATTGAAGATTTTGGCGAAGTGATCCTTAATGCTTACGAGCGATTTCTCATATTGGAAAAAGAGATTCAAGAATTAATTCCTCGGGCAGAGAAAAATAAGTTTGCCGCAGGAAAACTGCGTGCGGTAAGGCGTAAATTATTAAATCGCGAATTAGCAGCAGGGCGCACATTAGACGAATTTAAAAAAGATGTTCGTATGTTACAGCGCTGGATGGATAAGAGCCAAGAAGCTAAAAGAGAGATGGTGGAATCTAATTTGCGTTTGGTGATTTCTATTGCTAAAAAATATACCAATCGTGGCTTGTCCTTTTTGGATTTAATTCAAGAAGGAAATATGGGATTGATGAAAGCTGTAGAAAAATTTGAGTATCGACGTGGTTATAAGTTTTCTACTTATGCCACTTGGTGGATTCGTCAAGCTGTAACTCGCGCAATCGCTGATCAGGCAAGAACCATTCGTATTCCTGTGCACATGATTGAGACAATTAACAAGGTTTTACGCGGAGCCAAGAAGCTCATGATGGAGACCGGTCGAGAGCCTACTCCTGAGGAGCTTGCTGTAGAATTGGGTATAACTCCTGAACGTGTGCGTGAAATTTATAAAATTGCTCAACATCCTATTTCTTTGCAAGCAGAGGTTGGAGATGGAGGGGAAAGTCAATTTGGAGATTTTCTAGAGGATACAGCTATTGAGTCTCCAGCTGAAGCAACGGGCTATGCGATTTTAAAAGATAAAATTAACGAAGTGCTTGCTACTTTGACAGATCGAGAGCGCACGGTATTGATGGAGCGCTTTGGTCTTATTGATGGAAAACCCAAAACCTTAGAAGAAGTAGGAGTGCGTTTTAAAGTTACAAGAGAACGTGTCAGGCAAATTGAAGCAAAAGCTCTACGTAAAATGCGTCACCCTACGCGTGCTAAGCAATTGCAAGCTTTCTTGGATCTATTGGAAGAGGAATAAATTGTTCATTCGCTCTGCTGAGCAATTTTTTGAAGCCATTTTTTCTAGAGAAGGCCCATTACAAAATCTGCCTAGATTTGAAATTCGACCTGGGCAAAAAGAAATGGCTCTTTTGATTCACGATGCTTATCAAGCCCAAGAAATCGTTTGCATTGAAGCAGGGACAGGTACTGGTAAAAGTTTAGCATATTTATTGCCCGCGATCTATTGGGCTATTCAACATAAAAAACGCACTGTAATTTCTACGCATACTATTGCATTACAAGAGCAATTGATGAATAAGGATATCCCTTTTTTACTTAAAGCATTGCAGATCGATCTAAAAGTCTCTTTAGCAAAAGGGATGAATAATTATCTATGTTTAAAGAAACTGAGGACAGTAGAAGAGCAGATTTTGTTCTTTCCTGAACAAGAGATCAGATTATTGCAAGCTTCACTTAAAATAGCTGAAGAAGGCACTCGTTCAGAAATGCCCTTTAAAGTTCCCCAGCCCATTTGGGATAAAGTATCGGCAGAAAGAAATAGTTGTGACCATACCCGATGCCCTCACTATAAAGAGTGTTATTTCTTCAAAGCTCGCAGGCAAGCTTTAGAATCACAGCTTATTATTGTTAATCATCATCTTTTATTAGCTGATTACAAATCTAGATTACAGCAAGTCAAAGACCCTCCTCTTCCTTCTTATGAATATCTAATCATTGATGAGGCACACCATTTAGAGTTAATTGCTCTACATAGCAGTGCGCAGAGGTTGGACAAACGTTATCTTTTATATCTTTTGTCTCGTTTGTTTTCAGAAACTCAACCAGAAAGTTCTTTATGTAGGCTGATTAGAAAAGATCTTTTGGGATTGAATCTTTATTCTTTAGAACTCCAGCAAAAAATAGAAGTTGATATACTCGGACAAAAAAAAGTTTGTGGTTTACAAATAGAGCAAGTTTTTACACACGATTGTTTTAGTAAAATAGATGTTAAATATCGTATTACAGATGCTTTTAAACAAACCTATACTTGGAAGGAAGAGATCTTTCCATCTCTTACTATGTTAGCCAAAGAGCTTATGGGACTTGCTGTTATTATTCAGGATTTAAAGCAAGAATTAGATCGGCATTTAGAAGAAAAGCTACATGTACATACACTAGAGCTGCATTCTCTTAAAAGTCGTTTAGAAGAAGAGAGTAAAAAAATTTCTATATTTTGTACAAATGATTCGAGTTTAAAAAGAGTACAATGGCTAGAGAAAACAGCTCAAAATCTCTCTTATGTAGATGCAAATCTAGATATAGCTCTTTTTTTAGGTAAGCAGTTTTTTACTCCTTTACACGCGGCTGTTTTATGTAGCGCTACGCTTACTACGCAAAATAGCTTTTCTTTTATCAAACGCACCTTAGGGTTAGATCAAATAGATAAGGTAGTTCAAGAAAAGATCTATCCTTCTCCTTTTTCTTTTGAGACTCAAGCGCTCTTTTTAGTTCCCAACGATATTCCTCTACCTTCAAGTCCACATTTTTTGTTACATATTGTGCAAACAATAGAAAAAATGATAGCAATTACTCAAGGAAGCGTATTTGTGCTATTTACCTCTTTTGAAATGTTACGCGATTGTTTTCAAAGCTTGCAGAGCCCTTATCCTGTTCTCAAACAAGGAGATCTTCCTCGGCACATGTTGCTTGAAAAATTTAAACAAACCCCAGGGCAGGTATTGCTAGCCACGGATTCTTTTTGGGAAGGAGTTGATGTTCCAGGAGATGCACTAAAATGTGTGATTATTGTGAAACTTCCCTTCGCTGTTCCTTCCGATCCTTTGCATGAGGCCTACATAGAAGCGATTCGTCAAGATGGTAGAAATTCTTTTTTGGAATATAGTGTACCTCAAGCAATTATTCAGTTTAAACAAGGTTTTGGAAGGTTGCTTAGATCGCAGCAAGATAGAGGGTGTATAGTATGCTTAGACCATCGCCTACTAAGCAAATCCTATGGCAAGCTTTTCTTAAATAGCCTTCCCTCATGCAAAAATTATTTCGGCTCAAAAGAAGACGTATATAAAGAAATGAAGAATTTTTATAGAAATGAAAAATATTAAAGACTTAAGACTTTTATCTTTTCTGAAATTTTCAATGCAAAAATTAGATAGTTTTAAAGAGGTAATGCTCAAATGCCCTTGTTGTAGCGATAAAACATTTAATCATTCAGGGTTTTCTATTTTCTTTTTAAAATTTTTTATAGGGTAAAACATTTATTAATCAACCGATTCTCACAAGGTGAAGGTTTAAGGTTTGCATTTATGATGCTCATCGATGTTTACTGCGAATCAAATATTTTCGTGAAGAAATAAAAAAAGATCGATCTTCAAGAACACTTCATGCTTACGATATAGCAAGTTTTAAAAAACCTGAGATTTCTATGCCTTATGTCATCATTCTCTTGAAATGTTCTAGAGAATTATTTTTATGAAACTTTTTGATTTTCTAGTTTCAAAAGAAGCTCTAATACAGGATGTTAAGAAAAATATTTCCTCTAATTTTTTTAAATATTTTTAAAGTTTTTTAAAAGGATACATGTTTTTTTTGAAAAAAGTCTTGAAGTTTTTTTTTTACTTTGAGTAAAATCAGTATTTCCTATTTTTTTTGTAGCTTAAGGAAAGTGGGAATTTTGAATAAAAAAAATGTGAGGTTATTATGGATTATGTAATTACTCAGTCACAAAGAATACATAAAGATTTTGTCAATCAAATGACTAATGAAGGTTGCTCTGGGTATCTAGATAGCTTAGATCAAGCTCAACAGGAAAAGGTTTTGTTAACTAATAATTTAGTCCAAGCAATTATACAAAAATCTACACACACACATGGAGACAGTTGGTCTAAAAACGTATGGGATAGATCCTTCTAGGGTATTTATCAAATGGATATTTAATCTAGTTAATTTTAAGAAATTCTATGAATAGAACTCTATTTGTTATTTTAAAAACTGTTGAAAGATGCAATTTAAAATGTAAGTACTGCTATTTTTTCTATGGTGGGGATGAGAGTTTTAAAAAACATCCCCCATTTATATCCATAAAAACAATACATCTATTAAATCAGTTTCTTGTGCAGGGTATTAAAGATTTACAATTATCTAGGATTGAAATTATTTTTCATGGTGGAGAGCCCATGCTTCAGCCCATAAAAGATTTTGAAGAAATGTGTTTACTTCTTCAAAGAGATTTATTTGGACTTGCAGAAATAACTTTTAAGATTCAGACCAATGCAACACTAATTACTGATAAGTGGATAGAAATATTTTCTAAATATAATATTGGTATAGGAATCAGTCTTGATGGCCCTCAAGAATATAATGATATCGATAGAATCGATCATCGAAATAAAGGATCTTATACCGCAGTAAGGCAGGGAATTGAGCGATTGCAAATAGCAGTAGCTAATCAAAAAATAAGTCCTATAGGAGCTTTGTGCGTCATCCATCCAGAGAGAAGTGCAAAACTTATTTATAGGCATTTTATTGATAAATTAGCTATTTATAAACTGGATTTTTTACTTCCAGACTTTACGCAAGATAATCTTCCTATTAAGAATATTTCTTTGTATGGCAAATATCTTTGCGAATTATTTGAAGAATGGGTAAAAGATAATAACACAAATATACATATTAGAATTATTGATTCTATTATTAAAGTTTTAATGGGGTTAAGACCATCATTAATTTCTATAGGGAAAGAGCAAGATAATTTATATGCTATTACCATTTCTTCTAATGGAGAAATATCTCCAGATGATACTTTGAGGAACATTCGAAAGGGACACTTAATGCAAATTGCCAATATTGAGAGTACATCAATGAGTGATTTTTTTAGTCTTCCTGTAATGCGATCTATAAAGTCCTCTGCTAAAATTTTACCTAATGAATGTACAAATTGCTGTTGGCAAGAAGTTTGCTGTGGAGGAGCTTATATTCATCGATATAGTAGTAAAAATGGGTTTGACAATCCATCAGTGATGTGTGAAGCACTGAAAATGCTTTATGCTAAAGCAGCAGCTTTTCTCTTAAAGTCTGGGTATCCTATATCCTCTTTAAAGAGTATTCTTAATATTGAATAAAGCCAATTTGAGTAATCAATCATATCCACTTCTGATTTTGAAGGAGATATTTTTATCTTTTCTTATTCCTTTTAAGGAATTATACTAATAAATTAGATGTAGAAATGGTTTTTTTTGATGAAATTTTTTTGAGTATTCTAAAATTTCTCATATTTTATGATCTTTTCGTAAAATTACACGTTGTAAATGTAATTAGGGGAAATAAATGAAAAAATATTTGATGCTAACTTGGATTGTAGCTTGCCTGTCAGTTTTTGCAGAAGCTACTATCAACTCGAAGGATGAAAAAACATCTTCTGAAGATATAAAGGTTGTTAATTTCTACGATTTAGCACAAGATGAATTAATAGAAGTTATGCAAGGACTTCATCCCGATAAGGTTATTGAGTTCTTAGCTAATACTACCTTGCCGATTAGTTACTATTTAAAAGGTAACTGGATTAATTTAGTGCAAGATGAAGAAAAAGGAGGAACAGTAGAGGTAAAGCAAACCTTTTATGTTAGATGTACAGATAAAGAATTACTCTTTAGTTCTGATTTATCTAAGTGGAAGCCTTTATTGGAATTCATTACAGGCAAGATTTTGATTAGTTTAAATGTTCAAGATAAACAAACATCTGTTGAAATTAAAGCAGAAGCTAACCGAATTTAGATAAACCTAGGGATTTTTCTATTTCTAGACTTATCTATGATGTTTTTATCGGTTTGAGAGAAAATAGGAGATGTTTGTTTTTTTGCTGGAAGATTGCTGTAAACCTTAGTTGCTTGTTTAGATATTTTCTATCAAAATATGGAGCGTAGCGGAATCGAACCGCTGACCTCAACAATGCCATTGTTGCGCTCTACCAATTGAGCTAACGCCCCTTGAAGGCCTTTTAAAATACTACGGTTTTTAATTATTTTCAAGCTAGGTTAAATTGCTGAGGTTTTAACAACTTTTTTCCAGCATTGCATAAAATAGATTGTTTTCTCTTTTGGTGACATCTACCCACAATTTCTGCATTTTTCTATTCATAGCTCTAATTAAGGCCAAAAATTTTACAGAGAGATCAAAAGTTGAAAATGAAAATATCCTAATAAAGACTTTGTTTTTATTGTGTTTTCAAAAATGCTCCTGTGCATACAATGCAAAAAAAGGAACAGAACATGGGGGTATTCGATCAAGTACCACTATTACTACCCGACTCTATTTTTCAGTTAAATACTAGATATCAAGCAGATACACGTAAAAATAAAGTAGATTTAGGAATAGGGGTTTATAAAAATGAAAATTTGCTTACAGAGATTTTACCAAGTGTAGAAAAAGCAGAAAAACATCTATTGAAGAATGAAAAAACAAAGACCTATCTTCCGATTGAAGGAGATCCTTTTTTTCTTAAAGCAGTTGGACAATTAGTGTTTGGTACTGATTTTTTTTCTGCTCATCAAGAAAGGTTGGCTGCTGTGCAAGCAATTGGAGGAACAGGGGCTCTAAGGTTAGCGGGTACTTTTTTAAAACAAGAAATCTCTTCTAAGGTTTATATTTCTGATCCTACTTGGCTCAATCATCAAGGGATTTTTGAAAATTGTGGTTTACAAGTCTATTCATATCCTTATTTGGATAAATCCAACCATTGTATAGTTTTTGAAAAACTCGTGCAATTTCTCTCTTTTATTGAAGAAAGGAGCATCTTGGTTCTACACGCATGCTGTCATAATCCAACAGGGATGGATTTAAGTCCCTCCCAATCCGAAACCTTGCTTAAGGTATGCAAAATTAAGAAAATTATCCCTTTGTTTGACTGTGCCTACTTAGGGTTAGGAGAATCTATACAAAAAGATCGTGCAATGATCAGGATGTTTGCAGAAGAAGGGATAGAAATGCTTGTTGCTTTTTCCTGTTCTAAAAATTTTGGTCTTTATGCAGAAAGAGTAGGAATTTTATGTGTTCTTACTGAAAGTTGCTCTGTAAAAAAAAACGTCACAAATCAGTTAAAAAAGATTATACGTACAAACTATTCTACCCCTCCTAAGCACGGGGCGCAAATTGTGACACATATCTTAAGTAGCGATTTAAAAAAAGAATGGGAGCTTGAGCTTTTTTCTATGCGTAAGAGGATGTATCAAATGCGTCATTCTTTATGCGCTTGTTTAAAAACACACACCTATTGGAAAAAAGGATTGGGAATGTTTGGATTAAGCGGGCTAAATGATTCTCAAGTTAAACAATTGCAAGAAGAATATGCGATCTATATGACAGCTAATGGTAGAATGAATTTCTGTGGTTTAAATGCAGACAATATAGAATATGTAGCGCAATCTTTATTAGATGTTATATGCGAAAAGTAGATTATCGTTCTTATATATTTCTCGCTGGAGTTTTTTTTATACTGTTTTCTTTTTCTCCAGATAAATCTCTTGTATTGCGCCAGATGACAATCAGTGCTTTCTCCTGTTTGTGGGATCGCATCTATTTATTAACTCATCCTCTTAATTTCTCTACGTCAAAACAAGAATTAGAGACACTCAAGCAAGAGAATTACTTACTTCATTTGCAAGTAGATCATATTCGGGAATGGCTTTTATCAGAAGATCGCATACAAGAACAAATGGATTTGCTCAAATCTATGAACAATGCAAGTTCTCCTGAAAGTGAAAAACCGTTCTTGCAGCGTCGTTGCCAAGAAATCATGAAAATCCTACAGCTTAAATCTAAAGCGATTCCTGCTAAGGTCATTTTTCGTGAACCTGGAAGTTGGAGTAACTATGTTTGGATAAATGTAGGAGAAGCAGATAATAAGCATTTGCAAGAGGTGGTGATCGCTAAAAACAGTCCTGTTGTAATCGGTAATTCTGTGGTAGGAGTAATCGATCTTATCCATAAAACACAAAGCCGTGTACGTTTAATTACCGATAATCGTCTTACCATTGCAGTAAGAGCTGTTAAAGGAAAACAGCAGGATCATTTTTTGCTAGAACAACTTAATGCATTGTTATTTTCCTTGGAAAAAAATCAGAATAGCTGCTCTCAAGAAATACAAGAAGCAATTTCAGCTCTCACTCGTCTTAAAGCGCAATTCATTCCTGTAGATCAAAATACATATTTGGCTAAAGGAGAATTACAAGGAACAGGGCGTCCTTTATGGCGCTCTTGTGGATCTTTTCTAAAAGGAACAGGTTTTAATTATGATTTCTCAGATGAAGAAGGATTAGCTAGAGATTTACGCTCGGGTCTTACCTATGAGAAAGTTTCTACACGAACCTCTATTTCTTTATTGAGCGTTGGAGATCTTTTAATCACAACGGGATTAGATGGTGTTTTTCCTGCAGGACTGCATGTTGGGGTTGTTTATAAAGTAGGTATTTTACAAGAGGGTCAATGTTTTTATCATTTAGAAGCTATGGCAACCGCTGGAGATTTTGATGAGCTCAATTTTGTATGTGTTCTTCCTGCTTTGAAATAAGTATAACTGTTCTTTAATTTAAAGAAAAAATATTGCAAAAAAAGTAAAAATTATTGAAACTTTCAGGCAAGGCACTATGCCTACATTGCTTGGGAACAAACTTAAAACATTAGGGAGTTTATACTATGAGAAATAGCATTTGGTTTTTACTAGCGGCCGTAGTTTCTTTACATGGTCTGGCATTTGCAGAAGATGAAAGTAATGAGTCGACCGGTACAGAGATTGTTTCACAAGAAGAAAAACAAGAGCAAGCTCCTGTCTCAGAATGTAGATAGCTAAAATAAAAGGCCATCAGTTATGTCTGATGGTCTTTTATTTCATCTAATGCATAAAAAATGGTTTTTTTTAGTTGCTGTAGACATAAGCAAGGAGCAAAAGCATACTGATACGCTTTTTTTCTAATGAATGTAAGCTCTTGTTGTTCATGATCTATCAAGGAGTAAATGTTAGGGTAGTTTTGCGGGGAAATGATTTGACCACAGCGAAAAAGATATGTGCTTAGAGGCTCTTTTAGATCGTTCTGATTTAAAAAGAACATAGGTCGGTTCACATATAAAAAATCGTACCCAATAGAAGAACGATCGCCAATGTATAAATCGCAATGATTTAATAAAGGATAAATAGGTATTGGGTCTGAAATAAAACACACACCGGGGATAGTTTTGCATTTTTGCTCTAATTCTTCTATAAGAAAAAGATTTTGTAGTCTTAAATTAGGATGAGGTTTAATAAGTAGTGTGTATTGGTCTGGTTTTTGTTCAATCAAAAAATCAATAGCTGAGAAAAACGAGCTAGATTTCTCATAATCTTGCCAAGTAGGGGCATAAAGAATAGTTTTTTTTTGTTCTAAGGAAATTTTTTTTGCCACGTAGGCATCGTACCAGTCTTTATGTTGCATATAGAATTGGTAGCGGAAATTACCTGTGGTCACATAGGGTTTTATCAGTTTGTAACGGTTAAAAAAATCAATCATTTGCTGTCCATATACTAAAAGCAGGTTTTCTTGACATAGAGCTTCTGCGTAAGGTTTTATATTTCCTTTATCAGAGTTTCCATGAGGGCACCAGATCGTACAGATCTTTTTTTTAGAAAGCAGTTCTGCAAGAAAGAAAAGCTCATTGAGCATAATGCGCGAAAAGCAAGAGAACACAAAGCGATAATTTTTTGTTAGAAAAAAAGGAAGTTCTAAACAATCAAGGTAGAGTGTATCTGCAAAAGGGTAGATTTCTTGTGCTTGTTTTAAGAGTAGCTTCTCTGTAACAATTAAAGGAATTCCTAAAATAACGCATAGAGGAGCTAAATGATCCAGGTGATGGATTTCTGGTCCATAAATGAGGCAGGCGGAAGAAGGAGGCATGTTTTTGTCCTTAAGATAGTGCATTATTGATAGAGGTCAATATGATCGTCTAAATCATGGAGTCTATTGTAAAAAAAAGTGAGCCCAGCACTGTTGAGCTATCTGCAGGGTGTGCCAATAAACCAAGAACAGTGAGAGTTTGAGTGTTATAAGGATAAGTCCTTTGTTAAAACCCATAACTTTTCAAGCAATAGATAAAAGTAGTAGCAGATCCTCAGTTGAATGTGATTTTGCAGCATAACGTTTGCAAACCTCTTTTACAATGTTAATCCACTTCTTCAATTCCCCGTTTTAGATTTTTCTTCCAGACCTTGAATACCTTGGTATTCGCTGAAGGTAAAAGAGATTTTTCTTGAGAAAGAGGAAGTGCAGCCTGACTAAATTCACGAAAAACCTCTGAGGGTTCTTTCTCTGGAAAACGTTTGCGATCTATATTCTCTTTGAGAAGATCCAGCTCTTGAGAAAGCCCTTTTAACGTTATTTTATTCACACGATATCTTTCCAAAGGAGGAAGAGCTGAACGGATATCATCCGACATCTCTATCAGTTTTTGCATAACATCGATGAATTCATCAGGCGTATTTTCCACTTCTAAAATAGAAGAAGAACTTAGTATCCAAGGCGGAAAGTCTTTAGAAGCCAATGGTACAAGTAGGGAACAAGGTCTTATCAGTAGATGAAAAGCAAGATCGCCTACAGACTCTTTCAACCTTTTACAAAAGAGAACGATTAGCTCTTGAGTATCAAGACAAGGAGCTTGTACCTTGCTGAAAAGATAGTCCATGCATTGTAAAATACTAGTCTGTTCCGCTTCATTAAAAACAGAAAGAAAAGAAGGGTTTTTTTTTATATATTTTGCTCCTGAAGAAAGCTGAGCGTTTTGTAGAGTAAAGTGGTTTTGGGTAGTCATACGTGTTATCTTTGCAGATATATATTTTTTATAAAAATTGTATTCTCGAAAAGGAGAATTTATCTGCGAATTAGAAGAATGGAGCTGATTGTGAAAGCAGTTCCAGCTCCTTTCCTTGATCGGAGTAGTCATAGATTAAAGAGTGGTTAGAAGGTTGAGAATAACAGCTGTTTGTTCTGTTTTGCTGTTTTGTTTAACTGCATCTAAAAGCGATAAACCATCATTTGTTTTCACTTTAGGATTTGCTCCTAAATTTAATAAGAACTGAACAAGCTGAGGGTCTTTGGTTTCTGTAGCAGCGATGAAAAGAGGGGTTTTCCCTTGATGGTCTCGAACTTCAAAATCAGGATCTATTTCCAGTTCGAGAAGTCGGCGTAAAACAGAAAAGTTTCTCTGTAAAGTAGCAATGTGCAAAGGAGTTCTTCCTTCTATATTGCTTTGATGTAGGTCGTGTATTCTAGCTAAAATCGGCAATACATCGGCATTCCCCATTCGAACCGCTGCATGCAGTCTTCCTTCTTTGAGATCCTGGCAAAGAACAAAAATTTTCTCGTAGCCAGTGACTAGAGCGCGGATTTCTTCACTCTGTATCATGTCATAAATGGTTTGACTTTTGAAGGTTTCAATCGTTGTTTTTGCACCTAAAGCAAGAAGAAGTTTAACTGCACTCATGTTTTCTTTTTCTACAGCAACATGTAGTGGAGTGCTTCCTTCAGCATCAAGAGCATCGAGATCTGCGCCTTCAAGGTATAACAGAGCGATCATGGAACTACTGTCTTTTTCCGCAGCGAGATGTAAGTAATTTTTACCTTTAGATAGTTTTTGATTAGGATTAATTTTTATTTGATAAGAAATTGCGCGAGCTATTTCTACATGATTATGAAGAACAGCCAAGTCAAAAGCAGATGCTCCATTATGCATTTTCAAAAGAGGATCGGCTCTCTCTTTTAGCAAGTAATGAACAATACGGATGGCCCCAAATTGACAAGCTACATGTAGCATAGTAATATTTTGATAAAACTCGAGCGACTGATCGATACTTTTAAGCTCTCTTTGTAAGATCCGTATCTGTGGAACACTATCAAGCTGGATAGCAGTAATAATAGACCGATAAACCTGCTGCTTATCATTCATTAAAGGAGATTCGGAGAAAAGCTCTAGAATTTCTGCATTTTCACTAATGGTTGCGTATACAAGAGAGGTGTCTCCTTCAGAATCTCGCACTTCAAAATCAGCTTTATAGCGAGAAAATTGAGTGATCATGGGAAGATTCCCTTTAATTGTAGCCATATGCAGTGGAGCTTTTTTAGGTTTGAAATCGTTGCTTACCAAAGGATCAAGAGGAACCTCATGCTCCTTTAGAAAATCGATCAATTCCGGGCATTTACTTTGAGCTGCAAAATAGGCCAATCCATTGCCTTGATAATCTATGCTGAATAAAGAAGCCCCACAGGCATGCAGAAAACGTACCATATTTTGATTGCCTTTTGCAGCTGCGACATGAATCGGCTCTTTGCCTTGGCGATCTTTTTGATACATATTAGTTGTTTTTTCAACAAGATACTTTGCTATTTCATCAAATCCTTTTCTAACAGCGATATGTAGAGCTCTTTCTCCATTTACTCCAATAAGACTTTCGATACAAACGCCTTTTTCTGCTAGAGTACGCACAATAGGTAGGCTATTTTTCTCAATAGCTAGTCCTAAAGGGGTCATCAGTGTTTTAGATCGATGATTTGGATTTGCTCCTTTGTCTAAAAGAAAAGAAACGATATCTAAGCGATTTTTTTGGATTGCATAGAAAAGAGGTGTTTGCATCTCTTTATCTTCTCTATCAAGAGCGTCTTTATCTATCTCAGAAAAGATAGAAGTAAAACGAGCTAATGACGCACTTTGAGCAAATAAATGTAAAGGAGTAATTCCCTGACCGTTAGGAACTAGAGCGTTCATTTTTTTGAAAGGAGGGTCTTGATCTTTAATTGCTGCTATATGCAAAAGAGTGTTTCCTTGCGCTGTTTGCATATTGATGTCTACTTGATATTTTTGAACGAATTTCTCTAAGATTTCTTTCTTTTTCTTCTCCTCAGAAACCAACAAATCGATCAAATGGAGAATAGGCAAACAGGTCTTGCCTATATGAGGTACAATAAAAGTCATCGATTTATTGATAGGTAGGTTTTTTAAAGCAGAAAAAAAACTATTTTGTTGTCCATTCATCAAAGACTCTACGATTGTTTTCTTAGCTCTTTCTAGTTGCGCACGCTTTCCTTGGAGGATGTCGCAAATATCGAAGAACTGTTTTTCTTGCGCATGCATAAGCGGTGTTTTTTGTGCATGATCTAAAATAGTAGCGTCAAAATTATGATTTAATAGGAGCTCCACATTTTCGTCTTGATTATGCATAGCAGCAAGATGGAGTGCATTTTCTCCTTGATCTGTAACTTGATAAGGTGGATTATATTGTAGGAGAAATTGCAATAGAGAACTGTTTTGCTTGGCTGCAAGAAGAAAAGGCGTCTCACCATTGCTGTTCTTTGTATGAAGAGATGCGCCGCGCAAACAAAGTAGGTTGGTGTTTGTTAAATTGTTCTCTCTAACCGCAGATAGCAAAGCGGTTTCTTTTTTTACTGGATTCAAGGCATTGATATTAGATGTGTGCTTTAAAATAAAATCCAATATTTCAGGAGAAGCTTTAGCTGCAGCAAAATGCAAAAGATCTGCTGGGATTTCCACCCTTTTCTTAGGATCTAGAAGGAATTCTACTATTTTTTTCTGATTGTAAAGAATCGCATAATGAAAAGCAGAGAGGTTTTTTTTGTCGGGTAGATGGAATTTAACTCCTCGTCCTAGAAGGAATTCTACCATTTCTTCATCGTTGTTGATTACTGCAATATGAGAGGCATATTTTCCACCAACCTCAAGAGGAATATTAGGCTCTAAAATTTTGTGAATGATCAAATCAGCCGTTTTACGCTGCCCTGCTTGCACTGCTTCCAAAAGAGGTTTTTTCCCTGCTGAAGGCAACAATTTTCTCTTATGCAAAACATCTAATAAAATCTTAAGAGAACGCATGCTGCCATAGCGTGCTGCAACAGTTGCCCATTCTTCAATTTGTTGAGATGAGGGAAGCTTCGAATGGGAAAAAATATCTGAAAAAAAATTGATATGATCAAATTTTGCCATGTGATGATGAATAGACCATCCATTAGCATAGCGAAAACCTTCTGCGTCTAGCTTTGAATAAAATCGACTTACAGCTACATTGTGGCCATTTTTTGCTGAGGTTATTAGAGTTTGCATCAACTGCTCGGGTTTATGAAGTTGATGTTTTTTCTGAAAAAAATCGATGACATCGAAATCAACCCCAGGTTGGCAAAGTAGAAGAAGATGGTCCATCGGTTGAAGTGCGGTGTTTTTGGGGTCGTCTTTAGCTGGATTAAAAAGAGATAACCAAAGATCCTCTATTCGAAATTTTGCTGCGATTTCCAATGCAGTCTGATTGTGAATATCTTTAACATTTACAAATAATGCTTGCTTTTCTTGAATGGTTACGGTTTGTTTTTTAACATAGCTCAAAAGGCAAAGAGCGGAATTAATGCTACCGCTACGAACAGCGGTTATCAGAGTTGTTTCACGATTCCAACCAAATAAAAGAGGATCTGCTTTATTTTCTAAAAGCAGCTCGACAATTTCGTAGTGATCGTTTTCCACTGCAAGGTGTAGTGCTGTTTTGCCCGATTTTAATTGTGCATTAAGATTCATATCATCAGCTTTCAGAAGAGCTCTTACAAAAGAGAGATTTCCTTGTTTAGCAGCAAGGTGCAGAGCTGTATGACCATCCCATCTAGCTTGGTTGACATCTATTCTATTTGCGATCATTTTCTCAATTACTGGTAACATGCTTTTGCATTCCACTGCAAGGTGTAGCGCTGTTGTCTTATCATCAAGAGTGTGCTTTAAATCAATTCTTGAGCGATTTAAAAGTTCAAGGGCAATTTCTACAAACCCCCGGTAAATGGCACACATAAGAGCGTTCATTCCATGAGCTGTCTTGCAATTGGGATTAGCTCCTTTAGCCAAAAGAGATTGGACTACATGCAATTTAGCATGTTGAATAGCAACATATAAAGCAGTTACTCCTCCTGTAGCCTCCATATCGAGTAATCCAGGAGCTTTAGATAAAAGAAGTTCTATCCCTTCAAGATTTCCGCTTTGAGCTGCAAAATGCAAAGCAGTGTGCCCTTGAGAATCTCTTATATGTATGGCTACTTTTCCCATCACACGATCAAGAAGGCAAGTATTGGCAACACTTGCTGCATAATGCAGAGGGTTCATTCCATGACTATCGTGAAAACCCCAGGAGGTGATTTGTTCCGCTGTTTTTTCAAACCGCTTCTCATCATCAGTTGCAATTGCATGAAATATGTCGATCATAGCAGCACTCATCGAGGTCGGGGATAAATAACTCAAAGCAGCCTGCTTTTCCCCTTCATCAATGAAAGAGAAGTCTGTAAAACAAAGCTTAAATAGAACACCGTTATTTCCAGGATCAGAAATTTCCCTGATCTCTTCATTTAATAAACCAGATAGCTGTCCAAAATGGCGATTTAAAAGAGAATAAGCTATAGGGTCAACTCTCATAGGTTCATGGCTTAATGCAACACCACATCCTCCTACAATTCGCTTCTGGAGCTGCTTTTCTTCCTCTAATTTATGCTGCGTATAGAGGTGCAAAGTACTATCCATGTTTTCGATTTGCAACTCAATGAAAGCTTCTAGATCCAGCAAAGACAAAGGATGTTCAAGCAGATTGGAACGTTGCTCTTGCTGCTCTTTAAGTTTTTTTAGATTGTTATTGCATATCTGTATATTTCTCTGTCTAACATATTGATGCTCTGTTCCTGCAAGTGCAGCAGAGGCGGCATTCCAAGAGCTAGAGAGATTGGTATGTATAGTTTCCCATTCTCTAATCAAATCATCGAGTTTAGGGAATCGTTCTGCTTTGGCTTTTACATAAGTTGCTTCTAACCTTTGCAAAAAATCAGAAGCCGTTTTTTGATAAGAAGAAACTTCTTGCTGTTTTTTTGAAAGAGGATAGCTGTTTTTTCTAGAAATATACTTCTGAATCTCTTCAGCTACGTATTGAACAGCCTTTTCCCTATTGGTTAAGATTGCTTGTTCAATAAGATGTTTTTTCTCTTGATGTATAAAAAGCTCCGTAAGCTTCAGTTTGATTTTTTCATGGTAAAAAGCGCGTAAAGGCAAATGAGGAAAAAGGGGAGGACAAACATCTGTATTTTCAAAAACCCGATGGGATAAAAGGGGAAACTTATTTGCCTTCTTTAACGTATTAAAATAATAGCAAAAAAAACTTATGATATTTAAGGCTTCAAAGAGCTTTTTAAACTCAGGGATACGCGGCATGATGTGTTTGATCTGTAGACTCATTTTATCATAAACTTTTTCTAAACGGCGATAAGAGGAAGGATCTTCTCCTGTCAATTGCCGATGCTTAGTAAGCTCTTGCTCATAAGCAGGGTCTGGAGTAATGGTATAAAGAACATCAAAATTTCCGTCTAAAATAAAAAGATCTTCCACTTTTTTAATCGAGTTTTGATGGGCAATGATTCTAAAAGAAGAGTTAAACCCAGAGTAATCTTTAAGAATAGGATGTTCTTCACATTTCATGGGTTCAAGTGCTTCCATGCGTTCAAATATTTCGGTCATTTCCCTAATAGAGAGGTATGGAAAACCTAAGAAATTTTTACAATATTCTCGAACATCGACAAGTTGCTCTTCTAGATCTTTTTCGCTTATATTGTGATTTTTATTCCATTCTTGAACAAAAGCAGCAGAGAAAAAGCCTCCATTGAGAAATCCTTTCATATAATAATCCAGCATAGAAATTACATATCCCACAAAGGTATTTTGATATGCCGGATGAATCACAGGATACATGTTGGTATCCCCATTGAAATGCAAGCTAAAAAAAGGAACCGTATTGTATACAAAAATACCCAAGGCCAATTCCTGTAAAATCCTCTGAATTTCTTTCCGATCCAAAGACAACTTATCCACCACAGGCAGAAAGAAAGTATGTTCGCTTTCCATCTTTCCACTTAAATTGTCAAACAAACCTAAAATGATACCTACTTCATTCTCAACACCTCCAATGTGTCTTCCTGATGATCCCTCATCTATAGGATGATCTGGATGGCAAGAGTTATAACTCTCCATTAATCGGTTCGCTCTTACACGATCCTTAAAGGATTCATTTTGAGGGTTTGGATGAGGATTTTTTAACGTTTTTGCTTTTGATTTAGAAGGAAGAAACCGTTTGGTATAATCCAATGCTAGACTGGCTATGGATCGCTCTTTTAGTAATTGGGTTTTTTCTGAAGGAGAGAGATTTTGTTTTAATTGTTTTTCAATATCTTCTATTATGCTTTTAATGCCATTTTGTGCGCAATTTACTTCGGTTTGATGATTGAAGGGTTTTCCATCTCGCGTCAAGATTTCTTCTCTTACCTCTTTTTTAGCACCGATTAGCTCTTCAGATTCTCTTAAATTTTTTTTTATTATATTAAATAATTGTTGTTCAGTAGATGTCTTATTTTCTTTATGTTCAAGGTTGAGAACAGCGTTATAAGCAAGCTTATATTTGTCAACTCCACCACCAATCAAAAAAGGCCAAATAAAAATCCTTTTGGTTTCTTCCAAGTAGCTAAAGTGCCATTTTTTTAATGAGCTACTTTCAAGACGTTTTAGAAATAATTCGCTTGACTCTTCAGGTAAAAGCGCATTGTGGATTTTATTGCTAGAGAAAAGGGTAGTGAGGCCGTTTTTTGTTATAGAAGCGGCAAAGAGGTTAATATATTTCCATAATTGAATAGTGCGTCCTTGTAAATCGGTATAGGGAAATGTGATAGGAACTGCTGCTTTAAGTAAAGTTTGAGCCTGTTTTTCAGTAAGGAAAAAAGGAGCCCACGAAGAATGGTTTTGATAGAAAGGTAGTTGCTCCTTTTCCTGTTTGAGTGGAGAAAAGCTCATAAAATCTCCGGTAGTTTCTTGTAGTTAAGGTCAAAGTTATTTCAAGGTTTTGATGATTTGTTTTGCTTTTGCTAATACTTCATGCATAAATTCTTCACTTAAAGGAGTTGCTGATTCACCAGGTTTCCCAATGAGATCGTTCCAACCTTTACCAATGGCTATAGCTAATTGAGTAAAAGATACTTGTAGCCAAAATTTAGCATCTGTACGTTCGCAAGTTCGCTTGCGTCCTGCTTTTAAAAGAGTAGTATTAGATGTTTCGTACAGATTGAGCACGAGCTGGAACAGTTCTTTTTCTGGTTTTTTTTTAAACTTTTCTGTACAATGCATAGCAGTTAAACGAAGATCATCATCATTATCCCAAGGTACTCCTTTGATAAAGGCTTTTATTTCGTGTAAATAGCGTTGAGCGTCATCTCTCCAGTATTTAAAGAAAACCTTCAAAGCCATACCAGAAACCATAGGATTACTAGGATAGTATAAAAAATGCTCGACTAGTTCCCTATATTGTGTAGCACCTGCCCATTCGAGAATAAGTAATAATCCATACAAGTTTGTATTATCACCTGGTTTAGACGCTTTGATTTTTTCTACTACATAAATAAGTTCTTCAGTTGTTAACTCGCCGTACTTTGCTTCATCAAGCAAATCATCGACATCATGCATGGGTCTTTGCTTTGGTAGCGGAGTCTTTATTTTGTCTTTTTTTTTCTTCTTTTTCATTTGTTTCCTTCTTTATGGAACAACTACGATTAAAAAGATGTTATACGATAACAAGAAAGTATTTTAACAGAAAGTTAAAAGTAGTTAGGAGATTTCTTTATGAGAGGTGTGGTTTTTAAGTAAAATTTGAACCTATTTCTTCAGTAAGGAAAAAAGAGCCCACGAAAAATGATCTTGATAGAAAGAAAGCTGTTTGCTTTCCTATTAATTTCAGTAAATGTTAGTTTCTATATAAAGTTCTTTCGAATTTTATTGAATTAGCTCCAAATTAATAAATTCCTGCTATTTTATATAGTTTACTATTGAGGTGTATTTTTTTCTTCAGTTGCAATAGCTGTTTTTTTTCTAGGGGGTTTTGGCTTTAAACGACGTTCTTGCTTAAGGTTGTTTTGGTTGTCCATGTTCTGTTGATTCATTTTTTTTGTTAATGCATCTAGCTGATCGTTTAAGCTCAAAACCTCTGTTGTCTGTTCATCGTCAAGGGGCATAATTTGCTCTAGTTTTAAATCTTTACTGCTGGGGTTTATAAGAGTTTCTAGTTTTTGAGTAGCAACTAGTCTAAGCTCACGTGCTTGATTTAAGCGCTCTAAGAGGGATTGACGCTGTTGCATAATTTGCATAGAATGTTCTTTATCTAGTACTTCTTGATGTAGATTTGCCAGTAGCTCTCGCATTAAGTAGACCTCTTTTTGCAAGTTGACCTTAATCTCGTCGTGTAGCTGGTTCCAATTTTTTTGCGATGCCATATGATATAAGCTCCTTTATTCTACTAGATAATGGAAAGGCTAAAAATATACTAGAGCAACTAATTGCTTAATTTATAGAATGGTTATCTTTTAAGAGTTTAGATGTTTAAAAATTAGTGCTTATTTGAGTTGTCGTGGATATAGAAGCTTTAAAAAAGTGGTTTTTGGCACAAAAAAGAGATTTTTCTTGGAGAATAAGCCCAACACCTTATGGTGTTTGGATCTCAGAGGTTATGCTGCAGCAAACAAGGGCTAGCGTTGTAGAAGGGCATTTTGAGCGCTGGATGATTTTATTTCCCGATGTGAAAACTTTGGCGTTAGCTCCTCAAGTAGAGATAATTAAAGCTTGGGAAGGATTAGGTTATTATAACCGGGCAAGAAACCTGCATTTAGCTGCAAAATATATACTCGAAAAATATGAGGGGGTCATTCCGGATAACAGAGAGGAATTAGAAAAAATTAAAGGATTAGGCCCTTATACGGTAGGGGCTCTTTTAAATTTTGCCTTTCATCAAAAAGCCGCTGCTGTTGATGCCAATGTAACACGTGTACTTGCACGTTATTATTATGTAGAAGAGGATGTTACGAAGGCAAAGACCAAGCAGCTTATACAACTCAAGACAGAAAACCTTTTGCCAGAGACCGAACCCTGGGTTTGTATGGAGGCTTTGATCGAATTGGGTTCTCTAGTTTGTAGTAAAGTAGCTAAGTGTATAAAATGTCCTATAAAAAGAGGCTGTAGAGCAAGAGAGTTAAAAAGCCAACATCGATTGCCTAAGAAACCTCCTAAGAAAAAAGTTCAGCTTTTACATCGCAATGTGATTGTACTTGTCTATCAGGATAGTGTTTTATTAAGGAAAACAGAATCTGGTTTAATGGCTGATTTATATGAGTTTCCCTATTTTGAGAAAGAAAAGTCGCAGGAAGAGATCTTGCTTACATTCCTTTCTAGAGAAGCCATTTACCAACAACACTTAAATGCTGTAAATCATACGTTTACTCATTTCAAAGCAATTTTACTTCCTTCTGTTTGGCGAGCTTTGAGAAAAGAGATTTTTAGCAATTATATATGGGTTTTAAAAAAAGATCTGGTAAAGTTTCCCTTTTCAGCAGGGCATAGGAAAATTATCCAGCAGATAGAAGGAATAAGATGAAAATCGTTCATACAGAAAGTTCCATGGGTTGGGGTGGGCAAGAAATGAGGATTTTAGCAGAAGCAGAGGGAATGCGTCAAAGAGGTCATACCGTGTTTTTTGCGCTCTCTTTTGATAGTGAATTAGCAAAACGCGCTAGGCAGAAAGGGTTTGTGGTTTATACGTTTTGTTTTAAGAAAAAGGTTCTCTTTTTTACCGTGGCGAAGTTGTTGATGTTTTTTAAAAAAGAGAGGATTGATCTGATCAATACGCATTCCTCTTTAGATGCTTGGATAGCGGGGATTGCTGCCAAACTATCTCAAAAGCCCGTTGTTCGGACACGTCATCTATCTACTTCTATTCGAGGGGGTATAAATGGGTTTATGCTTTATAATAGGCTTGCTGATTTTGTAGTTTCTACTTCTTCTGCCGTATTGCCTTTACTCCAAGAAAAAGCAGCCTTACATCCTTCTCGTATGCGGTGCATTGCAACAGGGGTGAATCCAAAAATTGCTGATACTATACAGGATACTCTTGTTTTTCGTAAGCAATTAGGTTTAAGTCCTACAGATATTTTAGTGGGGACAGCTTGTGTATTGCGTTCTTGGAAAGGGATTCCTGATTTATTAAAAGCAGCTGATCTATTAAAGAATCATCAACAGATCAAATGGATTTTAATTGGTGGAGGGTATTTAGAGAGATATCTTGTGATGATTCGTGAAATGAAATTAGAAAACGTGATTTGTGTGGGCCATTTAGAATCGCCTTATACAGCCATTAGTGCTTTAGATATTTTTATGCTTTTAAGCGTGGCTCACGAGGGGATCTCTCAGGCCACATTACAAGCAGCCTTTTTAAAACGTCCTTTAATTACAACTAGCGTAGGTGGTCTGCCGGAGATATGTATTCATGAAAATACGGGTTTAAGAGTTCCTTCTTCTGATCCAGAAGCAGTTGCCCAAGCTGTGTTAAAAATGGCAGAAGATCGCCTTTTAAGAGAGCGTTTAGGGGAAAATGCAAAGATGTTAGTAGAACAAAAATATACGATTACCCATACTTTAGATCAAATGGAAGCTATCTATCAAAAGCTTCTTTGAAACTTAAAGGTTTACTCAAGTTATGACAAAGCTTAAATCAGAAGACTCTTTGCCATTTGGCAAGGCAGCTCTTGCAAAGATTTTTTTTTTAGATCGCTCTATAAACCGATCTAAAATCGCTATTTATGCCTGTTCTGGCATTTTTGTCGTTATGTTAGCTATATACCAATTTGGAAGCTTTCAAAGCAAATCCCCTTCTGTTTATAGAGAAGCAAATGCTATGTATGCTAAATGGCGAGACCCTCAAGCCTTCAATAAATTAGAAAAATTAGTGAGTCTGCATCCAGAACTACAGACTAAGTTTGGGGGTTTAATTGCACAACGTCTTTTAAGCATAGGAGAGACAAAAAGAGCAACGGCTTATATGACGAAAGCTTTAGAAAGAGCACAAGGTTTAATTTCTCCCTATTATACTCGTTTTTCTGAAACAACTCTATTAATCGTCGATAATAAACTAGTAGTTGCTTTAGAAGAAGCGAAGAAGTTAAAGAGCGATTTAGAAAAGGATGCTTTTTTATGGGAACAAATGGATTCGCAAAAGCGATCTGGTGGGTTGTTGTATGCTTATAATTTGATAAGAATTGCTGCCTTGGAAAGAGAATTAGGTTCAAAAGAGGGAGAAAAAGCAGCATGGGAAGAAATTCTGTGCAATGCTGGTTGGTCTAAGATAGAAGAGCCTGTTAAGACTTATGATCCAAAAGCTTATGCCACTCTTGCGCGTAATTTTCAATCGGGGTCCTTTTCTCTGCTTGACTATATCAAGCAGAGAAAAAAAGAATTGGAATAGAGCTCTTATTTAGGATGCTGAGCTTGTATCTCTCTTGCTAAATGATAGAGATCTTTACCTCCGTGAAGACCTAATAGTAGAAAAATTAGCGGTGGTAAAAAGATAGCTAGGATTAGGACTGCAATAGCCAATACGAATTGAGTGGTTTTTTCTTGTCTAAAGAGAAAGTTAAGAACTGCTTTGGAAAAGTAGGCAATTTTTCTAGAGAAGAGAACGCCTAAGATTCCTCCTAGAGTAGAAGCTCCTATAGACCAGACGCAAGAATACATAATTAGCGCAAATAAAAAAGCTAGTGCAAAAGCTAAACAGAAAAAAAATTCAAAACGATGTTGTTTAGCAAATGTTTCAATTTCTTTTACAGAAACTCCTTCTTTTGATTTATTTTCATCCATACGGCCTCATTAGTTAATAGTAACCTTATTAATTGCATTAAAATAGTAAATCGAATTTTTTAGCAACCTATTGCCCATTTCTAAGCTCTTTTATTTGATCTTTTTTTTATTTTCTCAATCCCCTACACTTTTGATCTTCTTAAGAATGAGAGGATAATGTGCTGTGATTGTTCTTCCTTCTGCCAAATGCAGTATCCGATGTCTTTTTAATTACTGCGTTATGGGGGTATGTGCTTGTGTAATTGCCTTATCAAGCGGTCTACTCTTTTTTTCTTATCCTCTACCTGATGTAAAACTGCGGATGCAAGAAGTGAGTCAAGTCCGTACACCTCTTCATCCCTATGAACTCATTGGTTCTTTTGCTTTAGCTTTAAATGAAAATCACACCTCTAGTTGGGTTAGACGCATTGCTAATGAGCTTTTGATACTAGGTTATAATACTAGGCCAGATCAGCAATCATCTGTCTCAATATCTTTTTCCTTGAATAAGGGAAAAAATCCTTTCACTGTACAAAATGAAGAACTGGTTTTTCTAGAGGAGTGCAAAGAGGGATTGACTTGTTCAAAAAAAAAGACCGCACTCTGGATTCAGCCTATTCTATTAAGCAATGGAGCTATTTTAATAAAGGTATCTCGACGATTTCATTCTACAGAACAAAATGCAGAGTTTATTTCTTCTTCTTCAGGATTATTGCAAATGCCAAATGATGACTTTATGCAACAATTGCAAAGTAGCAGTTATTTGAGCTTTGATCTATTAATCCAACATTATGGAGGCCCTAAGTTTGCCGAATGGAAGGAGAAAGGCACATTAAAATGTATGAATCAAATGCAAAGCTATGCGTGTTTTGTTTCGGAAGCAGACCTTCTTGTATTTAAAAACCAACAGTGGCAAGTTGCTTCTCTAGCCACTAAAACTCAAGGGCTTCCTCTAGCACGAGTGAAAAAACTTCTTCCCGAGCAAATGCAATTAGAGGTTTGGGATGAAAAAGGCTTTTGTTCCAGCTTGATCGAAGTACCTTTGCAGAAAAAAAAGCTTAGAAGAACAAAACTAGAAATCCCTTTTACCAAGATTCGCATGAGGAGTTCTACACAAATTAGTTGTAGCTTAGGGAAGAAAAGACTGTTTTTAAAACAAGGAGATTGGTTATTCAAAACTCTTTCTGGGTGGTATCGGTTGGATAAACCAAGAGACATTGAGGATTATGTCTATCATCGCCTTATAGCAGAGATATTTATTTTCGATGCAATTGTAAAAGAGCAAGGGTGCTCTTTTATGAAGGGAACTCTTTTTGATGAAACAAGAATGCACATGCAACAAATTCAACTGCCTATTCAAACGGAAAAAAAAGAAGCCAGAATGAGAAAAAAACTCTTTCTCTTGCTGCCTTTTACTCTTAAGGGGTATCTATGAAGAATATTCTTCTCTATTTTTGCTTGGCGACAACTACGCTTTCAGGACAGACCTTATCCGATAAATTATTACAAGAAGAGAATCGATCTTCTGCCAAAACGGATGTTTTATTAAAAGAGATCAATGAACGGATTTATCTTTTAAGGTCTCAATTACAAGAAGGTTACCGTCAGGTACAAACTCTATATGATACTAAGGCTGATGAAGAACAGTTTCATGCTCTTCTGGCAGAAGTTAATGCGATGAAACAAAAACTCCAGTCGCAAGAAAAACAGTGGCGAGAAATCGTCATTAAAGAGTCTAAACAAGAGGAGGAAGGATACGCTCTTTGGGATCAAGAGGAAACCACTCTTGCGCATTTAATTATTGAATATGGTGCATTGGATTATCTCTATATCGTGCCTCCAGAAATGGCAAATATGAAGTTAAATATGCATTCGAATGTCCCCATTCCAAGAGAATCCTGGAATGATGTATTAGAAATCATTCTCTCTCATAATGGGATTGGAATTAAGAATATAAATTCATATGCTAGACAGCTATATTTACTTAAGCAGGAGCCAGCTTGCATTGAAAGGATTGCCTCTTCTTTAGAACAACTACTTTTAACACCGGAACATAGTCGCATTTTTTATGTCTTTTCCCCTCCCATCGAACACATAAAAAGCGTAAAACAGTTTTTTGAAAAGTTCTCTGATCCTAAGCAAACCTTTATTTATCAAATTGGCCCTAAGATTGGTATTGTGTCTAATCGAGAAGAGGTGCAAAAGATCCTACATTTATATCAGAGCGTATGGGGACAGATGCAAGGTAGAGTTTCTCGCGTGATTCCTGTGCTTAAGATGTCTGTTAAAGAAATGGAAAAGATCCTGCAGTCTTTTTTTAGCGAGTCTATCGAGAAAGCACGACCTCATTTTACTAAGAAAGAGCAAGAAGGGCTTACCGTTTTCTCGCTTTTGCAAGGCAATTCTCTGGTGGCTATTGGCAGGAAAGAAGTAGTGGATAAAGCAGAGCGTGTTGTGCGTGAAACAGAAGATCAGTTGCAAAACCCTGCTGAAATGACAGTCTATTTATATCCTTGTCGTCATAGTAGTCCTAACGATTTAGCCCAGGTATTAGAAAAAGTTTATACCTCTCTTCTAGCTGCATCATCTGATACTAAAAAAGAAGCAGAGTTAAATTACTCAGCGCCTGGGACTCCTTTTAAAACGCCTCCTGATGGGTATCCTCCTGTTCCTCCTCTTGTAGTGGCACCAAAACCGATTCATTCCAACACATTATCGACGGTTGGGATCGATTATGGCAGCGATCATTTTATTCCAGATTCTAAAACAGGAACTCTATTGATGGTTGTTCGTCGTGATGCCTTAGGGAAAATCAAGGATCTTATACGTAATTTGGATATTCCTAAAAAAATGGTGCAAATTGAGGTGTTATTGTTCGAAAAACAACTCAATTGTGAAAATAGCTTAGGGATGAATCTATTGAAATTAGGATCAAAAAACGTCTTGAAATGGAGCTCTAATGTAGCACCAAGTGGATCAGGGGTGCTAGAATTCCTTTTGCACAATAACTCTTCTAAACATTTTCCAGCTTATGATTTAGCGTATAGTTTTTTAATGTCACAAGATGATATTCAACTCAATGCAGCCCCGTCTATCATCACTGTGAATCAAACCCCTGCTACTATTTCCATTGTAGAAGAAATTTCGATTAATAATGGAGCAGCCCCTTTAGATACCAACAAAGGCACAGCGTTTGAAAAGTCTTTTTCCAGAGCTCAATATGGAATTGTCATTACGCTTGTTCCAACTATCCATTTACCTTTTATAGATGAGATAGACATGGAGGAAACAGGATTTGTTACTTTGAAGACCAATGTTACCTTTGATACAACAAGACATGACGAGCATAAAGATCGTCCTTTGGTGAATAGACGGCATATTGAAAACGAAGTATGCATTGCAGATGGACAAACAGTTATCTTAGGGGGACTGCGACGAAAAGCTTCTCAGGATAAGGAAGAAAAGATTCCCTTCCTAGGAGATATACCGGGTTTAGGAAAATTATTTGGAGCGACTAAACTCAGAAGTAACGATACAGAAATGTTTATTTTTATCACGCCAAAAATCATTTTAGATGCCAAAGAACAGTTACAACAAATTTTATATGAAGAGCTCAGGAAAAGACCAGGCGATCAACCCGAGTTTCTGGATTGTTTAGTAGAAGCACAAGAAAAAGCTCGATATAAAAAGATCCAAAATGGGCTTAGTTGCCTTGCAGAGAAATAACTATGGCAATGCTCACGGAGTTTTTAGCAAAATTATCGGGTTTGCTTAAACAGAAAGAGGATCCTGCCTCTTTAGTAAAAGTTCACCCCTATGTGGGAAATGTAGAAGAAAAAGTCAAAGAACTAGAAATTGCTTTCTATTCAGATCTTTCAGATTTTTTTTGTGTCAGAAACAAAATTTCCCCTCTTTCTTATTCTTTTGTTCGTAAAAACCAGCTGGTAATATTAGAAGAGCAGATGGATAAGTGGCTTATTGCTATGCTCAATCCTTTTGATTTAGAAGCTTTGGAACAGGTCAGATTTATCACGCAAAAAGATGTGCAGGTGGTTTTTACAACTCAAGTAGCTTTTGAAAAAGCGATCGAGCAGCTCTTTCATCAAAAAGAGAATGAAGCGTCGGAATATATTGCAAGCCTGCAAAAAAATCAGGAAGGTTGTTTAGAAGATCTACAAGAAGGCTATGATTTATTAGAGAGCGTAAGTGAGGTTCCTGTCATTCACCTTTTAAATGTTATTTTGGCAGAAGCGATACAACAAGGCTCCTCGGATATCCATTTTGAACCGACAGAACAAGGCTTAGAGGTGCGTTATAGGGTAGATGGTGTATTGCACATGCGCCATACTCCTCCTTTAGAGCTACAAACCCAGCTTATTACGCGAATTAAAGTATTGGCTCGACTAGATATTGCAGAGCACAGACTGCCTCAAGATGGAAGGATTAAATTGCATATGGGACAAAGGCAGATCGATTTTCGGGTAAGCACTGTGCCTGTTGCTTTTGGAGAGAGGATTGTGTTACGTATTTTAGATAAAAATAATGTTTCCCTTGGGTTAGATAAGATTGGTATGGACTCTGCTCTATTGAGTGCATTTAATAAATTGATTCGTTTAAGTGAGGGGATTGTACTAGTCACAGGGCCAACTGGTAGTGGAAAGACAACTACTTTATATAGCGCTTTATCAGAAATTAACTCTTCTGAAGTGAATATCATGACTATTGAAGACCCAGTTGAGTACAAACTTCCCGGTATGGCTCAAATTGGAGTCAATCCTAGGATTCATCTCAACTTTGCCACGGGTTTAAGGCACATTCTCAGACAAGATCCCGATGTCATTATGATTGGTGAGATCCGTGATAAAGAAACCGCAGAGATTGCTATTCAATCTGCATTAACCGGGCATTTGGTTTTTAGCACGCTGCATACCAATGATGCCCCTTCAGCTTTAACTCGTTTAGTGGATATGGGAATTGAACCTTATCTGCTTTCTTCTTCTGTACTAGGGGTATTAGCTCAGCGTCTTGTACGAAGAATTTGTCCTCACTGTATGGTTCTTTATCAACCTTCTGGTCAAGAGCTTAAAGAGGTAGGTCTTAGTAAAAGCGAGGTAAAGCAAGGTCTTTATCAAGGAGCTGGTTGTGAAATATGTTATGGTTCTGGTTTTAAAGGAAGACATGCTATTTATGAGTTGATGTATGTAGATCACTTGGTTAGACAACAATTACTTCTCTCAGCAGATGCAACTACGTTGCAAAAAGTAGCTTTGGCTCAAGGAATGAGTAGCCTACGACAGCAAGGAGCTGTTTTGGTTCAAAAAGGAATTACTACTACTTCTGAAGTATTGAGAGTAACTAAAATTTTGGAGTTTTGTTAGGTGCCTTTATTTCGTTATCGTGCAATTACCACTAATGGTAAAGAGATTAAAGGCGCTATTGATGCAGATTGCTTAGAAACGGCTAAAGAAAAACTGCGCAAGCAACAATTCCTGGTTACCTCTTTAACCTATCTACAGAATAAACAAAAAGAACCGATTTTAACTCCAGCTCTTCTACTCATCTTTACAAAAGAGCTCTCTCAATTACTTAAAGCAGGTCTTCCTTTGTATGAGAGTTTATTAACCATTGAAGAAAAATATGTACGCCACAAAGCACATTCCTTATTTCTAGACCTTTGTCATCGTTTGAAAGAAGGTTATCCTCTTTCAGAGTCTTTAAAAAAGTATCCTCATACTTTTGATACCATCTATATTTCCATGGTGCATATTGCAGAACAAAGTGGGAATTTGATTTCTACTTTTGAGCAGCTTGTCCAAATTATTTCCCATCAGCAGATGATGAGAAAGCAATTAAAGTCTGCGCTCACTTATCCAGGTGTTCTCTTTTGTTTTTCTTGTCTGATTGTCTTAGGATTGTTGTTATTTGTAATTCCTTCTATGAAAGAGCTCTTTCAAGATCGATCTTTGCATCCTGTTACTGCTTTTGTGCTTAGTTTGAGCAACCAACTCAATCAACATATTTGGACCTTTTTTTTATCCATGTTTATCCTTTGCACAGCAACTTTACTGGCTCTAAAAAAATTCTTTAAAGAGCTTATTTATCCTATTTTGATCCAATTACCCTATGTAAGCACGCTCCTTTTTCATAATACCCTTTTATGCTTATCACGTACTATGGCTATGTTGCTCAGTGCTGGAATGCCATTGATTGAATCGATTGCTTTGATCAAAAAAATAGTCAGACATCCTTTACTAGAAAAAGTGTTAATCGATGCGCAGCAAAAGCTTGCGCAAGGCAAAAAACTTTCATGGATTTGTAATGAACACCCTATTATGCCTGTTTTAATGACAAGAATGCTCTCTATTGCAGAAGAGACGGGGAAAATGGAGGAAGCTTTTTTTCATCTTTCTAAAATTTATGAAGAAGAATTAGAAAAACACCTTGCACAGATCTCAGCTTTTTTGCAACCTATTATGTTAATTGCTTTAGGAGCAATTATCGGTCTTGTAGTTTTATCTATTCTTATTCCACTAACCGATGTAGGTTCTTTTAATTAGGAGAAGTTTTATGAGAAAAAAACAGGCACTCACTTTATTAGAGATTATGATTGTCATCGTCTTAATTGGGCTCATTGGCAGCGTTCTCGGGTTTAGTATGAAAGGAAGCCTTGATAAAGGGAAGATATTTAAAACCGAGCGAGCTATACAACTTATCGAAGATATCCTCATGTTAGAAGTGGCCAAAGGAGCTTCTATTACAGATGTGGTTGATCATGCAGAGACTTATTTAAAGGATTCAGGTATGGTAAAGAATGTAGCGAATATCTTAAAAGATGGATGGGGGACACCGTTTACCATTGAAAAAAAAGATGATCAAATTGTCGTAACCTCAAAGCGCTTAACAGAGTTACAAGCGCCCGATGATGATTCCAGTCAAAAGTCCAAAGAATAGAAAATCATTTACTCTTTTAGAGGTAATGGTTGCCATCTGTATTTTTAGTATGATGGCCTCTATTAGTGGATGGCAGATCTTTCGCATGATCTCTGAGTATAGGTTTAGCAATCAAGTAACCGATTGTTTTTCCTCTTTGCAAAATGCACAATCTCTTGCTCTGCTTTATCAAACAGATGTATTCTTTGAGATCTTTTTAGAAAATGACACTTATTATTATAGGATCTATTCCGATGAACCTTTTCCACCTTCTATTTTAAATCGAGAAAAAAAACAAGCTCTTTCTGCTGTAAAGGTTTGTAAGTATAACAAAGAGTACATCAAGAATAAAAAGTGGGGGATTTCTTCCAATGGGCTCATTTACCCAAGAGGGGTGATCTATTTTGCTAAACAAGAAAAAAAAGGATTGTGGATTGATTTACAAAAAGGATTTCTCATAAAATGCGCTAAAGAAAAACCCATAAAACGTTGGTAGATTTTATGCAATTACTCTCTTCTGCCTTTAATCACATGGGGTCGATTCCTCTAGAATATAGCTGCGATGGTAATAACATAAATCCAGAGCTGGTCATAAAGGAGGTTCCTTCTCATGCAAAAAGTCTTGTATTGATCATGGATGATCCAGATGTTCCCTCGTCTGTTTGCAAAGACTGTATGTGGGATCACTGGGTTGTCTTTAACATCCCTCCAACCACTACGTATATCCCCAAAGATGGTATACCCCAAGGAAGTATTGGGAAAAATACAGATGGAACACTTTGCTATCAAGGACCATGCCCTCCTAATGGAGAGCACCGCTATTTTTTTAAGCTCTATGCTCTTGATTGTGAGTTGGATCTATCTGAGGGGGCTAATAAAAAACAAGTAGAGAAGGCTATGCAAGGACATATTATTGCACATACAGAATTAGTTGGTAAATATAAACGCATATAAGCAATATATTGACAACTAATTTATTTAATCCTTAAGTTGAAGTTTATTAGCTACACTTAAATTTAAGGAGGTAAGGGTGGATACAGCAATAGGGTTGGCCAGAATTTTTGGTCCCTTTTTATTAATTTTAGGGTTATGGATGTTGTTTTATCATCACAACGCTCATAAAATCATGACATCTATGAAAAGTACGCCAGCTATTTTTTATTGTCATGGATCTATTAGTCTACTAATTGGTCTTTTTATCCTTAATGAATACAATTATTGGGATATGAGCATGTTTGTATTGATTTCCATATTGGGTTGGCTGTTTTTAATTCGCGGTCTCATGATTCTGTTTTTCCCGCAGCTTTTGATTAAATGTACAATGAGTTCACACTCTTGCATCAGGTTAAATGGAATTTTCCCTCTGGTATATGGGATTCTTCTTTGCTGGATAGGGTTTTAGTTAAAAATCCCTTTGGGGTTACTAAGCTAGTTTGTCTCTTTTTGCGACATTGATTGTGCTAGGATTTTCCTATTTGAATCCTGGCACAATTAATGATTTCCTGTCCTATTTTTGTTTCAAGGTATGATCTTGCTTTTGAAAGAAGGCTATGCTTTTTTTCCATAGGAAGAAACTCTGAAAATCCACTATCTAATCGGCTAACTTGTGTTCTATTAGAGTAAAGTTCCTCTTCCAGAGGGATAGTTTGTTTTGATAAGCTGTTTTCGGCCTCTTTAGCATCTATTACATCTTTTAGAGTATGAGCACAAGCTTCTAGTTTGTTAATTCGTGTTGCATTTACACAAATGTAATGATGTAATTTTTCAAGACCTTGTTTTAGTTGAGTATTCTGCCTATTCATTTCTTCTAGCTGTTCTTGACTAGGCTCTCTAGAAAAAAGGTTAGATATTCTCTCGTAAAGAGTGGGTTTTTTTACCAGTTGATTGTTTTTGGGGACATCGTAAATAGGTTCTATCCCTTTTAGTTTCTTCATTTGGTTTGGTTTTCTAGAAAAGAGATTAGATATCTTCTCATATAAACAAAAGAATAATTGAGAGATTCTCTCATAAAGAGTTAGCTTTATGGATGGATTATTTTGGATGTTTTGATAAGTGGATTTTGAGGTGTAAGAAGGGTCTACAAAGCTAGTCATAAATTAAACCACTATTAATTTTTTAATATTATTATTTAATATGTATAGATTATGCTTTTTCTTTATTTATATTATGATAGACTCATTAAATAGTAAATAAAAAATAGTAGATTTAGTTACTGAAATAGAAAGTTTCAGATTTCTATATGAACTTTAGAATCTTACAAAAATTAATAAAGAAGTGCTTGATGATCTACTTTAAAGAAATCATCAAGCACTAAATAGCGTTCTTTATATTTAGAAAAGTTTTAAGGGGAACTATGATCATTAAGGTATTCGAAACATTCGCTAAATATTTTATCCACATCAACCCATCCTGCTAGCTCTTCTTTAGATTCTATATCCGTATTGTTAGAAAGAAGAGTTTCCGATGCATTGATTTCTGAATCTTTAGTCACTGCTTTTGTATCTATTGTTTTACTGAATGATGAAATTTTTTTGAGGATACTTTTAATGGGTATATTAGGAGTTTTTGATGCGCTGATTTCCGATGTAAAAGAAACCCTTCGCGAAGTTGCAGTGCTCACGGAAGCAGAATCGAGATTAGGTTTATTTTCTTGAGATGAAGGAAGGAGGGGAATCTTTTTATCAGTGGGTTTAAGAGCATTTTTGGCACTAGTAACATCTGATAAGTCAGCTCGAAATGCTTTTTTTTGCTTATCATTAGATCTAGGTAGCGGTTCAGGAGGAATCTTGTTTTTGATACTAATATCTGTCTTGTCTATTTTAGAAGGTTCCGATGTTGAACTTAAATGTGTTGTATTAGATCTAGGCAGTGGTGTGGGCTTATTTTTTAGCGGTGCTTGTAATGCTACAGGGATAATATTCACCCTGTCAGGAGAGAGTTTAGGGGCTGGTGGACGTCTGTTTTCTTGAGTAGGAGATGGGTCAATTCCTCTAGCGTACCATGTAGTGCTGCTTTTTTCTGATCCTTGGTTTACAGAAGTTAATGTTTTTGTTTTCGTTTTTTGGCTAGTGTACAACGGGGGATGGGATCCTATTTTAAAAGTCATAATGCATTGCTCCCATTTTTGAAATGCTAAAAAGTTTTAGTAAAAACTGATTTAATAAAATTATAGTAATAAAAAATTTGGAAATATAAAAGACATACAATCTTTCCATACCATAAAAGAATCAGGCAATAATAAACAAGATTGTTCTTAATTTTTAATCTATAATTAATAAAATAACATCAATTAATTATATATTTTAATTTCTATATAGTTGTTTTGTATATAAGATTTAGAATGCTCTTTGTAAGGCTGCATAGCTTTTTTATAAATTTATTTTTATAGATTTCTTAAGAGCTTGTCTGAAAGAGATAGCTGCTTTATGCTTAAGTGAAAAAATAGTTATTTCAAGGAGACTCTATTATGATGAGATTTGTCTTTTTAACCTTTTGTCTTTTATTTGCAAAAATATCCTTTGCCAATGAAGTTGTTCCTAAGATGCGTCAACCTCACTGGTCTTCTAAAACTGTAGAAACCTATCCCAATTCAACTCCTAAAAAAGTGGTATTCTACGATCGGGAACCTAATCGAGCTGTTAAACAAATTTTACTCTATCCCAATGGACAGATTAGAACAGAAACAGATCTATCTGTAATAGAGGAAGAAGAAGAGTTAAAAACTGTACCTCATGGTGTGTGTTTATTTTTTACAGCTGAAGGTAAATTAGAGAAGCAAATGATCTATGATCGTGGAGTGCTACATGGAACCATGAAGCTTTTTTTCCCAGATGGAACGCTGCAAGGAACTTGTGGATTTAAGCAGGGACAAAGAGACGGATTAATGGTTTCCTATTATCCCAATGCAGAAAAAGCAGAAGAGGCGGTTTATGAGAATGGGAAGATTATCGGCGAAGTAATCAGATATCACGAAAAGGGCAAACGCGCTGCTATCATTCCTTATGAAGAAGGTGTTCCTCATGGGTGTGCAATGGAATGGTATCCAACGGGTAGGAAAAAAACTGTTCTTCAATATAAAAATGGATCTCTTCATTCCAATGGTAGGGATCCTGCGGTTATTGCCTACACGCCAGATGAGGTAATTCAAGAGGTTCAAGATTTTTGTGAAGGAAAGCTTGTAGGGCTACATGTCAAATATCATGCTAATGGACAAGAGAGCTATAAGGTAGCTTATAAAGAGGATTTAAAAGAGGGCAAAGAACGCTTTTTCAGTACGGAAGGTAAATTACTAGGAGAGGGTAATTACGTAAAAGGTCAGCCGGTTGGTAAGCACTGGCGCAAAGCAGAGAATGGTGTACAAGTTTTATCCGCGCATTTTGATGAAAGAGGCAATACCATAGAACCTATCATTGAATGCAATGACAAAGGACAACTCATTGCTCAATACTCTCTGCTAGATGGTAAAAATCATCAGAAATATCTGCAGTGGCATGATAATGGAAATCTTAAAGTAGAATATAACTACGATATAGGGAAACTCAATGGGGAACAGAAAGAGTACTATCCATCAGGACAAATCAAATTAAAAGCCATGTATGTAGAGAATGAAAAAGAAGGGCTTTACGAAGAATGGTATGAGAACGGAAACCTCGCACAAAGAGCTGTTTTCAAAAATAAAAGCTTAGACGGTCTTTATGAACAATGGTATGAAAATGGACAGCTTAAAACTCAGGAACATCATGTAATGGGTAAGTTGGATCAAGAGCAAAAGCATTGGCATGAAAATGGAGTTTTACAATTAAGCGTTCGATTTGATTTAGGGAAAAAGCAAGGATTATATCAAGAGTGGAATGATAAAAAAGAACTGATTGTATCTGCTAATTACGACCAAGATAGGTTAATAGGTGTTATAAAAGCATGGTGGAGCAAAAATCTCCTCAGAGAAATCACACATTATAACGATCAAGGAAAACTCAATGGTGTACATGAAGAATACTATCCGAGCGGTCAGCAAAAAGCGCTTGTGAGCTATTCTAATGATCTATTAGAAGGAACTATGAAAACTTGGTATGAAGACGGCAGTCCTTGCGCCGTAAAAACATTTAAACAAGGTCTTCCTATAGGAGAACACAAGGAGTATTATTCTGCTCAGCAGCTACAAGAAAAAGGTGTGGTTAACACAGACAAAAAACTTTTACAAATCGCCCAACATATATTTTTTGATGAAAAAGGGGAAATGCATGGTGAACAAAGGGTCTATCATCCAAATGGAGCTCTTTGCTCGTGCGTGCATTATGAACATGGCCAAATGCATGGAAGTAAATCCATTTGGTCAGTTGAAGGAGTGTTGATAGAGGAGGCTAACTACAATCAGGGTAAGCTCGATGGACGATTTTTTGAAAAATTGCCTGATGGCAGAGAAGTTGTTTACCACTATAAGGATAATCAAAGAAACGGTGTTCACGAAGTATATTATCCGCCAAATGAGTACTTTGCAAGGATCAAAGCCTTTGAATCTTTTTTCGTAAATGACCAATTGGAAAAAGAGGTTATAGAATATAACGAAACAGGAGCAAAAATAGGAGTTACTCCTTATATAAATGGAAAAAAAGAGGGAGTTGCTAAAATATTTTCACCAGAAGGACAATTATTAGTAGCTGTACCTTTTCATCAAGATAGTAAGGAAGGGATATGCGTACAATATTATCCCAATCAGAAACCTTTTGTAGAGACACCCTATCAACAAGATAAGAGAGAGGGAACTGAAAAAACCTACCATTTGAATGGAGAGCTTGCCAAAAGTGTAGAGTATCACAATGATCTTATGAATGGTCTTTATCAAGAATGGAATGCAGAAGGGATTCTTGTGTTTGAAGCGGAATACCAAGAGGGTAAACGACATGGCAAATTTAATAAATTCTACGATGATGGATCCCCTTATATCTCTCAGACCTTTCTCGAAGATGAGTTACATGGTGTGAAGAAGAAATATGATAAAGAGGGCAAAATGGTAGAATCTTTTTATGAAAAAGGAAAAAAAGTATAATCTCTTTTTTTAAACCTACTAAAGACATGGATCTTTAGTAGGTGCTTTTTTTTGATACTGCTGCAAAAGCGTACCGCTAAATTTCCGCATATTCGCAAATGTAAATGATTTAAGCTCAAACTGCGTGTGAGCGGTTTCTTCAATAAAGACAATTCCATTGGGTTTAATTAAACAAGAATTATCAAATAATGCAAAAATCTCTTGCAAAATAGTTGTTTTAAGAGAGAGTTCATAAGGAGGATCGATATAAGCGATATCAAACTGGAGCTCTTTTTTTACTAACTGTTTTAATGCTTGTTTATAGCTACATGACAAAATAGAGCAGTATTTTTCTAATTGCAATAGTTGAATATTTTCTTTTAGACAGCGTATTGCTACCGAATTGTTATCGATAAAGGTGGCATGTGAAGCTCCTCGACTCAAAGCTTCTATCCCCATTGCTCCAGATCCTGCAAATAAATCGAGGAAAAGAGCATCTTCAATCTTATTATGAAGAATGTCAAATACCGCTTTGCGAAGTACTGCTAGAGTAGGACGGGTTGATGGAGTTTTGGGGGATTTAAGCAGGCGGCCGCGAAAATCTCCGCCTAGAATACGCAAACTCATTCGAATGCTGCTTCAAAGCGAGATTTTAACACTTTTTCTGCATCGCTTAGTAGATCTTTCTTACCTTCTTTTAAAAAACGCGCATGTGCTTTTGTCATTTTCCATTGGTTTTCTAAAGAAGGATCTGCTTCTTCTGCATCAGCAAAGCAGATGGTTTTTTTGATGGCGATCCATTGGCGATGTTGTTTACCTTGGATGGATAGTTCAAACGTACAAGGATCGTCGATATACCCTGTAATTCTATAAGGAGTCCCTTGATAGAGAACCGATTGAGAAGATGGGCTTAAGTCCACAAAAGAAGTAACATCAGAGGGTCTAGCTGAAAGAATAAGATGTGTCAGAAGTGGATCTTTTAAATCTAATACCAACTTAGCTAGTTTACGTGGGAAAGAGGCATGTGTATCGGAATAAACTAAAAAACCTCCACTGCTCGTACTCATAAGATTGAAAAATGTCAGATCATTTTCTCTTCCTACAGCTGCGGTATGAAGTGTTATGTGGCCTTGTTTATTTTCTAGCCATTTTTTAACCGTTTGTTGTTGTAATGTAGAATTAAATGTATTTTTCCCAGAGGTTAACAAAATGGCATTACAAACGATCTCTTGCTGAGATAGATCTAAAAGCAAGTTTTCCAAGCTTTTATAAATATCGGAAGAAGAAGCTCTGCTACCAAATGTTTGCGCTTCTAAAAATTCTTCCGCTTGGCGAATATTTTGTTTAGAAATTTTGAGATTAGATGTATTAAAACAGGTTATTTTTTTATCAATGATAAAAATGTTAAAGCTATCCTCTTCTTGCATGCTTGCTAATGCTTTTAGAACCGCCCTTTTAAAAACAGCGAAACGGTGTCTAGGAACGGAGCTGGAACGATCTAGAATAAAGCAGATATGTTGTTTTAAGCGATAGTGGCTTAAGTCTCGTTTGGGGAAAAGCTCAACGGAGAATACATATCCTTTATCTTGAGGAGTATAGCTTACGTGTGTTTCGAAAAGGTGATTCCAATCATTGGCAATGGCAAAAGAAGGAAAGCAGTAGTTTTTCAAACGAGAAATAGGAGAGATCTCAGGTAAAAAATGACGCAGAACTTTCAAATGTTCTATTTCTGAAAAAAGAGTAGGAGGATTTTTCATTTGAGCAGCTAGTTGATCCATTTGATGAGGGTCTATAATAGGGGAAACATTTTGAATGGATAAATGTATTGCAGGATCTGCTAGAGGAAATTTTAGATTTTCTTTGTAAATAGTCGCTTTTCTATTTTCTCTAGGTAAGGATAGTTGCTGCTTATCATTAGCCTCTGATGCTTTTGGTAGTTGAGTGGCTAGTGTTGTTTGCATTACAGGATCGATTTCTAGTTTTTTATTAACAAAAGAATCCATTGAGGTAGCAGGAGGAGTTAAAAGAGGCTCGTTTTCTAATTTTGGTAAGCAAACAGAGGCTAGAGAAGAAGATTCTTCTATAGAAAAAGATAGAGGATTTCTTTTTACAAAAGAGAAAGAATCAACCAATTCTAGATCAGGAGCTAACTCAAATGGACGATTAGATGAGAGTAGATCATACGGAGTTTGATGATTTGAGGGAACCACCACAATTTGTTCAAAAACTTCTTGCAGAGTATGTTCTTTGTTCTCCTCATCTATTTGTAAAAGGTGAGGATTTGATGATGATAACCAAAAAAGTGCAGAGAAATTGTGCTGTTTATGCAAAGAAAGAGAATAAAGGATACATATACAAGCTACATGCATAGCAAGAGAAAAAATAAGACATGAGAGAAAAATGAAACGGTTCTTTAAGGATGCTGTCATAAAATATCTTGTAGAGCCTCCTTACTCAATTTCACTCTCATTTGTAATGAGTCATGTAGGCCTTTTTCTTTTAATTCATCGAATCTGGCAAGGGCATTTTTTTTCAATTTCTGATAAATGTTTTTACGTTGATTTTTTTTAGCTAATTGAGCCTTTATAGAGATTATCTCTAAATCAATAAAGCTTAAATAATCTTGATACAATTGCATTTTATCTGGAAAAAGATCTTGTGTCGAGAGGTAGTGTTGAACAGACGGGTCCTCTGTTGAAGAAAAGTCATCTCTCATCTGTAGAAGCAACTCTAATTTCCTTTCTAAAGGTCTAGAAGATATACAGGTTTTTACTTCGATGTATTCCAAGGCAGCTTCCAAATGAAGCGGTTCTGATAAAAGTTTTTTTCTGATTTGTACTTCTTTTAGCGCATCGCAAATAGCTATAATATCTGTAGAACCCTCTTGTTTTTCTTGTTCAGAGAGTAGAGAGAATTGTAATCTTGCTTTTTCTAAAAGAGCAGCACTTCCGTAGTAAGATAATACGTGTTTGGAAGAGTCAATGAGGTTATCATACACTTTAATTGCTTCCTTATAGCGTTTTTGTTCTTGATAGGAAAGAGCTAATTCAAAGAGCACCCTTCTTTGCCATTTCCATTCTATAGAGGAAAAATCTTTTTGCTGCTTTGTTAGTGTTTCTAAAAGAGAAGTTTTTTTTGCTTTTTCTCCAAGATAATCATATAGAGCGCAAAGTTTTAGTACTTCTACTTCTAACCAAGATTCAACAGGCAAGCTGCTGTGATTAAGAAGTTTTTCAAAAGATATTTTGGCTCGCTTAGCATAAAGATGTTTTTCTTCTTTTTCTGCAATTTCAAATTGCTGATAGTAAAAATGAGCCAGCCAATCGAGGTTATTTAGCTCTACTGGTTCATCTATGTTGGCAAATAGATAATTTGCTGCTTTTAAAAAAAGATCCCTGTTTGAGCTTTCAGGCATTTCTTGTGCAGCAGATAGATATAAGTTGTAAAGTTTGCGATTGCAAATGCGTCTATGTGTAGATTTAGGATCAGCTAGTGCTTTTTCGAAGTTCTCTGCTATTTGAAGAGCTCCTACACCGAGATGTTCTTGACACAGAGCTGTGAACAGATATATATCAGCTGAATATCCATATTGCTCTATATATTTTTCAGATGCATCTAGAGATTTTTGATATTGTTTTTGCTCAAATAAGGATTGAATGAGCAGCCAGTGCATTTTTTGTTTTTCTTCCTCGGAAAAAAGCTCTGGTTGTTCCAATGCTTTTGTTGCATGGGTGATGAATACAGCTTGTTTTGTAGAGTATAGATCCAGAGGAGATTGTTTTAAATCTTGCATGTGACAATTTAAAAGCTGGCGCCATGCGGATTTTGCATAAACAGAATGAGGAAAGTTTTCTAAAAATGCTAAAATTTTCTGAATGGCTTGGCTTAAGTTTTGTTCGTGAATAGAACAAAGAGCTTGTTCGTAAATCAGGGTTTCTTTTTGAGGATGATCGGGGGATAATTCTAATAGCTTTTGTAAGTACTCTGCCATTTTTCCCCAGTTTTTATCTTGTTTACATAGCTGGGTGTACATCAAAATCAGATCTAATGTTTGCGTATCTTGAGGGAAAGAGTGCGTTAAGTATTCAAGATTTTCTTCTAAAAGAGACCAGTTTTTAGTCATTTTTGCGCAAGAAATCAAAGTGATTAGGGAGCTTTTTTCATAAGAGGCGTCATGGGGACTTTCGAGAAATTGCATGAGAAAAAAGATCGCTTGATCGGGATTATTGGTTTGATACAGGCTTTTGCCTGTATAATAGGAAATCAAAGGATCTGAAACGATGAGATCGCTTAATTTCTCGCGCATGACGAGGAATTTACTGTACTCTTTTTGCTGAAAGAGTATTTGTAATAATAGATGAGCTGCTTGAGATCCTTTTTCTTTTTTCAAAGAACAGACTTTTTCCAAATTTTCCATAGCTTTATCTGGATCTATTTTCATTTGTAAATAGCCCGCTTGGAATAAGTACTGCTCTTTATTTTCAGAGTCTTTTTCAGCTAGCATGAGATAGAGATTGGCTGCTTGCATAGGGTTTTCTAAAAGGGCATTGATATGAGCTAAAGAATAGAGAGAATCACAAACATAACGGGTACTAAGCAGTCTTTTATACTCAGATTCGGCTTGTAAAAGCATTTCTTTTTTATGAGAAGGGTCTTCGATCTTTAGTGCGGTTTGCATCAAAGCTTCTGCAAAAGAAAAACGCATTGTGTCTAATTGTTCTTTAGTTGTGCTGGCGTGTTTCATTACATGTGGAGCTTGTGTAATCACTTCTTCCCATAGACCTAATTGATAGAGGCAATAGACATTGTGAAATAAACTGGTTTGCGATTTTTTTCCGAAAGGAATTTTTTGATAAAAATCTATGGCTGCTAGATAATTTTTCTCTTTTACAAAAAGATCAGCTAGCATGGCATATAACTGCTCTTTAAAAACAGTCGTTGGGTAGGTTTCTAAAAATTGGTAAATGCGTTCTTTAGCTAATGTATACTCTTGTTCTTTCCAATAATCGGCAATTTGCCTGAGCTCAATACTTTCTCTAAAAACAGGATCATCTGGGTCTGCATGTAGATAGCTTGAAGTCAGTAAAGCAATCGATAGTAAAAAAACATTTCTTTTCACGCGGTTTTCTCCCACTTGAATTTTTTTTAAATTATATTCACGATACAATATTCTTCAAATGTTGAGCAAAAAAACATTTTTTCTTACGCTGATCCATCATGTGGAGGAATATGGGAATACAATTGATGTTATTATCCTCATTTTTTGTAGCTATTAGTAATTTTTGTATGCGTCGTAGCATTGACTCGGGAGGCTCTACAAAAGGATTTCTGATGATTATGCTAAGTGTAATTTCCCTCATTGCTGTTTTCCTAAACCCTATTCGTACGACAAATTTTTCTTGGAGCTACTCTATGGCTTTATTTGCTGTAGTTGCAGGGATTATTCTTTCTGTTATGCTTACATCTCTTGGTAGAACATTAGAATTAGGTCCTCCTGGGCTCACTTTTGCTGCTTTAAATGCTTCTACGGTCTTACCCATAGTAGCGATGGTTCTTTTATTTGGAAGTAAATTTGGTTATTTTTACACAACGTGGAATGCTTTTGGTTCTATTCTCATGGTGATTGGACTGTTTTGGGCGGGCTATAGCGCTATTAGATCTTTTCCTTTTCAAAAATGGCTCATTTTTATGACAGCCACTTTTTTCTTACATATTTTGTTTTTATTGTTTTTCCAATGGCGCGCTCTTTGCATTAATTTTCCTGAAGAAAGAGGGGTTTTTTTCCTTTTTGAAAATGGTGAAGCGTCTTGCCAATGGTTTATGCCCATCATGTATGCTACAGCAGCTCTTCTTCAAACTCTTTTTTATTTTAAGACAAGGGGCAAAGCTCTCAATCCTCTGGAATTACAATATGGTATTTATGGAGGACTTACCAATGGAATTGGTACATTTTTTATGATTTTATCAACAGAGGCTTCTACTTCTTTAGAGCATGCTGCTATTTTTCCTGTATTTGCAATTACAGTGATTATTTTTTGTAATTTATGGGGTAGGTGGTTTTATCGAGAAAAAGTCAATTGGAAAGCTAATGGATTATGTCTATTAGGTATTCTAATCGGTTCATTGGATTGGAAAATGTTATTAGCTACAAACTAAAAGATCCATATTGGGAGAGAAGTTCAGCTGCGGCTTGTTCGCTGATTTGTTTGAGTTTTTCATAAAGCTGTAGTCCTTTAGCGCTTGCACCATTTTGAAAATAGAGAGTTCCCAAACGAAGAAGAATCTGCTCTTCTTTTTCTGCAACAGCTAGTACCTTTTCATAATGTTCAATCTCTTTTAAAGGTTCATCTAAATTGTGATAAATTCCTGCTAGTTGCACATGTACCCAAGGATTTTCTGGAGAATAAGCATCGAGAATATGAAATTCTTCAATGGCACGATAGCAAGATTTAGTGAACTTGGTTTGTAACTCCTCTGAATTGTATTCAGGAGAGATCCAAGGCAATTTCTTTTCGTAAATTTTATCAGGGTGACAGTATAGGTTTGCTAGTTCAAGATAGGCTTTGCCAAGGCCTACATGAGCTTGCAGGTCTGTTGGGTAGAGTTTTACATATTCTATATGTTGTTCTATAATCGAGAACAAGATCTTTTCTTTCATCAAATAGAGATCTTTCCAGTGCATCCATACACTAAATTTTTCCATTAAAGAAGAGATGGCCTTTGATTGCAAAGGTAGAGAGTAATATTGAAGCTCTTGATAGGAAAAAGTATTTAAGAAGATATGCAATGCTTGAGAGAGAAAGAGATGGTATTCTGCTAAGTCATTAGAAGAAGAAATATGATGAATACAATCTTGGATAAATTGATTATGCATATCTTGCATTTGTTGTGGCTTCTTAGCTTGAAAATAAAAATGCAGCATGAAATAAGAAAAGCTAGTTAGAAAAATCCCTGCTAAGGTGAATGCAATGACAGCGGGTTTTGTAAGGAACGTAAAAAATAGCACTAAAATAGACAGCTCTATAAAAGTAATCAGAAAAAAAATAATATGGAAAAAAGCATATTGACGAGTTATATTTTTAAAGCTCTTCTGATACTCTGAGCATACTTTTGCTATTTCTGTATGTAATTTGTAATCAGAGTGTATGTTTTGTGTAGTTGTCATACATGTTTTTAAGGTAAGTACATAGCAAGATTTAAACGAATAGATGGTTTTTCTCAAGATGAATTTCTGCTTAATGTAGAGATAGTTTTTCCTATAATTGTGATTCCTTGCTAAAAACAATGTTTTTTGATTTAGATCATAAAAAGTTATATATGCAGTTATGAGATTATGTTCTCAGATGATTGAGCTCTGAGTAAAACAATAGATACAAGAGGTTTTTAAGAAACCGTGCTGTTAATTAATTACCTAACCTGAAAATAGAATAGGACATCAAGCAAAAATCTTATGCCAAAGATTAATAGAAACAGACCAATTATTCTTTTCCAGTTAAAGAAAGAAGATTTTTTTTTGAAATCAAACACTTGGATACCGCTGCAAATAAAAAATGCAGCAAGCAATGTTTTAATAGCAAGAACGCAAACAAGTCCTGGAGTGCTAATTAGAAATTCTCCTAGAGAAATCATATTATCTCATGTTACTTGGCAAATAAACAAGGCGTCTGACATATCAGCAGCGCAAGTGAGTTGTCTGCATTACGCCTACAGTTATTCATACAATCCACAAATGGATCAGCCGAAGCTTTAGGAAGGTTAGCTAATGCAATCAAAGTAACAGCTGAAAGGGCAATGGTTGTTGTTTTTTTAGCCATGTTAGAGGGCGTATCAATTTTTAATGTTGGTAATGATGCGTAAGCGTTAGACGCAAATGATGTAATGGAATTTACCATTGGAATTCTCCTCTTTTCGGATGCAAAACAGTCTAAGTAAAAATTTAATTTATATCCAACAAAAATGATGAGTTTCTTGATAAAGAATTACTGATTTCAAAGAGGGATGTTATTTGAAATATTTAAGAAAAAGACAAAATTCTAACAACAAATCGCCAAAAAGCTTTTTATTGATTGATTCTTATGTGTATAATGCATGGGAAAATGAGGAAATAAGTGATGGCACCTTCCAAGTTTATAGGAAGAAAAACCGAGATGGCTAGGCTTAAAGGACTGTTAGATGCTAGATGTGCGAGCCTAATCGTTGTTAGAGGGAGAAGGCGCATTGGAAAGAGTAGGCTTCTTGCAGAATTCGGGAAGGAGATGAAAAGTTTCTTTTTTTCTGGGATGCCTCCTGCTCAAAAAACAACAGCGCAATCTTAGAGAGATGAGTTCGCTTATCAACTTGAAAGAACTGGATTACCAGGTATCAAATCCGATGATTGGGGGAATCTTTTTTGGCATCTCTCTAAACATACCATAAAGGGTCGGGTTTTGATAGTATTGGATGAAATATCTTGGATGGGAGGAAAAGATCCTAACTTTTTAGGTAAGCTAAAAACTGTTTGGGATATGTACTTTAGCAAAAATTCGCAGTTAATACTTGCTTTATGCGGTTCAATCTCTTCTTGGATCGAAGAAAATATCTTAAGTAGCACTGGATTTGTTGGGAGAATTGCCATTGATCTTGTTATTGAAGAGCTTCCTTTAAATGTTTGTAATGCTTTTTGGCATCCTAAAGATAAGCGAATCACAGCACATGAAAAATTTAAACTCTTATCTGTTACGGGAGGGATTCCTCTTTATCTTGAACGCATGAAACCTGAATTGCCTATGGAGCAAAATATTCGAGATCTTTGCTTTACACGAGGAGGTCTTCTAGTCAGAGAATTTGATGAAATATTTTCAGATCTTTTCTCTAGGAAAAACGCAAGCCATAAAGAAATCATATCTTGTCTAGCAAATGGTTCTAAGGACTTAAGTCAGATTTGTAAAGAATTGAAAAGAAGAGTGGGAGGAGCATATAGTAATCATTTGGATGATCTTGTAAAAGCGGGATTTGTCCAGAGAGATTTTACTTGGAATTTAACGAGTAGACAAGAGAGTAAATTAAGTCTTTACCGATTGAGTGATAATTATCTTCGATTCTATTTAAAATATATTGCTCCAAATCGTTCAAAGATCGAGAAAGAAGCTTTTTCTCATGTAGCATTAAACCGTCTTCTGGGTTGGGAGTCTATAATGGGTCTACAGTTTGAAAATCTTGTAGTGCACAATCGTAAAATGATTTGGAATCTATTACAACTATCTCCAGAAGAGGTTATCATGGATGGGCCTTTTTTTCAGAATGCTACTTTGAAACAATCAGGATGTCAAATCGATTATATGATCCAGACTCGCTTTAGCCTTTATTTATGCGAAGTTAAGTTTTCCAAAAACAAGGTGGGACCGAAGATCATTAAAGAAATGGAAGAAAAGAGAAAATTTTTAAAGGTTCCCAAGTTTTGTTCGGTTAGGCCGATTCTTATTCATGTAAATGGAGTGCAAGACAGTGTTTTACATAAGGAGTATTTTGATAAGGTGCTTGATTTTGGTTTGTTATTAACATAGGGCTTTGAGCCTTCTTTTTTGTATTTATAGCGCACTTAAGTCTTCAATCTTAAAAAAAGAGATTCTATGTTGAGTTACTCAGAGATGCTTTCTCTTCTTCCTGAAATTAAAACAGGAATTTTAGGTAAAAACCTAATAAAGTTTATGCAAATTAATCCTACAAGCTATGTGTTTGTATTTAGTAATATTCAGTTACTGATCTGTGTGCAAAAACCTTTTAGTTGCTTTCATCTCACAAATAAAAAGCATCAAATTTATCCTTCTGTTTTTGCAGATCAAGTAAATAAAATCTTAAGAGAAAGAGCCTGTGTGGAAGTTTTTCTGCTCTCAGAAGATCGCATTCTTACTCTAAGATTTGAACAGTTCTATTTTATCGCAGAGCTCATGTACCATCATCCGATTCTAGCTGTTACAGATTCGTTATTTGCTATTATGCTTAGCAACAAACCCACTTCTTCTCATTATAAAAAACCCCTTGTAAAACCTGCTATCCATCATGCTCCTACTTTTGTCACCAGTAAGGAAATAGAAGAGCGTTATCAGTTATTAGAAAAACAAGCTCTACTCGCGTCACATCACAAAAAAATATCTAATCAATTGTTTAAACTAGAAAAACAACTGCAAAAGTATCAGAAGGAATATTGTCAAGCAAAGGACTGGCAGGTTTTACAAAACGAAACAGAACTATTAAAAAGCCATTTGTACCAAATAACCCCTGGTATGAAAAGCATACAAGTCATGAATTGGGAAGACCAATCTTTCATAGAAATAGCTTTAGATCCGAGTATGTCTATACAAAAGCAATTACAGGCGCGCTTTAAAGAGGTACGCAAAAGGAAAAAAAGATTGAGCCTCTATCCTTCGTTTATAGAAGAGATTCATCAGAAAGTGCGTATACTTCAGAAAGAACTATCCAACCCAAATGTAGAGCTATCTTACCAAAAACCTTCTCTAAAAAAAGAACGTAATAAAGCTTGTGATTTTCACACTTTTATAGACAAGGAATACACCATTTTAGTTGGAAAAAATGCTAAGGGAAATGAGAAATTAACTTTTACGATAGCAAAGGGTAATGATACCTGGTTACATATAACTCCCATGGCAGGCTCTCATGTGATTATTAAAGCCAAACAAGTCAATGAGGTCATTTTGCAAGATGCTATGCAATTAGCTCTGTACTTTAGTCAAGCTCGTAAGCAAAACCAAGCCGAGGTATTGATTACAGAAGTTAAATATGTGAGTCGTACTAAAACGACAGGAAAAGTGCTTGTCAGTAAGCATAGAACGAAAAAAGTACAATTAGATCTGAATAGAGTCAAAGAGCTGCTAAAAAAACGGTTTTAAGTAGTTTTCAAATAGGTGTGTTTTTCCACATTTTATTGCACCATCACCTATAGTGATTTGAATTTAAAATTTCCATTAACTACACACTTGTAAAAAAGTAGGTTTCATCCTATCTCATAACCTTTTATCTCGTGAGCAGAAGGAAAAACCTAGACTTTGCATAACAAGGTAAGTTAAAGTGATCGAAATGCAGCCCAAAGATATGTTTGAGGCTATTTTTTGGATCTCTTTTAATAGAGAGTTATATGCGGGTATCTATTTTTATAATCGCTTTATTTCATAATTTAAAAAGAATAATAACTTATTTGAAAATAAGTAAAATTTAAATAAAAAAACAATACTTAATAAAATTAATAATTTTTAAACTTAGGTGTAAAATGCATTCTAGTACTCTATCTAATTTACTTAACACTACGACAAGTTCTTATTTAGCCTGGTCTTTTCCAGCTGACTCCATTAATCAGAATAAGTCAGATGAAGTATTGCAAAAAGTTCATTTAGCAACAGAAAAGTACGGAAATTCTCCTATGGAAGATACATGTTTAACGCTTATAAAATCAATAGGAGATAAAGAAAACCCTTTTGCAAAAGATCTTCAAAATTCCCTAAAAGATAAGAAATGCGATTTTTCAAATGATAAGAGGGAATCAAATAAATTGTTAGTAGAAACATACGATCGACTCTTAAAGGAAGCAAGTAATTTGAGTGAAGAAACTTTAGACCGGATTATGGATTTAAATCGAGTTCTCTTTAAAGCAAAACATGTTACTCCTAATCTATGCAATAAACTTTTAGAACCGTTTTCTAAGATAGAAAGGATTGATAGGCAACAGGTTGATAAGCAGGAAGCTAAAAAATTGATTAATCAGTATCTTAAACCTAGCTTTATTAAGCAATGCAAAAAAAGCCTTGAAGCAGAACCTGTTTATTTAAAGCATATAAACTGTATGAAGACGATTTTATTTTTGTTTCTCAATTTTTATCATGAAGAAAATGAATGTCAAGAATTTGTAGAAATCTATCAACAACGTTTTGAAACATTGCTAGACATAGCTCCTGAAGATAAAAAAAATAGCTACAAAGAGCAGGTGTTAGCAAGTTGGGTAAGTGCAGTTGGAAAAGTTCAAGAGCGAATGAGTAAATCAGGAAAATTTATTAGATTCAATACAAACGCGCAAAAAGCTTTAGAAAAGCAGTTAAATATTATTAAAAGAGATGCAATCTTAGTGGCCAAAGATGCTTTAAAAACTAAAAAATCTTCTGTTAAAAAAACTAAAAGATCTTCTGTTAATGATGAAAAAGTCAAGACTCCTGTAACAACAACAGAAGCACCTATAACAACAACAAAGGCTTCTACAACAACAGAGGTTCCTACTACTAAGGCTCCTGTAACAACAACAGAAGCACCTATAACAACAATAAAGGCTTCTACAACAACAGAGGTTCCTACTACTAAGGCTCCTGTAACAACAACAGAAGCACCTATAACAACAACAAAGGCTTCTACAACAACAGAGGTTCCTACTACTAAGGCTCCTGTAACAACAACAGAGGTTCCTACTACTACAAAGACTCCTGTAACAACAACAGAAGCACCTATAACAACAACAAAGGCTTCTACAACAACAGAGGTTCCTACTACAAAGACTCCTGTAACAACAACAGAGGTTCCTACTACTACAAAGACTCCTGTAACAACAACAGAAGCACCTATAACAACAACAAAGGCTTCTACAACAACAGAGGTTCCTACTACAAAGACTCCTGTAACAACAACAGAGGTTCCTACTACTACAAAGACTCCTGTAACAACAACAGAAGCACCTATAACAACAACAAAGGCTTCTACAACAACAGAGGTTCCTACTACAAAGACTCCTGTAACAACAACAGAGGTTCCTACTACTACAAAGACTCCTGTAACAACAACAGAAGCACCTATAACAACAACAAAGGCTTCTACAACAACAGAGGTTCCTACTACAAAGACTCCTGTAACAACAACAGAAGCACCTATAACAACAACAAAGGCTTCTACAACAACAGAGGTTCCTACTACTAAGGCTCCTGTAACAACAGAAGCACCTATAACAACAACAAAGGCTTCTACAACAACAAAGGCTTCTACAACAACAGAGGTTCCTACTACAAAGACTCCTGTAACAACAACAGAAGCACCTATAACAACAATAAAGGCTTCTACAACAACAGAGGTTCCTACTACAAAGACTCCTGTAACAACAACAGAAGCACCTATAACAACAATAAAGGCTTCTACAACAACAGAGGTTCCTACTACTAAGGCTCCTGTAACAACAACAGAGGTTCCTACTACTACAAAGACTCCTGTAACAACAACAGAAGCACCTATAACAACAACAAAGGCTTCTACAACAATAAAGGCTTCTACAACAACAGAGGTTCCTACTACTAAGGCTCCTGTAACAACAACAGAAGCACCTATAACAACAATAAAGGCTTCTACAACAACAGAGGTTCCTACTACTAAGGCTCCTGTAACAACAACAGAAGTTCCTATAACAACAACAAAGACTTCTACAACAACAAAAGTTATAGCTGCATCTTTTGGAGTTTTTTCTGCATTATCTGCATTTATTGGATGGATAATTTTCGGCAAGAAAAAGCCACAGAGCTATATTCCTGTTAGTGTGATAGAAACTAAAGTTAATGAGGAAAGCATCGTCTAAAAATTTGAAAAAATTCACTTTACGCACATAATAGAGAAGAAGGTTTTCTCATTAAAGACCAAGGCTTTCGATAGAGAGTGCGTAAAGTGAGTTACATAAAAAAATATATGAAGACGTGCAAGAAATTGATTGTTATTTTACTCTCGGAAACGATACCCTACACCGCGTACGGTTTCTATCCAATCAAAATTAGGACCTAGTTTTTTGCGCAAAGATGCGATGTGTACATCTATGTTCCGATCGACGATAAAAGCATCATCATTATGGATGTCGTCGAGTAATTGATTGCGTGTTAAAACTTTACCGCGGTTTGTAAGAAGGCGACGTAGAATGCCAAATTCAGATAAAGTAATAGTGATTACTTTATCTCCTTTGCGGAGTAAATAGCGGTCTACTTCAAGAGAGAATTCTCCAAAGGTAATGATTTTTGGTGCCTTTTCAGGTTCTTTAGCACGGCGTAAAACAGCTTTAATACGGGAGAAAAGCACTTTAGGAGAAAAGGGTTTAGGTACATAATCATCAGCGCCTAGTTCTAAGCCTAAAATCATATCTAACTCTTCTGATTTAGCTGTTAAAATGATGACGGGAATACCACGTAAATCGGGGTTTGCTTTCATTTTACGACATACGTCAAAGCCGTTTTGTCCGGGTAGCATGATATCGAGAATGACTAGATCTGGTTTTTCTCTTTCAATAGCGCGGTAACCGTTTATTCCATCTACTTCAACATGCATCTTGTATCCGGATGCTTCTGCTTGTAACTTGATTAGCGCTGCAATATCTTCTTCGTCTTCGATTAGCAAGATTCTTTTTTTGTGACTCATCTTTTGACCTCATTTAGCAATGGATAAATTAAGTTTGTTTTTTAATTCAAGCAGAGAAACTAAATTTTTTTCACGCTTTTTATGTACTTGGGTCATGATGAGTGGTGATGTTTTTTCGATAGGGTAGTGGAAAAATCGTTTGCTTAACGCGGAAAATCTCTCTGGATCTTGCGATACAAAAAACTGATACTTGGCGGGAGCTGTTTGCTGGTTTAATAAATCTAGTTTAGATAGAAGCTGTCTTGTTGTTTGGGCACATCTACTTGCTGGATCTAATAAGGGAATTTTATTCCCCACATACTGTCGAATGAGAGATTGAATAAGAGGATAATGCGTACATCCAAGCAATATCGCATCAATCGATTCTTCTGTAAGAGGGGAGAGATATTCTGCCACTGCTAATTGAGTGATTGGATGATCAAAATATCCTTCTTCGATTAAGGGAACAAATAAAGGACATGCAACACAAGATAAAGAGACATTAGGCAATTTGGTATATAGTTGTTTTTGATAAGTTCCAGATGCAATTGTAGCCCTTGTTCCTAAAACAACAATCGATTCATTAGGGTTGGTTTCGATAATTTCTTCTATGGCTTGTTCTATTATAGCTATAATGGGTACATTGACAATGCTACGAATGATCTCTAAACAAGCAGCACAAGCGGTATGGCAAGCAATAATTAACAATTTAATATCTTGAGAGAGTAAAAAATCTATGCTTTCTAAGACGTAGGTCGTAATTAGCTCAATGCTTTTATTCCCATAAGGAAGGTGGGCGGTATCTCCGAAATATGTGATATTTTCATGCGGCAAGCACGTAGAAATTGCTTGCATTACGTTAAGACCTCCTAATCCAGAGTCAAAAATACCTATTTTTTTTTGACTTATATCACTTTGTGTCATGGGGAATTTGTAGCTCCTGTCCAGGAAATATGGTGTCTTTAATCAGTTTATTATTTGCTTTAAGCGCTTCAACTGATATATGGTGAAGCCTAGCGATTTTTTCCAAGGAGTCTCCTACTTGAACTTTATAAGATTTTACTTTTATTTTTGTTGTAGAGGAATGTATTTTTTTAAGCAGGTCGGCTAGTGTATTTTTTAACTCAGAAATATTTTGCAATCCCTTTTCATGAGTGATTAATTGTGTGTTTACTTTATTTAGATGTTCTAAGAGTTGCTGTGTATCTTTTTTAAGGACTTTTATCTCAGAAGAGAGTTTATCTATTGTATTTTCTTGCGTCTGAATACGTGATTGAAGTGCTTTGCAATCAATGAATTCAGGAGTTTTTTGTGCGTCTATTTTTTCTTCCATTAATTGCATATCAACCTCAAATGTACGGATTTGATGCTTTAAATCTGCTATTTCTAATTGCAGTTCATAAGAAGAGGGAACATATTCGCGTGTTTTCCCGTAGCAAAAAGTGGTTATGAGTGTATATGCAAGCAAAAGAATATACATTATTTAAAAGGGATTGTAAATTTTGAATTCCGCGCGTCTATTTTTGGCCCAGGCTTCTTTGCTACGTTCTCGAATAGCGGGTTTTTCTTTTCCATAGGAAACGGTATGGATCCTTTCTGGATGAACACCTTTTTGGACAAGCATGGAACGAATATAGTTGGCTCGCCTAGCTCCAAGAGAGAGGTTATATTGCTCTGGGCCTCTATCATCACAATGTCCTTCAACAAAAATAAACAACTGAGGATTTTTCTTGAGGTATTGTGAAATTTGATCGATGATTTGGTAGTAGTTTTTCCCTTCAAGTGTGTCTTTATCTGTATTAAAATAAAGAATTTTAAAAATTTCTGTTTCAAATCCTTTAGGACAACTAAATCCTTCAATTCCAGGTAACCGTCCTTCTCCAGGATCGTTTTTAGGAGGGGGAATAGCCGCTTCATTAAACTGTTGCTGCAGATCTTCTTCATTTAATGCAATAAACTCCTCCTCCATGGGACCTAGAAGATAGTCATAAGGATCATTTGCATCCTCCCATAAGTTATTTGTCTTTTTATAGTTACTGGATATCAAACTGTCTTTCCAGACAGAGAACCTGTTGCCCACACACCCTGTTAAAAAACAAGTGCAGCTCAAGATTCCTATAATGGTTTTTTTGTTCATCTTTTCCCTCTCTTAAAGTCCCCAAGTAGGGTAGTGTTTTTTCCCAAGACCTCGACTGATTTTAATAGCTTGAGGTTGGTTTAAATTAACAACGTAAATTTCAGAGTTGCAATCTTGTGTAGAGTTAAAAACAATATGGTTACTATTTGGAGCCCAAAAAGGATTTTCTTTATTACCAGGTCCTGAGGTTAGTTGCCACTCTTCATTTTTTTCAAAATCGTAAATCCATATTTGTCGTATACCATTTGTTTTAGCACTATAGGCTAATTTTGTACCATCAGGGGACCAAGATGGACAAGAATTTTCTCGGTTTTTTTTAGTGATCATAACAGCATGAGGGCGTTTTTTATCAGAGGTTACGGGGATGACAAAAATCCGCGTTCCGCCATCTTTATTGGAAGCAAAGGCAATTTTAGAACCATCTGGATTAAATGTGGGAGAGGCTTGCACTGCATGTGGGTGTGAATAGATTTGAACTGGTTTTTCTATTTTACCTGTCTCTGGTGAAAATGCTTGTAGAAATAGATCCACACGGCCACTTGCATCAGAGATGAAGGCAATTTTATCTCTTTGGGTAGAAACAGCAGGTAATAATTGATTTCCTCTTAAATGACTAACTCGTTTAGCTTTATCTATTTTTGAAGATTGAAAATAAATTTTAGGTTGACCTGTTTTATAGGAAACAAAAAAGAAGCCTTCTTTGGAAGAGCTTTCTGCTTTAGGTAATAAAACAGGACTGATGCAATAGGTTTTTTCTGTGGTGATTTGACACGCATTGGCTCCATCCCAATCGCATTCCCAAATTTCAGAGATCCATTTTCCTGATTCTTTGCGAGGGGTTTTTTGAGAGAATAAAATTTTGGTGTTAGCAATGCCTTCTATAGAAAACAGATTTTTATGAAGAACATCTGCTAATTTGTGAATTTTTTTTCGATCTTGCGATAAATTACCGCTAAGCAAAATAGGGCCGAATGTTTTCAAGCAAGACTTGCTTACATTAAAAAGATATAGAGTTAACTGTTTTTGGTTAACACAACATTTTAGGATAAAAGGAATCCCAAAGCTTTGCCAGTTTTGGATTTGAAAAGTAGCTTTTAGATCTTTATTGCGGAGTAGTTGTTCTTTATCAGACGTTCTCTGACAGACCTTTGTAGATCCATTATAATCTAGATCGTAGCAAAGAATAGCTTCTAATTGATTTAAATAATGGACATCAAAAACCGCTTCTTGAAAAAAGATTTTGCCCAAGTAAATCGGTTGTAACTGACTTGTAGTTGGCAAATGGACTCTAATTTCCTCTTCTATTTTCTCCGCGCAAGCTGTAGAGGAAAAAAGAGTAAGAAAAAAATAGACGCTGATAAAATAAGTATGGATTTTAGAGAGCATTACAAAAAGTTAGGGTGAGTGTTTGTTCGTTATTAAGTGCTTTTTCATTATATTTAGGTAATATAATGTTAGGTAAGCACTTTTCTAAATACAGTTTATTTGCTTTACTCTCTGCTTGAAGAACCAATAGCTCAAGTATTTTACCAGATGGGCTGATCGTTATTTTTATTTTTACTTCTCCGTATTCAGGAAGCTGTAGCATCTGAGTGAGTTTTTTAACCAATGATGCTGTATAGCTAGGTAATGCAGGCTCTTCTTGTGCAGGAGTCTCAGCTACTTTAGGGGATAAAGATGCTGTAACAATTGTACTGCTTTTGCATTGTTTATCATCTTTTTGTTCAATTTTCGCAATACTTTCTTCTAATTGTTTGAGAATAGAAGGAGGAATGTCAAATTCTTGAAGTGGGATTTTTGGGGTGGGAATTCTTCTTTCTTTTTGTTTCTTAACAGAGGGATTCTTTTTCACTAACGGTTTTATGGGTTTTGGGATGAGTGTTTTTTTTTGTGCTATACTCTGCTTTTGTATAGGAGAGGAAGAAGGTTTTAAGAAAACGGTTTTTACAACAAGAGGAGTGTTTTTTTTTCTTTGTTTCTGAGATTTTGCTCCTATCAACATTCCCATAAATCCTATGTGGGCGCTTATGAGTAAAAAGAGAAAAATCTTCCGACCCATACTTTTATCCAGATTTTACGATGACATCAAGCTGTTCAAATCCTGCTAATTCTGCTGCATTTTTAACAGATTGATAGACTCCAAATTGTGCTCTTTTGTCGTGAAAAAGTTGTAGAGGGATAGTGCCTTGTTTTTGATGAAGGTCTTTCAGACAATGGATTAATTGTGTTTCAGAAATCTTTGTTTGATTTAACCAAATAGAATTATCTTCATGGACATAGATAGTAGCTATCGCATTTTCATGAACAGGATGTGTTAATTCAGAAGAAAAAAAAGAAAGCTGCACGCGATCTGCTTCTACCATAGGAGCAATGAGAATAAATAAAATTAACACAACAAAAACGACATCGATTAAGGGAGTTAAATTGACCAGGTTTTCTTCAGAGGAAATCTCTTGATGAGAGAGCTGTCTTTTCTGACGCATCAGTCCAAGTCCACCTTACGATATTGTAATTCTAAATAAGAAAGAAGCTCATATAAAAAATCCTGCATTTCTGAGGAGTAATTGGAAATTCTATGTTTTAAATAGTTATGAGCAATTAAAGCGGGGATTGCAATAACAAGGCCTAAAACAGTGGTTGCCAAAGCTGTAGAAAGCCCACCTATAATCATGCTATTAGAACCAATGGAGCTACTGTTTTGCAAACCTGAAAAAGTCACTAAAATACCCCAAACCGTTCCTAATAAACCTAAAAAAGGAGCAAGTGATACAATAGTTGGTAGAATAAACAGGTTTTTTTCAAGCTGCTTTACGTGATAAGAAATCGTAGTCAGAACATGACTTTCCACAGCCTCTAAATCAGCAGAGGAGAGATAGATCTTCTTTTCTAAGTCTTGTGTAGAAAAATACAAATTCTTATTAAGAATTTCTCCTGTTTTTACTTTAAGAGATCCAAGAATATGGGCAAAAGGGTGCAGATCTTTACAAATTTTTATTTCTTGTAGATCGATTTGTAGCATTCTTTCTTTTTGACTTGTATAGTTTCTATAAAAAATTTGAGATAAGCGAGCGATTCTATAGGTAGATTGAATTTTTTGGATCAGTATAATCCAACAGATCAGAGATAGACAGACTAAAGTCAACATAATTGCTTTGCCAAAAACATCAGACTGAGAATAAGCATTGATAAATGTAATAAAACTAGCTATTGGAATATTAGACATGATCATAAAAGGTTCTTCTCTAAAGAGATAATGGGAAAAAAGAAATTTGTCAATCTTAAATATTCAATAGGAACGGTTATCAACTTTTGTAGTTATGACTTTGCTTTTCTATCTCTTTGTATACAAGCTGCTCGAGAGTTTTCCACTCAAATTATTGTGCCTGTCTGTGATCATATGTTTAGTGGGCAAAAAGAAGATCCTCTTTTTTTACAAAAAGTCTACGCGCTTTTTCCTAATGTGCAATTCATCGAATTTCCCTTTGATAGCTCTAAAAATGATCCTCATTATTGGCATAATTTATCCCGTCTGATAGGGGGATTCTTTTTGCAAAAAGAGATTCAATATGTGCTTTTTCTCGATTGTGATGAAATTATGGATACAAGCCATTTTATAAAATGGCTAGAGCGTTTTAACTACACGCAATATACAGCAATACGGCTTGCTAATTACTGGTATTTTCGTAGCAGCTGCTACCGAGCAACGAGTTGGGAAGATACCCCTCTTTTCTTAAAAAAAACCAGAGAAAATATCCAAGCTCTTATGCATCCACAAGAAAGAGCAGGGACCTATTTTTCCGTGCAATCAGAGAAAAAACGGATGTGTTTAGGCTTAGATAAAAAACCCATGGTGCATCATTTTAGCTGGGTTCGAACAAAAGAACAGATGCTCAAAAAAGTTTCTAATTGGGGTCATCGCAAAGAGCGTAATTGGAAGCATTTAGTCGAGCAAGAGTTTTCTTCTTCTTTCCAAGGGATCGATTTTGTCCATGGCTATTCTTTTGAAACCGTAGATCCTGCTTTTACCATCGATTTATTAGCTCAACCCATACAAACAAACTCTAGTGCCAAAGTACTAAGGCTTAAAGCTCATGAGGTGCATTGTATCGATCTTTACCTACATTTTGAGATCGATTTGTTTCAAATCTCCCAGCTTTTAAACAGATAGTTTGATCTATGTAACCTCAGTTTTGGGTTTTCTAGCAAGCAACTAGCTCTAAATTTCTTTATCAGAGATAAAAAAGAGGACGGAAAATGTATTTCAGAGATCTTGCTTTGAGCAAATTCTTTCATTATCATGTTGAAAATAAATATATTTTTTATATATAGTGATTTGAATTTAAAATTTCCACTAACTACACACCTCTAAAAAAGATTGATCAATAGCTTCTGCAAGGTTTGAATATAAGGTTAAGGCTTCTTTTACCCTTTTCTTAAAATGTGCCCAAAGCTTTTCGATAGGATTCAAATCAGGAGAATAGGTAGGCAAGAATAATACTTCGCATCCTGCTTTTTTAATGATTTCTAAACTCTCTTTGGACTTATGAAAACTCGCATTAGCAAGAATCAAAAACTTAAAATTCATTCTTGCTTCAGCCAGATAGAGTAGATCTGTATCACACAAGTTCCTTCACAAAACACATTGGAGCCAACAACTTCTTTCCTTGTAGAGCAGAGATCACACTTTTTCTACCAAACCGTTTTCCTAAAATCTCCCCAAATACTTGTTTTCCTTTTATACTTCTTGCATATTGTCTATGCAAATTAGCTTGTTTTTTAACTTTCTAAAACTTTCTTTGTTAGTTCTATTAAGTCTTGCTTGTATTTTTCTTCAATGCTTGTGTAGTCTGGATCATCTGCTTCAGCAGCTTCTGCTTTTTCATCTAATATAGCTTGATATTCTTTACTATAATTAGCAGAAAGAGCTTCTTGCCATTTAGCATTGTTAACAAGAAATTCAAAAGGTTCTTTTTGTTTATTCAGGACGAAATTTTTAGCTTCTTCCAAATCTTTAGCATTTAGTGCACTGCATGTAAAATAGAGCATATTTTGAACATCTATAGGAATCTGTAATTCTTCTTTAAGCTTAATAGGATATCCAAGATAAGTTTCAATTTCGTCAAAGAAAGGCAGGGTAGGGATTTTATTACGAGCAATTTCCTCTAATAACTGAATAGCCCAAGGACCTTTAATCAGAAAATCAGCTAATTTCTTCATATCTTTGAGATCAATTGTTGCAAGTTGATAAGCAATGCTCAAATGTAGAATAGAGAGGGCTATCCTATCTCCACAAGTAGCTGATGCATCTTCAATAATCGCATTGAAAGCACGACGAAATTCTGTATTTTCATTAGCTTGGCTTAAGTAAGCTATTATTTTTTCAGCAAATGCCTTCTGTAGATCCCCATTTCCTGTTTTATAATCGGCAGTATCAGATAATCGATTTAACCAAGAGCGCAGTTCTTCTGTTTTTATGAGATTAGCAAACTCTTTAGGTTTTTTACCTATGATCTGATACAATTCTTTTAAAGATTCTTGGATAGATTTTTCTTCCCTTCTGTTAATTCTATCATTTATTGAATAGCTAATGCGAGGGCCCACGTAATTAGGCGAGTTCACTATTTCTCTTAAACGTTCTAGAGTATTTGTAGATAAACTACATCCTGTTAGGTCAACAGTACAGTTAGAAGGAAGTTCTAGCACTTGCATAGGAATTCCCTGTAAACTTTGATTATCCCTAAGGTGCAACTCCTCTAATACTGATAAGTTACCAATGGATTCGGGTAGTGTTGTAAGGCTTCTGCAGTTGTTAAGGTACAACTCCTTTAATGCTGATAAGTTACCCAAGGATTCGGGTAATGCTGTAAGGCTTCTGCAGTTGTTAAGGTACAACTTCTTTAACGCTGATAAGTTACCCAAGGATTCGGGTAATGCTGTAAAGCCTTCGCAATTGCTAAAGAGCAATCTCTTTAATGCTGATAAGTTACCAGCTGTAGGATGTCCACATTTGCTAAGGTCCAACTCCTCTAATACTGATAAGTTACCAATGGATTCGGGTAGTGTTGTAAGGCTTCTGCAGTTGTTAAGGTACAACTCCTTTAATGCTGATAAGTTACCCAAGGATTCGGGTAATGCTGTAAGGCTTATGCAGTTTTTAAGGTCCAACTTCTTTAATGCTGATAAGTTATCCAAGGATTCGGGTAATGCTGTAAGGCTTCTGCAGTTGTTAAGGCTCAACTTCTTTAACGCTGATAAGTTACCCAAGGATTCGGGTAATGCTGTAAGGCTTCTGCAGTTGTTAAGGCTCAACTTCTTTAACGCTGATAAGTTACCCAAGGATTCGGGTAATACTGTAAGGCCTTTGCAATTGCTAAAGAGCAATCTCTTTAATGTTGATAAGTTACCAGCTGTAGGATTTCCACAGTTGCTAAGGTCCAACTCCTCTAATGCTGATAAGTTACCCAAGGATTCGGGTAATGCTGTAAGGCTTTCGCAGTTGCTAAGGGACAAAGATCTTAAGTTGTTAAAAGAAGAGCTATTAAAAATGTCAGGTAAGGAAGTTAATCTGCTATAGCTTAAAGATAAGGAATCGTGTTTTTCTGTAAAAAAAAATTGAATTTTTTGGCGGGCTGCAATTCGATCTTCTTTTTCTTCTTCGGTTGAAGAGTTTGCTACCCATTGATCTAAAATTATGTTTTCTGGACTTGCATTTAGCCCAAGCTCTTCTACTTTGTTTGGATTAAATTTATTCGTTTTAGTTGTAGTTTTTGTTTTGTTCTCATTCCAAATCTCTACTACTTTTCTTCTAAAATAATTAAAATTTTTATAGCCTGCTAGATAAAAAGGAAGAGTTAAGCAAGCCAAAATTGCATAACCTGTTGATCGAACGATTTTAAAAGGGATCCTAAGAGCGTATGTATTAATTGAATCAATTAACATAACAATAATCTAAAATTAAATATATAATCAATATATTATAATCGTGTTTTTAAATAAAAGCAATAATATTTCTATTAAAATCGGGAAGAATAGATAAAGGTTGATCATAATCCAAGTCTAGCAATCTTTAAATGTTGGATTTATCTCTTTGTTTTTCAAATAGATGGATGGGATTTTTAGTTGTGAACACACTAGTTTGTAAGATAAAATAGATAAGGAATAGTAAGTTTAAGAGATCTAATATAGATCAACTTTCGAGAAGGTTTAAAACTCCCCCTAACTACTGCTCTATAGATGGTTTTGAAAGGATTTTAATAAGCAATGGAAGCAATATTTAATTACCAAAAGTAAATTCTCAAGAGGTCCTATTCCTCAAATCTATCGAATAAGGCCTAGGCATGTTTCTCCACAGAATTTTGTTAGAGAAAAGTATAAATCAATGAAATTTTAAATTACTATACAAAGCTCTAGCTGCTAAAGCTCGGAAGTAATACGACTTCCTATAATCTTATTGCTTAGATCTTTTTTACTAATTAAACCGGCATAACGGTCTATTGCTTGTCCATCTTTGATAAATAAGATAATAGGCATTGGGAGCTACTTCAACTTCTTTTAACAATTGAAGTTCGCAGATATCGATAGCTTGGAAAAAACTTTCTTGATCAGGTACCATCCTTAGGACAAGCTTCAAGGGTGGTTTTTATGTTTATAGATACTCATGCTCATCTGACAAGTGATGCACTTGTACATGATACACAGCAGATTTTAGCGCGTGCTCAAGCTAGTAGAATCGATAAGATCGTCAACATTTGCACAGATGAAGAAAGTCTAACAACAGGACTTTTTTTAAGAGAAAAAAATCCTTGGGTGTTTAACACAGCAGCTACCACTCCGCATGATGTGGAAAAAGAGGGAGAAAGCTTCTTTCCTTTTGTAGAACAAGCTGCTTATAGCAAGCAGATCATCGCCATTGGAGAAACTGGTTTAGATTACCACTATCAACACTCTCCTAGGGAAATACAGAAAAGATATTTAGAGCGTTATCTGGATTTAAGTCGCAGATTCGATCTTCCGGTGATTTTTCATTGTCGTGATGCCTTTGTTGATTTATTTGCTATAGCAGGCGAGGTACCTGCCGTATTGCATTGTTTCACAGGGTCTTTAGAAGAGGCAAAAAAAGCACTAGATCTTGGGTGGTACTTATCGATTAGTGGAATTGTCACTTTTAAAAAGTCTCAAGCATTGCAAGAGATTGTAAAATATGTGTCTTTGAAACATGTATTCTTAGAGACAGATGCTCCTTATCTAGCGCCTGTGCCTTATCGTGGAAAAGTCAATGAACCTGGATTTCTTCCAGAAATAGCTAAGATGATCGCTCACTTAAAACAAATGAGCGTAGAAGAAGTAGCGAAAACAACCAAAGAGAATGCAGAAAAGTTTTTTCGTTTTTGAGGAATTTTTCTTTTGTAAAAGTTATCTGATCTATTTAATACAATCTTTGATGTAGGACATCAGGAGATTGTAACAGTGGTACCTAAATCTTTTATTTGGCGCAGACTTCACTCTTTAATGGGTCTTTGGCTCGTCTTATTTCTACTAGAACATTTATTGACTAATTCTCAGGCAGCTCTTTGGTTAGGAGAGGATGGGTGTGGATTTGTAAAGATGGTAAATAGTCTGCATAATCTGCCTTATCTTCAAGCGATTGAATTAGGGTTGTTAGCAGTGCCTTTTGCTATCCATATGTTTTGGGGCGTTAGGTATCTAATGACTTCTAAGGCTAACGCTTATCCTATAAAAGAGCAGAATCCTCATTTAAATTATGGGAGAAATAAGGCCTATACATGGCAGAGAATTACTTCTTGGGTCTTATTGGTAGGGATTGTTTTACATGTGGCTAAATTTCGTTTTATAGAATATCCAACTTCTGTGCGCTTAGGATCGCAAACTTTTTATTTGGTAAATGTCACACTAGATAAAGGATTATATACACTAGCGGATCGTTTGCAAGTAGCTTTGTATGATAAAAAGCAGATTGTAGAAGAACAGTCTTTGCTAGAAAATCGTTATGCAGAAGAAAGGGTTATGCAGGCTGCTCAGGAAGTAAAAAACAAAGAATATACTTTAGCAAAAGGGCCTTTTATCAAATACAATGAACAAGAGGCTCTTTTGCTAAATGCTGCACAAAGCTATCAACAACGACTAGATTGGGCGCTTGCTTTAAAAAAACAAAAACTCTCAGAAGCAGAAGTGGTAGCTGTAGCCAAAGACTTTGGTACAGCTACCTTGCTTACGGTGCGTGATACTTTCAAAAGCCCGATTTATGTAGGTCTTTATACCCTTTTTGTGCTCGCTGCTTGTTTTCATGCTTTTAACGGTTTTTGGACTTTTTTGATCACCTGGGGATGGGTTCTAAAAATGGCTGCGCAGAGATTCTGGGTATGTGTTGCTCTTAGTATGATGGCTATTGTTGCCTTTTTGGGGTTAGCTGCGGTTTGGGGAACGTACTGGTTTAATTTAACATCTTAAATATGTCGAAGCGAAAAATGAAAAAGGAAGTCATTGTTGTGGGAGGAGGCCTAGCTGGTTTATCCGCTGCTATGAAACTAGCAGAAAAAGGCTGTCATGTCAAAATTGTCTCGGTGACAAAAGTCAAACGCTCGCATTCTGTTTGTGCTCAAGGTGGAATTAATGCGGCGATGAATTTAAAAAATGAAGAGGATTCTCCTTTCATTCATGCCTACGATACAATTAAGGGAGGGGATTTTTTAGCGGATCAACCTCCTGTTTTAGAGATGTGTTTAGCTGCACCGGGCATTATTCGTATGATGGAGCGCTTTGGATGTCCGTTTAATCGAACTTTAGAGGGAAATCTCGATTTTAGGCGTTTTGGTGGGACTCTATATCATCGAACAGCTTTTTGTGGAGCTTCTACCGGACAGCAACTGCTCTATGCTTTAGATGAGCAAGTGCGTCGCTATGAAGTACAAGGCAGAGTAGAAAAGTTTGAAAATCACGAATTCATGCGTCTTGTCCTTGATAGCGAAGGTAGGACGCGAGGCATCGTACTGATGGACTTATTTAATTTAGAACTTAGCGTATTAAAAGCAGATGCGGTGGTCTTTGGAACAGGAGGACCAGGGTTGATTTTTAAAAAGTCTACAAACTCCACTTTTTGTAGTGGAGCTGCTAATGGCAGGTTATTCAAGCAGGGGATGTATTATGCAAATGCAGAATTTATTCAAATCCATCCTACAGCGATCCCTGCAGAAGATAAAATGCGTTTGATTTCAGAATCCTCTCGTGGGGAAGGGGGAAGAATTTGGGTTTGGGGAGATGACTCTAAAACCATTACGAATGCAGAAGGGAAAACCCTTCCTTGTGGCAAGACGGGAAAACCTTGGTATTTTTTAGAAGAGCTCTATCCTGCTTTTGGCAACTTAGTACCTCGAGATATTGGAGCAAGAGAGATCTTGCGTGTTTGCGAGATGGGGTTAGGGATTGATCAAAAAATGCAGGTATATTTAGATGTATCGCATCTTCCAGAAAAAACTCAACATAAAATTTCCTCTGTTTTGGATATCTATCAAAAATTTACCGGAGATAATCCACATAAAGTACCGATGCGTATTTTCCCTGCTGTGCATTATTCCATGGGAGGTGCCTGGGTGGATTGGCCAGCTGCTGCTGATCCCGATCGTTGGCAGAGATTTAGGCAAATGACGAACATCCCCGGTTGTTTTAATGTAGGGGAATCAGAGTTTCAATATCACGGTGCAAATCGTTTAGGTGCTAATTCCCTACTTTCTTGCATTTTTTCTGGATTAGTAGCTGGAATGGAAGTTCCTCGTTATTTGGATACGTTAGAACATAGTTATGGAAATATATCCCCTGTGATTTTTTCACAAGCCCTGCAAATAGAAGAAGCATTCAAACAAGATCTCATGCAACGCAATGGAGTAGAGAATGTACATCAATTGCATGAGGAATTATCGGATGTATTGATTAAATACGTAACGGTTAAACGCAATAATAGAGATCTGACAAAAGCAATAGATATAATAAAAGAGATTCGCAAGCGTTATCAAAATATCTGTTTAGATGATAAGGGAACTCTTTTGAATCAAACTTATGTATTTGCCAATCAATTTTCTTATATGTTAGAGATTGCTTTGGTGATTACAAAAGGTGCTCTTTTGCGCAATGAGTTTAGAGGAGCTCATTACAAACCTGAATTTCCTCATCGAGATGATGAGAATTGGTTGAAAACAACGCTGGCTACCTATCAAAAGATAGAGCCGGAAATTAACTATAAGCCTGTTGATTTGCGTCATTTAAAACCTATAGGACGCGATTACAGCAAAGCCAAAAAAGTCCTTCCTCAATTTGAGAATGTGCCTACAAACATCGTATTGCCTTTGTGAGAGATCATGGAAAAAACATTTACTCTAAAAGTATACCGCGGGGTTGCTAATCAGCAATATTGGGAAGAATTTGAGTTAGGATTAAAACCTTTTTTGAATATTACATCAGCATTAATGCAGATACAAAAATGTCCTATTACCAAGAAAGGAGAAAAAGTCACTCCAATTGCTTGGGAGCAGGGATGCTTAGAAGAAGTATGTGGTTCTTGTTCTATGTTAATCAATGGTCGCCCTCGTCAAGGATGCACGGCTCTTGCCCATCAATTATTACAAGCAACTGGCAGTTTTTGTATTACAGTAGCTCCTTTAACAAAATTCCCTCTTGTGAAGGATCTAGTTGTAGATCGCACAAGTATGTTTGAAAACTTAAAAAAAGTACGCGCTTGGATAGATGTTGACGATGCTTTAGATCGAGGTTTTGGGCCTAAAATCAGCCCTGAATTGCAAGAGGCGATGTATGTGTTATCTACCTGTATGACTTGTGGTTGTTGTACAGAAGCTTGTCCCCAAGTTAATCCTCATTCGCAATTCATGGGTCCAGCTCCTATATCTCAGGCACGTCTTTTTAATGCGCATCCTGTTGGGAAACTAGCCAAAGCAGATAGGCTTCGACCCTTAATGGATGAATCAGGTATCAGCAGTTGTGGAAATGCACAAAATTGCGTAAGGGTATGCCCCAAGAACATCCCCCTAACAGAATCCATTTCTGTCATAGGTAGAGAAGTGGGTAAACAAGCCTTAAAAGATATGATAGGTTTACCCGATGTGTAATTTAACTTTTTAAAAAATATGATCTACTGCTACAATCTCTTTTCAAAGATTTTCCGCTGTTGGGGATACCCGAGCAAATGAAAAGCACATTAACGATAAGTAGATATTAAAGGGATCATGACGCTAAATCACTTTTGCAGTTTTTTAGGAAGCGATCCCACCTAGTTGAGAACAAGGTTATTGTAGCTATTGCTCGAACCCCAAACAGCGGTTTTTTTCTTATCGTGATTTATTTCCAGATATTGAAGCACCCGCTTCCTCAAATCTATTGAATAAAGTCTAGGCATATTTCTCTCAATAAAATTTTAAATCACTATAGCATGTACGAAGTGCATGCAGTCGATATATCCATTCTACTTTTGATTAATCAAGTGTTATTCTACTTGGTTTTTCCATTTTTCGTGACCATGTTTAGCTTTTGATATAGCACCTTCGTTTAAATCATATATATGTTCTTGAGTATCAATGGTACCTGCTTTGGCATGAATCCAGTCTGCTTTTGCCTGCTCTGTAAAAAACAATATATAAAAGTTTGCATCAATAGCAATCCAAGCTGGAGCTGTGACTGTTCCAAATATAATACTTCCAATCAAATCTAATCCTTTAGAAGGAATATTCTTAAGAAGAGTCCACCCGTATTGCCGCTGTTCTATTGAATAGGCAAGGTTTTGTATTCTTCCTTGTTTCTTGTATAATTTTTTGCCGCAGCTATTACAAAATCTAAATAACCTTCTCCAAGATCAATATCGATCATCTTTAGTTTATCTCGAGCCCATGAAAAGCAATTATCACCGGCTTTACCGGAAAATATACGCCATTTTTTATCCCAAGGAGTGAATTTATAAAATTTGGAAACCTTCCCATAGAAACTAAATGGATGCCGATAAGCTGGAAAATATTGTTCTTTTTTAATAGCCTCTAGCATTTTTTTTACCTTATCACTAGATCTCATCCATATTTCCGTTCTTGTTTCATACTCTAAAGCGGCTGGAGAAAGAAGACCGAATTGTATTTGGGGGAGAATAATCAGCTAAGTGTATAAATTTTTCACCAATGCCTGCTTTCTTAGCTATCCCAATCCGGAGAGCTTCTTCATGATAAAATCCATCATTGATTCCCTCTATGATAATTCTTGCGTGATTTCCTTCCGAGCCTTTGTGTGTAACTAATGTCACAGCCCAAGTAAATTTGCTGACACGTACTCTCTCATCAATTACACTTGGAATACTAATTGGTTCAATTTCAATTAATAAAAGCTTTTGTACAGATAATGGAGTCATTCTTTTTTGTAGTGCGTTCAATTTGTCAGTATCCAGTCGAGATTCGCTAGGAAAAAAGGGTATAGAAACTAAAGTAGTTATAATGATGGCAGAGAGCATAATTGCAGATCCAGAGGCAATCTTTGTACAACCTCCAGCAAATGACCCAATAATGCCGCTTCCTAGATAATTTTTAACAGTATTTGCTCCACTACTAATCACATTTTTTGCTAAATAAATAACAGGAGCCCCAATCCCAAATCCTATACTTCCTACAATTCCATAGTCTTCTATTGTATTCATTAATAGTTTGATCCTTTTTTTCTTTAGCAACTTTTAGTGCCGCTTCATAAAAGACTAAAGCTCTTTCATACTCCTTTAATTCTGTTCTGATTGCTTCATATTCTTTTTTGATAAACTCAGAATCAAGAACTCTTACTGTAAAATCGCTTATTAGCGAATATAAAAGCTGTGGATTTTTTAAAGATCCTATTTTTATTTTTTCAATTAGGGCAACTGTTTCTGGGTGACACCTTAGAGAAGGAACGGTGGTTTCTTGAAAGTGATGGAAAGAGCATTCTTTGTGGCTCTTTGGAAGACATTCCAAACTAAGCCCTCCATTACAAGAACCAGACTAACCCTTGCATTAGAGTCGTACTTCCATTTGCGATAATCAGAAAGAGAATGGATAAACTCATTTTCTAAAGGAACCTTCTCTTCGGATCCTAAAAGGGAGTTTCTATTAGCATTTTTCCAGGTATGAAAATTTTGTAAAAAATGGGAAAGACCGTTTTCTTTTACCATGACTTTGCATGTCTTGAGATGAGAAATCATTTCCTCTATGCTTTCAGATTCTGGAATTTCAATATGTCCTGCATAGATTTCTTTTTTGTCTTTATCAATGGTTTTATACTCTAGAGCGCCTTGTCTTTTTGTTAAATATACCACGTAATCATTGACGTTCCATTGATAAATGGTTTCTTTCCCTCTATTGATAGGGAAGGGAAGGAAATTAGATGTACCAATTATATTCATAAAAAATGGTGTTTTTTTATTTAAACGAATAAATTTTTTAAGAACTTGAAGGTTTTAGGTATCTAAACACAGCCTTAACTGCCTCTTGGGTTGTTAAATCAACACAGGTGTCAATGGATGAGCTTGCGGTTTGTTTACTGATATCCTTACTTTGATCATTAAGCGAAGGGTATTTTTCAATGCAAGCCTCTGCTTGGGTTTTTAAAGTGGCTTTAGCTGGAGTAGATTGCCTATGAGCAGCCTGATGTGCTTGTTCTTGCAGAGCTCTTGAGGTTGCTTCATCTCTTGTTACAATTGCTGCACTTCCTATTGGCAATGACATAAAAACCTCAAGAGTTAGGTAAAAACTGTTTAAAAAATGCTACAGTGTAACAAGAAAGTATTTTAATAGAAAGTAAAAAAAAACTATAATAAATCTTAAAGATAAAGAGGCTCTGCAAATCGTATTTTTCTAGTGTCACTTTTCTTAGAAAGGGTTCTTATCACGGTCTCTTATCTATCCGCCAGAACTTCTTATTCAATAATATCTGGCACAGTCGTTTTGGCTTTCTATAAGTTGTCAAAAAAATAAATCCAAAGTTCATTCTCTCAGGTAATTCAATTTTATTATTCTATATTTATAGAATATCTAAATTGTTAATTACAATAAAATGTGTTAATATAATAATTAATAGTTGTAGATCTGCAATTAGACAATAAAGTTACTTAAAAAATAATAGGAGGGTCTTATGCCAGAATTACCAACCACAGCCAAAACCCAGATACTGGAGAAAACCTCAAACGTTTCTCTTGGGCAAGCCAACGGTCCTTCTAATACACAGGCTAAATTACAAGCTGCACTATGGATGTTGTGTAATATCCTTATCAAAGTATCCGAGATACTCAATAAAGCAAGAAGTGAATCAAATCTTGCAAGCATAAAGGCAGGGTTTAGCTCTGCTGATGAAACTGCAAAAGCAGGTCTTTTACAATTAGGAGGCGGTGTGATTCTTGCTGGAACAGGAGCGGCTCAAGGTGTAGCAGGATGTAAGAATGCTACAGAGCTTGCTAAAGCAAAAAGATGGCGAGAAGCTAAGATAAAAGGGATCAATGAAAATACAATCAAATTAAAAGAACTTTCTACAGAAGATATAGAGAAATCTGGTGTCACAGTACAAGTAGAAGTAGTTGAAGATGGACCTGTGTTAGATGAAATAGAAGAAGAGGTTTTTTACAATGCAGAAGAAAAAGTGCAATCTTGTAAACAAACAAAACTAGAAGAGCAAGCCGAAAAAACTCAAATGACAGAACAAGCAAATGACCAGGGAAAGATGGCAAGCAAAGAAGCAGATAAGTGTATTAAACAAATAAATAAAGAGTATGCTGCTGAGGCAGATTGTATTCACTCTAGAGAGAGAAAATTTCAAGGTTTATCTGCGACGGGACAAGCTTTGTATTATGTCTCTCTGGGCTTAGGAGACAGAAAAAAAGCTGATGCTCAGAAGGATACTATTGAGCAACAAACACGAGATGGTACTCAAGCTCAACAGGAAAAAACAACTGATGGTGTTAATAAAGAAATTGATAGATTAAAAGATTTTGATGCTTTCCGAAGTAATTCATCAAGTCTTAAAGGATAAAGCTTTAGCATGTCTGTTAACTCCTCTTTAAGGAGTTAACAGATGCTTGTTTTTAATCTATAGGATTTAAGTATTTTATTGTATACAGCAGCAAGAAAATACATGTCTTAAACTAGAAGAATCTCTCGTACTAGTTTCAGGTTTTATATGCTTTTCTAATAAAGAGGAACGCGCAGAAGTAGCTTTGTAGGCTTGATAGTTATAGGCTTGATAATATGTAGTATTTTCATCATCGCTTGAGCTTGAGCTTGAACTTGTCAATAGCCTTGTATTTCTGTTATTTTTTAAAGCTTGATCCATTAGATTTTTAGTAATCATATTCTGTGGAGAAAAAGGATTTGTTGATTGACGAGCCAAATCTGAGGGCCATGTCATAAGATACCTCTTGTTTTTCTAGTTTATCAAATTATTAGTCAACATTTTAGTTGTTTTTGTAAAGAAGTAATAGAACAAACAAAGTTTAGTTCTTTTAAGTGTATCTTTATTATAAAATTTTGGCTCTCTACTAGATTTTAATAAAATCTAGTAGAGAGGGTTATTTAAATTTAGATATTTTATAAGATAAAACAATTTTTTACTCTTTCGCTAAGGTTAGGGATTTCCGGACTCTTTGAGCTTGTAGATGAATTAAAAAAAAGTTCTTTCTTGAAATCTATATATCTTTGAGAATGTGGTTCGGTGCTTCCATTGCTTGAACCGCTTGAGCGATCAGGATCATTTCTAATTAGATTATCTGTTCTGGATCGTTCGTTTTTTAAAGCTTGATCCATTAGGTTTTTAGTAATCATATTCTGTGGAGAGAAAGGATTTGTTGATCGACGAGCCAAATCTGAAGGCCATGTCATAAGATACCTCTTGTGTATTTAAGTACACGTTTCTTTTCGTTTATTACATTCCTAATCAACTTTAACTCTTCGTAAAGGCAATGATAACTTGAAGAGAAAGCCAACGAATTGATCTTTTTTAAAAGATATTCACCTAACTTGAGGTGCGATGATTCTCCCATTGGGTTATAAACCAGGGAGAATAGAGAATCTATTAAGACACATGTTTATAAAGGAAAACAATGCATTTCTTCAGCGGCTGTCTTGCCTACTGTTTTGGAATTAGGATGTTGATTTGTAAATCCTCGTTGAGAAAGTTCAGCTCAACTAAAATTATCCTTATTAAAATGTGGCAGAGTACTTTCCACAGAAGATCTTCTCTTCAAGTAGAGGGCTTTACAAGTATCCGAGATTAGCGAGCACATGAAACATCTCTTGTGTGTTAAACACACGCTTTTCTTAGTTTATTAAATCCTAGTCAGGGTTTCAATCATCTACTTTAACCCTCGGGCATCTAACTTCTAGTTAGCAATAAGATCTTCTCATTTTTAGTTCTTTTAAACACTTAGAGTTGTTAAGTTTTTTCATCAGCACCTTGATTTTTTGGAGGATCTTGGTATGACTAGATTTAAAAACTAAAGATTTTGATTTCTCCAACTCCTCGTGTTTAAAAGAAGTACATGTTAATAATAAAAAAAAGATAAGTCAACAAGAAGTTTTTTTATTTTGGATAATTGTTTTGAACTGTCTAAATATCAAACATTTACAAAAATTATTTTATTGCATTAAAATTTAAGGTCTTGTTTTTTTGAAGTTATTTAAGGAAATTTTTCTAACGCAAGATAAATTTTAAGAAACGATCTGCAAGTTTTTTGCAAATGATCACATGTCTTTTTTAAATCAAGCTCTACTAATTTGAAGTTTCTCTATTTGATTTTATTTTTTTTATCACATGATTTTTAAGAAATTTTTTGATTTAAAATGTAAAAAATTTTAATATACATTCTTCTTGTGAACTGGATTTTTTGCCTAAAATGTTTTCTTTGACTTTGATCTTTAAGTTTTAGTATCTAAACATAACTTACAAGAAAAGGTAATAGGCTCTAATTTTATAGAAAAAACTTAAGAAGGAGCAATCAGATGTTGTATAGAGCTCTTATCTTTCTGATATATGTGGGGTTTCCTTGTTTTTTTCTCATTCAAATGTGGTACAACTATACGACAAGTTTGGGAAAATGGATGCTACAAGCTACTTTAGCTGGTTTGTACATTTTTGATTTGTTTTTAATTGGCCTATGGCCTATTTATTCTGGATACTTCTTTCGATATCTTTTTGTGCTTTTGTTTATTGTTATTTTTATTAAATCTGCATTTAATATAGAGAAAGAGGTTTTTTATAAATTATCTATTAGAAGTGTTTCGTCTAGTCTTGTTTATTTTTCCTTTATTTGTTTTTTTATTTATAGAATTTTTTTAAGTTTAAATGGATCTAACTATTCAAATCCTGTTGACTTATCATTTCCGCTGAAAGAAGGAGATTTCTACATGGTTCATGCTGGCACAAATGAAGCAGTGAATCATCACTACGGTGTTTCTGCTCAAAAATATGCAATGGACATCCTCCAGATTAACGCACTAGGCTTTAGAGCTAATAAATGGTCTCCAAAGAGTTTGCAGGATTTTTGTATTTTTGGTTCTGCTCTTTATAGCCCATGTGATGGGATTGTTGTGGAATCTCTAGATCAATTGGAAGATCTTGAGCCTATGACCATGGATACAAAAAATCCAGCGGGGAATTACTTGGCTATTCATAAAAGTGAAAGTGAAGTTATTGTTATTTTAGCGCATTTGATGAAAGGATCACTTCAGGTTAAAAAAGGAGATATAGTTAAACAAGGTCAATTCATTGGTAGAGTGGGGAACTCAGGTCGTACATCAGAGCCTCATTTACATATTCACGCGGTGTTAGATCATACAGGAGATTTTTTGTTTAGGGGGAAAGGAGTTCCCATAACATTCAACCATCGATTTTTTGTTCGTAATGATCTTGTTCACTAGATTCCATGTATGTAATTGACACAATAAAAAAGAGCGGGATAAGTTGCAGAAAAAGTAAATAGGAAATTATTCAGACCCATAAAGATTGCATTGAATAGATGAAAGAGAAATCCGATTGTGAAGAATAGGATTGTATACATAGGATGAAAAAAGAGTACTGTAAAAAATAGTATTTCAAACAAAAATACAAACCAACTTAAGAAAGTAGCTAGTAGCTGCATTCGATTAATGAATCGGAAAAAGAAATCATGACCATAGCTTTTTGTGCTAAAAATTCCATGTAAAGCAGATGATGTACGCCACATGGGAGAGATCAGTTTGTGAAATCCAGCTATGAAATAAGAAGCAAGAAGCTCTCCTGCTATAAACAATAAACATATTGTGGAAACAGGAGAGTTAATTCCAAATAAGCTCCCTATAGATAGAGCAAATAAAATCACTAGAGTCATTTGATAGGAACCATCTAAACCGTAAGGGCTTCTAAAATTCATGAACAAGTTCAAAAAAAAGACAGAGCAGATAAGAGTAGGGGATATAATATTTAACAAAGAGAATATAAATAATAACAAACAAGCAAATGTTCTTAAATAGATAGAACACTTGAAAACGCTATCTTGTAATAGTACATTAAAAACCCTTTGTCTTAAGTCTTTTGCAGACCGTTTGAAGCTCAGTTTTGATACTTTCCAACTAAGTAGTCCTTCTGGTTTGAAAATAGACCAGCTTTTAAGGTCTTCCAAAGCTGCAATGAATAAACCAATTGATAAAATACATAAAGTAACTTGATAAGTAAAAGCAATGTTTTTAAATGCTAAATAAGGGTTCATAAATTACCTTTTTTTGCTTATAGGGTGCACAGCGGATAGAAAAGCAACTTTATAATCCTGTGCCCTAGAATTGGTGAGAATGAGGAATTGCACTTTATCAGAAGATGGTTTGTGCTTTAGAGAATCTACGTAATGTAATATTTGTAAATAGGAGAGGCTAATATACACTTGTCTTTTATCTTGTGCAGTACGACTAAAGTTAATAAGGTCTATTGCAAGATCTATAAAAGCTTTTGTAAATCTATGCTCTGGGTTCCATAGAAAAGAATAGATCGAGCGTTTTTCTTTCAGGATATGTAGATCTTGCCATTCTTCCACTTCCTGATTGTTAATCTCTCGATATAACAAATGATAATCAAGTGTGCTTGGAATAGGAGCAAAAAAATTCCATCCAGGAATAAGGTGCATGCACATAGGAAAGTGTTTCCATAGAAAACCTAGTTTTTTAACACCTTTTAAAAAACTCAATAAAATAATAAGACAAAAAACAATTTTGATAAGTAAAATCATTTAAAACCTTTTCATAAGATATTTTTTATAAATATCCCCTTATTTAAGGGGATATCGTTTGAGATTCCTAGTTATTAAGAATGTTTTGTCTCATTTCTAATAATTGATCGATGTCTAATTTCTCTGTTGGAGCGTTTTCTGGATCTATGGGAAGCTGAAAATCATCAGGATCTCTTCCAGATTTTGTTATGAGTAATACGGTTACAACAGCTACTGCAGCAGCAGCAGCATTATCTTGAGGTCTATTAGCTCCTGCAAAATAGGGGGCTAATTCTTCTGTCCCTATTAAATGCTTAGCAGCAAAATTAGGCTGATTTGTTTTAAGTGAGCTTCTGTTTCCTATTATGGAATTTTTTTCTGAGAAGAAATCGCTTACTCTAGATGTTGTTTTATCTAAAGCAACAGGTTTTACACTTGCTGTTTCTACTATTGAACTTAAGTTGGTTATTCTTTGATGAATTTCCATGTTAATACCTCTGCTTAAAATTTTGAAAGATACATATTTACATTTGTGAAGCGCATTTTCGTTTACCCTTCATAAAGATTTATCTTTCAAACGGTAAAAGAGATGTTAAATTTTAATTAGATTTATTTGCAAATAAAAGTTAAAAAAAAATGTAAGATCATAGAGAAATGCTACTGAAAATAAGTCCTTATGAAAGAAGAAAGGCACTATGCTTTTTTGCAAAAAAAGAAAGATTCGATGGTTGTTAAAAAAAATGGGATAGATACTCTTCATATCTTATGAAGGGTAAGCTATAGAGTTTTTTGTAGATATGAAGTAATAAAGAATGAAGTCTAAAAAAGCCTTATTTTTAAAAAATCAAAAAGCTGTAAAAAATGTTACTATTTCTTCTTCAGATATAATTCAAGCTCATCTACATTATTTTAAGGCTACTTACAACTTCGTATACATCTTGCAAGGACACTCATTCCTAATTTGTTACAGGCCAAAATATAGGCATCTGGAAAGGCATTCGTAGAAGTGTTGCTGCAGTATTTTCTGCATGAGTACATGAACTTTGGAGTAAGCTTATAAAGAAGAGAGCAAGATTCTCTGCAATAGAAAGAAAAGGTGCTATCGTGGGGAAAATCCTCATCGCTTTCTGCAGCTGATCCATGCACACTTAAATAAATAACTTCTGCTGTTAATGCGATTGTTGTACCTAGAAGTGTTATCCCTTTGACTGAAAAACAGCGTTCAACTAATCGAAAACAAAAAGTCGTAGGATTTTGTTCTAACTGTTGGTATGTATAGCAATTTAACTTTAAACTTTCACGACAAAGAAGTATGATGCTTACATGGCATATTCCTATGATTTAAGAAAAAAAGCATTAGACTATATAGAGAAAGGCAATTCAAAAGAAGAAGCAAGTCAAATCTTTGGAGTGACGGCGCGCAGCATATTTAATTGGATCAAGAGAAAAGAACAAAGGCGCTTAGCTCCTAATAAAACAAGAAAAAGACGTCCTAATAAAATTGAAGGAGAAAAGCTAAAAGCGTACCTTCAAGAGAATCCGGATAGCTACTTAAAAGAAATAGCCGAATGCTTTGGAGTAACGATAACTGCGGTCTTTTATGCATGTAAAAGACTAAAGATTACTTTAAAAAAAAGACGCCCTTCTATCAAGAAAGAGATGATGAGAAAAGAGAGAAGTTTCAAAAGAGAGTAGAGGAAATTGCTGAAGAAGATCGAGTTTATGTCGATGAAAGTGGGATTAATGAATATCTTCAAAGGAAGAATGCGAGAGCACCCAGAGGGGAAAAAGCGTATGGGGCTGTATCAGGAAATCGTTATCACAGAGAAAGTTTTATAGCAGCTAAGAATCGATCAAACATTTTAGCACCCTTTTGTTATACAGGAACATGTAATACCCAGTTGTTTAACATGTGGCTCGAACAAATACTCATCCCTGAGCTAAAACCTGGACAAGTAGTTATTTTGGATAATGCGAGTTTTCATAAGTCCAAAGAGAGTTTAGAAATCATTAAAAGAGCTAGATGCGAAGTATTATTTTTGCCTCCCTATTCTCCTGATTTGAATCCTATCGAAAAGTTTTGGGCACATTTTAAGAAAAGAGTAAAAGAAGCCTTAACCTGATATTCAAACCTTGCAGAAGCTATTGATCAATCTTTTTTACAAGTGTGTAGTTAATGGAAATTTTAAATTCAAATCACTATAACACCTGACTCTACTTGTGATATAGACATAGCCCTTCTTAAGCCTTTACGGGAAGAATAATCAAATTAAAATAGTAAAAAGCTAGTTTTATTTTTTTGTTATAGAAAACTTGTTGTACGTCTAGAAATACTTGGAGAAAAGAAAGACTTTGCTGGGAGAAGAATCATTGGATAAAGGGTTTGTAAATGTTTTTTAATAGCAGTAACTAATGTTTGTAAATCTGGGTAATAGTCAGAGAGTTTACAGATAAACTCATGATGGCTTCTACCTGCACGATAGGAAGGAGTTTTTTTAGGATATAGTAAGCAATCCATATAGTTAGGATTGTAATCCCATAAAAAACTGGTGTGATGTAGCCAACGATCTTTTTTTATATATTGTGCGTTGCCTCCAAATTTTTTATTACCTAGGACATAGTCATTTTCTTTTAATCGAAAATCAGCATAGGCAAAAACAGGACGATAAAAATCTTCGCTCCAACGCATGATTGGCTCTGGATAGGCAGGAAAAGAATGTGTGTTTTTGGCAAAGATAAAGGTAACAAATACAGTGTTGTGATCTACTACAACAGTCCCTCCTCCGCTGAATCTTTTAATGAGGGGAATATTGTAAGAAGCGGCTTTTTCTATATGGACCAATTCTTCTTTTTTACCTGAGATTCCAAGCACAATAGCAGCAGAAGAGCCATGGTTAATCAGGCAAAAATCTTCTGTGTGGTCTCTTAAAAGGGACTCTTCTAAGAGCAGTTGGTCGAAAATGGGGGTGTTTTTTAATTCTATTAGATGAATAGGCACTGTTTAAGGCCTAGCTTTTAGAGAGACTAAGAGAACGGAAATATCCGCTGCAGAAACCCCTGAAACTCGAGCGGCTTGACCTAAAGTGATAGGATGCACACGGTGTAGTTTTTCTCTGGCTTCATTGCTAAGGCCTGTTACATCTAGGAAGTTAAAGTCTTTGGAAATAGCAATTTGTTCGATTTTTTCCAGCTTTTCCGCTTCTAGGGATTGTCTTTGAATATAGCCTGCGTATTTGATCTGTAACTCGACTTGTGTGTTTATTTCCTTTCCTAAATCCATTGCGATAGCAGGGAATTGCTGAATGAGGGTTTGATAGGTAAATTCCGGGCGGCAAAGAAGTTGCGCAAGGCTGCTGCTTTTATCTCGGATGGTATGATGATTTTGAGATAAAATAGAGATTTGCTTTTCAATAGCTGCTTTTTTTTCTAAGAGACGCTGATATTGCTTTTGGCTGATCAAACCCAAAGAATATCCATATTCGCGCAAACGAAGATCAGCATTATCTTGTCTTAGCAAAAGACGATACTCTGCTCGACTGGTAAACATACGATAGGGTTCGTCGAGCTCTTGAGAAATCAGCTCGTCGATCATAACTCCAATATAAGCTTCTGATCTTTTTAAAATAAATGCAGACTGATTTTTCACTTGCATAGCAGCATTAATCCCTGCAATCAATCCTTGTGCTGCAGCTTCTTCATATCCGGTTGTTCCATTAATCTGGCCAGCGAAAAACAAACCTTTGATTTTTTTTGTTTCTAAAGTGGGGTATAATTGACCACTTTTTACAAAATCGTATTCAATAGCATAAGCAGGGCGCATGATTTCTGCTTTTTCAAGACCTGTAATGGTGTGTAGCATCTTGATTTGTACATCAAAAGGAAGAGAGGAAGAAATGCCATTTACATAGATTTCTTCTGTTTCTAACCCTTCTGGTTCTAAAAAGATTTGATGGCGTTCTTTATCGGGGAAACGCACAATTTTATCTTCAATCGATGGGCAATACCGTGGTCCAATACCTTGAATAATCCCAGAATACATCGGAGATAGATGTAGGTTATCGCGAACAATTTTTTTGGTTTCTTCGTTGGTATATGTGATCCAGCAAGGAGTTTGAGTTAGTCCCGTTGTTTTGGGAGGGTCATAAGAAAAATATACATTGTTGTTACCTTGTTGGGGCTCAAGCTGAGAGAAATCAATACTGCGTTTATTGATACGAGGAGGAGTCCCTGTTTTTAGGCGTCCTAATACAAAGCCAGAATCTTCTAATGCTTTAGAAAGACCCATTGAAGATTTATCGCCAGCTCTTCCCCCTGGGATTTGTGTATGTCCCATATGAATCAATCCTCGCATAAAGGTTCCAGAAGAGATAATTACGGTTTTTCCATAAAAAGCAATCCCTTCTATAGTGGTAACCCCTAGAATTCGATCTTTTTCAATAATGAGTGTTTCAATGCTACCTTGTTTAATTTCTAGGAAAGGGGTTTTTTCTAGATAGTGTTTCATAAGAGATGCGTAGGCAAACCTATCGCATTGAGCTCTGGGAGACCAAACAGCAGGTCCTTTTGATGCATTGAGCATACGGCGTTGGATGGCTGTTTGATCAGCTACCTTCCCCATGATGCCCCCTATTGCATCGATTTCTCGAACCATGTGTCCTTTTGCTATACCTCCAATAGCTGGATTACAGCTCATTTTGGCAATCGTATCGAGTTGCATGGTAATAAGTACTGTCTTTATTCCCAAACGAGCAGAAGCATGAGCAGCCTCACAGCCTGCATGTCCTGCTCCAATAACGATTACATCAAATATTTCAGGATATTTCCACATAGTTGATGGTATCTTAAGTTTTAGATACTTTTAAGATTTTTTATGACGATCGCGACGTCTTCTTTTTTTTCTTTTGTGCTTAGCAATTTTTGCGCGGCGCTTTTTCTTTACAGATGCCATAAAAAGAGATTTTCTCCCGTTTTTTTAATCCATTTTAATTAAAAAATAAAGATCCATCTTACAGCAAAGTGTGAAAAAAAGTAAAGATCTAAAGTTTTTGTAAAGTGCTTTTTAAGAGTTATTTAAAAAAATGTTTTTAATTAGGAGTAAATGCAGCAAAGGCTTCTGCGTTATCTGAGAGATCAGAATCGGTTCGTAAAGGAGAGTAATTGACAAACTGCGCTAATTCTTTACGATAAGTTAAATTTATATTACCAATAGCTCCATGCCGATTTTTAGCAACGATGAGCTCTGCTTGGCCAGGTTTGTCATAAGGGTCATAGTACTCACGGCGTAATAAAAACATCACAATGTCGCTATCTTGTTCAATACTGCCAGACTCTCTTAAATCACTCATCATAGGTCTATGTCCTGTTCTTTCTTCTACCTTACGAGAGAGTTGAGATAAACAAAGAATAGGTAAGGAAAGCTCTCGTGCAAGTGTTTTCATCATACGAGAAATTTCAGAGATTTCATTTTGACGGTTTTCTTGACTGCGAGAAAGACCAGACCCAGTAATGAGCTGCAAATAATCAACAACCAAAAACTGAATATTATGACTTTCTTTCATGCGACGAGCTCTTGCTCTTAAGTCTGTAATTTTTAATCCGGGTTGATCATCTATGATCACAGTAGCTTCCATCATAGAGTTTACAGCGGCCACAATTCTTTGGTATTCTGTGCCATTTAAAGAGCCTGTGCGAATTTTATCAGAGGCTACTTCAGATTGGCTACAAATCATGCGATGCAATAATTGTTCAGCGGTCATTTCCAAGGAAAACACACCTACGGGTAGTCCGGTTTTAAAAGCGACATTTTCTGCTATATTTAAAGCAAGCGCCGTTTTTCCCATAGCGGGCCTTGCAGCTAAAATCATCAGATTAGAAGAGGTTAAACCATTAATCATTTTATCTAAATCTGTAAAATGAGAAGGGATACCTGTAATTCCTAAATCCTCAGGGCCTTTTTGTTGGTATCTTTCTTGCTTTTCTTGTAATGCTTTTAGATAGGGGATCTGTGTTTCAGAACGCACACCTGAAAGCAGATCTTTAATAGAAACTCCAGCCCCTGGGCTAGCTGATTGGCTAATTAAAAAGAATTTACCCTGAGCCTCGTCTAATAAGACACTAACATCGCTGGGTTCATTTAAAGCCGCTTTTTCTACCTCTTGTGCAGCTACGACCATTCTTCTTAAGGTGGATTTGCTTCGAACAAGATCTACATATTCTTCAATGTAAGCAGAGCTACCAGCGTATTGAGCTAACACTGTTAAATGGGCAATTCCACCTACAGAAGAGAGTTTTTTCTGTCTTTTGAGCTCTTCTGCAATTAAGTGAATATCAGCTGGTTTATCATTACGGTATGCGGTTTTTAAGACTTGAAAGATAATTTTGTGTTCTGTGAAATAAAAATCTGCTTCATCAAGGCCATCAGCTGCTATATTAAGACTATTAATGTTGGTTAACATAGAGCCTAGCACCATCATTTCTGATTCTTTAGAGTGAGGGGCTGATTTTATTTTGGGCAATGACTTTGACATAAGAAACCTCAAGCTGCAGTATCTTGTATTTAACAATATAAGAAAAGAGATGTGTTTAAAAATATAAGCATCACAAGATGCGGAAAGGGTGGGATTCGAACCCACGGTACCCGGAGGTACACGTCCTTAGCAGGGACGCGCCATCGGCCACTCGGCCACCTTTCCTTAAGAGATGCAGCTAGTTTATATGCAAATAGATTTACAAGCAACTCTCAATCTATCCCATTTGATTCTAACAATTTTCCATTGAGGGCATTCCAATGGCTTGTGTGTAAGGAACCATCGGGATTTTGTACAACAATACAATGAACCGGAAGGTAGACAGAAGCGGTTTTTCGAATAGCAAAGTCTTCACCAAAAGCTGAGCTAGTAATTCTTTCAATCTGTGAAAGAGAATAACGCCTAGAAACACAAAGGGCTTGACGATAGGGTTGAGTGACTAAGCGCTCTTCAATGAGAGTAGAGGGAGTGATTTTTAATTTAGGATTTTCTAAATGCAATCGATAACGCCCACCATGTTGTACAATCAATTTTTTGCGACGACAAGTTTCAATAAGTGCATCGATTACCTCTGTTTCCACATGAATATTTTTACGTAAATCCTCTCGATTGATCACTCCTCCTTTTTGAGCAATTGCATTGATGATTTTGAACTCACGACGATCTACATTTGCATTAATGCAATCAGCGAACCCATGTGTTTTATCCCAATCCTTAGCATTAACTACCATTTCTCCATCGGTTAAATCCCATAAGATGATTCCTTCTTTTGTTTTCGCATCAGATGCGCTATATTTAACTTCTAAAAGTAAGTAAGGATAGAATTTCAGAGAAGGTTCAAGATATTGGTATTTAGCATCTTTAAGCAAAATCTTTTGCTGAGATTCCATAATTTGTTCTGCTGTATAGCGAATCTCTAATGTATGAAAATGTCCTATGTTTAGTACATCTTCTACTTTGTTTTTCCAATCAGGTTTGTTATAAGAAGCCCACCATAGACCATAGCCAAGCACTCCTAGGCTAAATAAACTAAATAAAAGACGCATCTATTTCTCCTTGTCTGCCCGTTTGTTAATGATATATCAAATTTTAGAAAATGATGTAACTAGTTGGATGATTTTCATCCATTATGAGAAGAAGTTAAATAGTTTTCTAGATCCAAACCATGAGTTTATTAGGACAAACAATATTCTGCTTAGACAGTAGCAAGATCACAAGAAGAATGGTTTAGCAAATGTGTTACTTCTAGATCGTTAACAGGATCAAAGACATGATAAGAATCAGAGATTTTCTCAAAAAAGGAAGGGGAGAATAAACATGTGGTTTGTTCGTTTGAAATTTTTGCAAGGGATGAACGGCTAGCAACAGGAACAGCTAGGTGAATACTGGCTACTTGTAATTTTCCCAAAGCTTGTATAGCTACTTGCATACTAGATCCTGTAGCCATGCCATCATCGACTAAAATGATCTGTTTTTGGTAGAGTAAACGCTCAGAGATATGATAAGATTTAGCTTGCTTTGCTAAATGGGTTTTTTGATTTTCAAGCTCTTTTTTCACGTAATCATTAGGAATATCGAGAATACCTATCAAATCTGCATGTAATAATTCTATGTTTTGTTCTGCGATAGCTCCTAAGGATAGATTAGGATTTTGAGGAGATCTAATTTTACGAACGAGAAGAATATGAAAGGGAAGATGTAATAATTGAGCAATTTCAAAAGCAATAGGCATTCCTCCACAGGATAGTCCTAATACAAAGGCATTTGAGTTATTTTTATAACTTACTAGATGCTTTGCTAATTGATTTCCTGCATCTTGCCTATTACTAAATATCATGAACACACCTTATAAAGAAATATAAAATATGATTTTTATACTATTTCCATGCAAGTCAAATTTAACCTAAACTAAAAAATTATTAGTTTAGGCTTAATTTTTCCTGGGAGAGTAACCAACTAAGATCTTGTTGCAAAAATTCATCAAAAGTAGAGCAGAGCTTTTGATAAGAAGTTTGATCGTTTCTGCGATAAATATAACCGATACAATGAGTATCGTAGATACTTACTTGAGTATGGCATAGATCAGAAGGAGGAATGCAGAGTTTATTGACAAGGTCTACTATTTTTTCTTTGATTGCTATAAAAGGGGAAGCAATCATAATTAGAAAGAATTCATCTTTGACTTGAGTCTTATAAAAAATAGAGGTGTGAGTATAGTCTGCATTGATTGCTTTAAGCATCATGTTAAAAAGCATCTTTAATATAGAAGGCATGATTAAAGTTTGGCTTAAGGGAGGAGTAAGTGAATAGAAGAAATTTTCTAATAAAAAACTTTCATGAGAAGAAAGCTCTTTAAAAGAACTACAAAGCTCGTGGAAAACCTCTTGTTGTTTAGAAAGAATGCCTCCATTGAAGTCGCGAATGCCCCCCTTAAAGATACGATTGAGCTCAGAAGAAAGAAATTGACGGGCTTTAAACAGATCAATAGAAAACCTACGTAGGAATGGAGCTTTACTAAGAGCTATATGGAAGATATTTGCTTCCTTTTGGTATTTCTTTCTAAGTAATCCCGCAGATTTAACTTCTAAACGCTCAATTTTAAGGAGGGTGTTTGCTTTACTAAATAACTGGACAATATCTGGAGAAGAATCATTAAGAACTCTTAGCAAAATAATGGTAAATATGAGCTGATGTTTTGTTTGGGTACTAAAAGAGATAGTGACCTGAGGTAGATCATTAACATATTTTAGTTGGCGGCTGAGCAATACAATGCTTCGCATGATTTCTTCTTCATTACGAGGCATTAAAACAGGATGAATAATACTTTCTATATTTTCTTTTAATTCTCGGTTCAAACTTTTACGTAACTCTTTAATTTCATCAATCGTAAATGGAGTGTTGTCTTTTTTCTCAATTTCTAGATAGAAAAGACGAATAGGATCATAGGTTCTACGATCAAGAATAAAAGAATTTTCTACTTTAGAGGCATTAGGTAAACAATGACGAATAGCTTCTAATATATGACGCTCTTCAAATAGTTCGCTTTCTTTTAATACATTTATACCACCAATAATACCTAGGACAGGCTTATGCTCTTGAGTAGAATTAGAAGAGAGATAAGCGCGAAAAATTTTTAAGTTTAAGTGTCTTTTTTCAGGATTTTTAGCAAGTTGATAAAGTAAATTTTTTCTAAATAAATACTGAAAAGAAACTAAACGAACAAGATGACGTAATTCTCTGGCCGCGGTAAATCGACTGCCAAATAAAAAAGAATAATATCTAATCTCTTCAAAGATATCTCGATCAAAAATTTTTACTTTCTGTTTTAAAAAAGGAGCAAATTTAAGTTGTATGCGAGAAATCTTTTTTTCAACGTTAAGTTGTAAAAACAAATTATGCATCAAATTAAACATACTACTATCGAGCTCTTTAGCAGAGCGGTTCAAAGAAGAAGCGATATTTTCTTTAATCATAAAGCGTTTTTGCTCAGCAGATAGATTTTTAATCGAAATCACTCGACGAGCATATCTCACTGCTAAAATATTTAAATAAATTTCTTTTTGCAGGCTGGATATATTGCCTTTTAAAAGCATAAGATCATTGCTATCTACTATATCTATATAAATTTGATGAAAATAAAAGATTTGTTTAGGAGAGCAATGAAAAACAATATTTGCGCCACAAGAACAAGAGATGTTTAAAAGCTTTCCAGGGATTAACCATCGGCTTAAAATATCGCAGAAATATCTTCCTATACCTGTGGTAAACTCAGAAGCACAGATTAGACTCATTCTAATGAAGCAAGGAGCTTTATGAGGATCATCCCAGGAGATAAGAGGTTGTTTTTTCCTAAGCTCTAAAACCATAGAATGCATTTTTTCTTGAGAGGGATTTTTCAGAAAATCTTTCATAAATTCATCAGGTAAAGCCTTTTCCAAAGATTTGCTGATAAGTTTGGAAAACAGGTCAAAGTTTTCTGCATCTTTTTCATTGGGAGCAATTACAATTTTTATATAATCGCTTAAATTGCTATGTTTTTTTATAGAATCAGAGTCTGGATATATAAGCATATTCATTCTTTCTACTTTTTTAATCCTTAGAAGGTAGCGGTAGTAATAATCGATCTCCCCATAACGGTATATTCAAGCGTGGATTTATGATGTAAACAAAGTCCACATGGTATAAAGGAATAAGAGGCATGTCTTTTAAGAAAAGCTCTTCTGCTTTTTCTAGAGTACGAAAACGTATTTCACCTTGCTCGTAAAAGGAGCGATCGAGTAGTTGAATGTATTCTGCATTTTCCCAATTTGTAAAATTCTTCGCGTAAGTTCTATATTTGAATCTCTCAAGAATACTCATGGGATCGTAATACATCGCGCTCCAAAGAGTATAGCACATGAAATAATCCCCACTTGTTAACTTATCTACAATAATTCTATAGTCCAAAGATTCTATTTTGATAAAAATGCCTAAAGCATCTAACCATTGTTGTTGGATGGCTTGTATGACCTTGCTTGTTACAGAAGAAAAAGACGGATAATATAAGGTAACTGAATCAAAGACATCTTTAGTAATACCTAGTTCTGCTATTGCTTCTTCTAGTAAAACCTTAGCCTGGGCTACATCATTGTCTTTAAAAAAAGAGCTACAGCGATTTTCTTTTAAACAAGGAGGGATCATATTTGTTGCAATAGAACTTGCTTGATAGACGATATTATCGACTAGTTCCTGACGATTAAGACTTAAGCTAAAAGCTTTGCGGATTTTAGGATGATGAAAAGGAGCTTTATCCGTATTAAAAGCAATGATCATAGTAGTAGGAGTTGATTCTCTAGAAACTTTCCATTTTTTCTCTAAATCGGGAATGGCCTCTAAAGGAATAGAGGTTAGAGAATCTCCAATGATGTCCACTAAACCCTTTTCAAACATTTGTAAAGTGGTTGTGTCGTTTTCAACCGTATGAAAAATAATTTTTTCTGGGTGTACATCTTCTGTCTTTCTATAATGAGGATTAGAGACAGCAATAATTTCATCTGCATGTTCCCATCTTTCTAATACAAAAGGACCATTGCATAAAAAGTTAGGGCCTGCATGATGAGCCCAATTAGGATTTTCCCTATCATTTTTGATATTGACAGGGGAAAAAACGCAAAAGGAAAGCAAATTAATCAAATAAGGAGTGGGCTTTTCTAAAGTAAGCACAAGGGTTTTTGCGTCTATTGCTTTAATTCCTACCTCATCAAGAGAAATAAGCCCTTTTTTTGCTAAATCTGCATTTTTTATCGGGTAAAATAGCTGAGCGTTCATCGAGGGAAAATTAGGATGTAAAATATCTTTCCAAGATTGCTCAAAATCATAAGCCGTGACGGGCGTGTTATTAGACCAAACCGTATCTCTTAAATGAAAAGTGTAGATGAGATGGTCTTCTGATATATCGTATGATTCGGCTTGAGCTAGTTTAAAACATTGGTTTGGGTAGAGTTTTACAAGTCCTTCAAAAAATAGAGAGTGCATTTGCGAAGAATACCAGTCTCCTCCCTTACGAGGATCCATTGTTTTTGGATCTGCTTTCATATTTAAGTGAAGCACTTGAATTTGTTTCTCTGGACTCTGACGTTTAATGAAAAAAAAAGCAGAAACGATAATAAATAGGAAAAATAGCATCTTTTTCATAGGAGATATCCTTGATGGATGTATCAAAAAAAAAGCAAGCATAATCCTTTATAAGATTATTTGTAAATCATAAAGATGTAATTTAATTTTAACTAAGGATAGGTTCAAAATAAGGGTTGGCAATATTGAGAAAGTTAATTTAATTTTCTTAAGATTTTTTAAATCAAGAAAATTTTTTAAGAATTTAATCAGAAATCTTAAGTGAAATATTTATAAAAAAAAAGAAATTTTTTATATAAAAGCTTTTACAGAGTTCTAAAAGATTATAGGTTTTTTATGAAAAATTTATTTGTATTTTTTTTATCAATACAGATCTTAAATGCATTACCAACTTCACTAACTATTGAAGAAAATCAGAAAATTCTCAAGGAATTTCCCTTTGATAACCAACAAGACTTTGAAGATGCCAATCGAGGTTTTATAGCTCCACTACCTAATAATGGCATTATTGAAAATGCAAATAAAGAGATTATATGGAATTTAAAGACATATGATTTTTTAGAAAATCCATCAGCTTCAGATAGTGTGAATCCCAGTTTATGGCGTCAAGGGCGACTTTTATGTAAAGCAGGCTTATTTCAAGTGGTTGATCGAATTTATCAAGTAAGAGGTGTTGACCTCTCGAACATGACTATTATTGAAGGAAAAAAAGGACTCATTATTATAGATCCTTTAATCTCTATAGAGACTGCTAGAGCTGCTTTAGATCTCTATTATCAACATCGTCCAAAAAAACCGGTTAAAGCTGTGATTTATACACATAGCCATATGGATCATTTTGGAGGAGTTCGAGGGATTATTACTCAGGAAGAAGTTCAAAAAGGAATGGTTAAAATCTTTGCTCCAGAAGGGTTTCTCCAAGCTGCTCTGGATGAATCTATAATGGCAGGCAATGCGATGGCAAGACGTGCTAGCTATATGTATGGAAACTTAATTAAACCAGGAGCTTATGGACAAGTAACAGCGGGACTTGGTCTTACTACATCTGTGGGCGAAACTTCTCTTATTTTGCCGACGGATCTCATTGTAAAAACAGGTAAAAAGAAAACTATTGATGGAGTTCGTTTTGTTTTTATATTTGCTCCCAATTCTGAAGCTCCTGCTGAAATGCTTTTTTATTTGCCTGATTTGAAAGCTCTTTGTGCAGCTGAGGATGCAACACATACTATGCATAATTTATATACATTGCGAGGGGCAAAGATTAGAGATGCAAGAGCATGGTCTCATTATTTAAATCAGACAATTGAAATGTTTGGAGAAAAAACGGAGGTGATTTTTGCGCAGCATCATTGGCCAACTTGGGGTAAAGATAGGATAATTGATTTTTTGGAAAAGCAACGAGACCTGTACAAATATATACATGATCAGTCGTTGCATTTGGCAAATCAGGGGTATACCATGTTAGAAATCGGTGAAATGATCAAACTTCCCAAAACACTCAGCCAAGAGTGGTATAATCGCGGTTACTACGGAACTCTTAGTCATAATGCAAAGTCTGTTTATTGCTTTTACTTAGGATGGTTTGATGGAAATCCTTCAACTCTACATCAGCTTCCTCCTATAGAAACAGGGCAAAAAATGGTAGAGTATATGGGAGGAGCGGATGCTATCTTAGCAAAAGCACAGAAAGATTATGATCAGGGAAATTATCGTTGGGCTGCTCAGGTATTAAATCATCTTGTTTTTGCTGAGCCTTCCAATGAAAAAGCAAAAAATCTTCTTGCAAGTGTTTTAGAGCAGCTTGGTTATCAATCAGAAAATGCTACATGGCGTAATTTTTATTTAACAGGAGCGCAGGAATTAAAAAAGAGGATAGAGAAGGGTCTTTTTATTTCAGGAATTAGTCCAGATGTCATTAAAGCTATGCCAACAGAGTCTTTGCTGGATTATTTTGCTATTCAATTAAATGGACCACGTGCAGCGGATCAGCAGATTTCTATTTATCTTGAGCTGCCAGATGTAAAAGAAAAATATCTCCTTCAAGTAAAAAATGGAGTTTTACATTATTTCCCTAAGAAAACTATTAAAGCGGATGCAACAATAATCATGAAGCGAGCGAACTTTGATCAAATCATTTTAGGTACACTAAAATTTAAAGAGGCAGAAAAAACAAAAAAAATAACTATTAAAGGAGATCGGCAAATATTAGAAACCTTTTTATCTCTTTTTGATACTTTTGATTTTTGGTTCAAAATTGTTGAGCCTCAAGAAGGAAATACTTTGTCTAAGTAAATGAAAAAAATACAGGTTCTATGTTGTTTGGCTTCTGTTTTGCATGCGGCTGAGGAAAATACAGGTCAAGATTTTACTCAGCCTTTAAGGCGTTTTGATGTCCGATGGAAATATGATCAGTTATTTGGAGGTTCATATAAAAATACCCTTATAGCTAGATTTGAGGTACCTTGCCAATTTGAAAATCAATGGAAAGCTAGCAGTCGTCTTGATATTCCTTACGCCTGGTTAAATCAAGGATCAGATCAAATAGAAAATGGTTTAGATGATATTCTTTTTCAATTGCTATTCATTACCTCTGCTTATGGAAAATGGACATTGGGCTTTGGTAGTCAATTAATTTTCCCTGCAGCAACACCATCTAGCTTAGGATCCGGCAAATACCAAGCAGTGCCAACATTTGGTATTAAATATGACTTAGCTAGTTGGATGAATGGAGCTTGGACAGCTCTTATGATTAGGCAAGCGTGCAGCTTTGCAGGGCAATCAAATCGAAACTCTATTAGCCAGGTTTATATCCAACCCATTCTTAATATCGATTTACCTAGAATGTGGTTTTTGTATTTTGATCCTGAAATCAGATTTAATTGGATCACGCATAAATGGTTTGTTCCTTTCAATATAACAATGGGGAAATTGATCACTCCCAAAATTGTTTTCTCTGTTGCATATAAAAGAGCTATCATTCACGATTTTCCGCATTATCGACAAGAAGTTGAGGTTCGGATTGGTTTTTTCTTTTAAATGTAAAGAGTACACACATCTTAATAAGGAATTAAGATGTGTAATTTAAAGCAAAAATTATTCTTTCATAGTGAGAAGAAATTCAGCATTGCTACCGGTTTTCTTAAGACGGCCAAGTAGTAAGTTCATAGCATCTAAAGGAGCTAAATCTGCTAATGCTTGACGCATGACATAAATTTTTTCAAGCTCTTCTGGATGATATAAAAGCTCTTCTTTACGAGTTCCACTTTTAATCAAGTCAATAGCTGGCCATACTCGACGATCGGCTAAGCGTCGATCTAGAACTAGTTCCATATTTCCGGTTCCTTTGAATTCTTCAAAGATTACCTCATCCATACGAGAACCAGTATCAATCAATGCAGTGGCAATAATTGTTAGAGATCCGCCTTCTTCTACATTTCTTGCTGCACCGAAGAATCTTTTTGGTTTATGCAAAGCATTTGCATCGATTCCTCCTGTTAAGATTTTACCAGAATGTGGCTGAACTGTGTTATAAGCACGTGCTAAACGGGTTAAAGAATCTAAGAGAATAAGTACATCATGACCATATTCAACAAGCCGCCTTGCTTTTTCAATCACCATTTCAGCTATTTGAACGTGTCTTTCGGGAGGTTCATCAAAAGTAGAGGAAATCACCTCTCCTTTGACGCTACGGATCATATCAGTAACCTCTTCTGGGCGCTCATCAATTAATAAGACCATGAGAAATACTTCTGGATGATTGATAGCAATAGAATTAGCAATAGTTTGTAAAATCATTGTTTTACCAGTGCGAGGAGGGGCTACAATCAGCCCTCTTTGCCCTTTTCCAAAAGGAGCTGTTAAATCAAGAACTCGTGGACTGAGTTTTTCTTTACCACATTCCATCACAAGGCGAGCATCAGGATAAAGAGGGGTAAGGTTTTCAAATAAAATGCGGTCTCTTGCTTTTTCAGGAGATTTGTTATTAATTTTTTCTACTTTTAATAGAGCAAAGTATTTTTCTTTTTCTTTAGGAGAACGGATGGTTCCATATATCGTATCTCCTTTCTTTAAATCAAAACGACGAATCTGTGCTGGTGAAACATAGATATCTTCAGCAGAAGGAAGATAATTATAATTAGGAGAGCGTAAGAAGCCAAATCCGTCTGGCAGGATTTCAAGGACTCCTTCTCCTACCAAAACCTCTTGAGGTTTTTCAGATAAAAACTTTACAATTTCAAAAACCATCTGAGATTTTGTAAGCGCGCCGAGATTTTTTAGACCAATATTGCGTGCAAAGAGTGTAAGTTGGTCCATATTCATTCTTTGAAGATCTGCTATTTTCGTAATCGACTCGACGGGAGTGGTCATAGAAAGAGAAGAATTGTTTTGTTCTGGGTCCTGGAACCCTTGAGTGGTGTCTTCGTTTGTCATTGAAGTTAAGGCTCCTTCGTTTAAATTGCCCATAAATTTTATTGAATGGTTAGCAAGGAATACAATTTAGCCACTTGGTCTTTTAGGTGGGCTAAGCTCCCATTGTTTTTAATCACATAGTCAGACTTTTTTGCTTTGTTTTGAGGATCGATTTGTTGAGCCATGCGTTGCTCAAATTCTCTTATTGTTTGATGTGTTTGTTTGATGAACCGCTCTTGGCATATGGATAGATCGGCTGTAACTGTAATGACAATATCAAATTCGTCTTGTTTAAATAGTTCATAAAGTAAGGGAATCTCAACTATGAATAAAGGGTATTTACCTGCTTGCTTAGCATGTTGATATTCTTTTTCAATCTCAGTATACACAACAGGATGAATTAATGCTTCTAAGGCTTTTAAAAGTTTTACATCAAGAAAAGCTTGTTGTGCAATTTTTTTTCTATTTAAAGAATTATTTTCAACAATGTTTGGACCAAATAATTGGATAATCTTCTGCCCAATTATGCCGTTTGGTACTAGTAAATTATGGGCAATCTCATCAGTACTTACAACAAAGGCGCCCAAGTCTTTAAATACATGGCAAACAGTTGTTTTTCCAGAGGATAGCCCACCAGTTATAGCTAGCTTTTTCAAGTTTAACATTCACTCCAATTTTTTCCAATAGCAATATCTACTACTAAAGGAACTTTTAAAGACATGACATTCTCCATAATCCGTTTTACCTCTTTTCCCAGTAATAAAGCGTCGTGGTCAGGAGCTTCAAATAAAAGCTCGTCGTGAACTTGTAGAATCATTTTAGCTTTTTTAAAAGACTGTTTTAAATAATTATCTACCTGGATCATCGCTAGTTTAATTAAATCTGCAGCACTTCCTTGAAGAGGGGTATTAATGGCTAATCTTTTTGCAAATGCTCGAATAGAGGGGTTTTTATTATGAATCTCCGCAATAGGACGCTGACGACCGGTGATGGTCACAACTTTACCTGTTTTTCGAGCGGTTTCTTCACAAAATTCAATAAAATCTTTTACTTTTTGATAACGCTGAAAATACGTTGCAATAAAGGTTTCTGCCTCTTTGTAGGAAATATTAAGATCTTGAGATAAGCTAAAAGCTTGTTTTCCATATAAGATTCCAAAATTAACCGCCTTTGCTTGATAGCGCATAGTGGGAGTTATTTCTAAAAGAGGTACTCCAAAGACCAAAGAGGCGGTATAACTATGAATATCTTCTTGATTATTGAATGCTTGAATTAAAGCAGGATCTTCTGAGAGATGGGCTAAAATTCTTAGCTCAATTTGTGAATAATCAGCTGATAAAAAACTATAATCGGTCTCTTGAGGTTCGAATGCCTGACGAATTTTTTTTCCTTCTTCTGTTCGAACCGGAATATTTTGTAGATTGGGATTTTGACAAGATAGCCTCCCTGTTGCTGCTGTGGATTGATTGAATGTACAGTGAATCCGTTTTGTCATAGAGTTTACCTGTAGAGGTAATGAATCGGCATAAGTAGAACGCAGTTTTTCAAGAGTGCGGTATTCTATGATTTTTTTAACGATGGGATATTCTTCTTTAAGTGCATCCAGTACATCTATAGATGTAGAGTAACCTGTTATTGTCTTTTTAGGAGGTTTGATTTGTAATTTTTCAAATAGAACAGAGCTTAATTGTTTAGGCGAATTCAAATTGAATTTCTGACCTGATAATTCATAAATTTGCTCTTCAAGATGTAAAATCTTAGAAGACAGGGCAAGAGATGTTTTTTCTAAAGTTTTTATATTTACATAAATACCATTGCGCTCCATTTCTGCAAGAACAAAAATCAAGGGGATTTCTATTTCTGTAAATAAAGTAAATAACCCTTGTTCTCGTAATTCTGGTTCTAATTGTTCTTTTAATTGCAGAGTGCAATCCACATCTTCACAACAGTAATCCTTTATCAGATCAAGGGGAACGTCTAACATAGATGTTTGTTTTTTCCCCTTACCTATTAGGTTTTCAATAGGTATTTTTTCTCTGCCTAATCGTTGTAGAGATAATTCGTCGAGGTTGTGTCTTTGTGTATTAGGATGTAACAAATAAGAAGCTAACATTGTATCAAAGTAAATCGATTGTAGAGAAATGGTTTCATTTTTTAGTACATGCAGATCATATTTGATATTATGTCCTATAAAGCTAATTTCTTTTTTTTCTAAAAGAGGTTTGATTTTCTTAATGACCATTTCTTTACTTAAAAATCCATTTAAAGGGATGTACCAAGCATGTCCTGCTTGAATAGCAAATCCAATCCCTACCAGTTGGGCTAGTATAGGGTGTAAATGAGTTGTTTCTGTATCTATGTAGATCTTTGTTTCTTGTTCTAATTTTTTAAGAAGCCTTTCTAAGGATTCTGCATCATTGACTAAAGAATAGTTTTTTTGAGGAGTCTTTGTATTAAGAGGAAGCTCTTTTAATAAAGAGAGAAAATGCATCTCTTGAAAAAATTGCTTAATTTTAGAAATATCAGGATTTTTAAGTTGAAAAAAAGATGGTTGAGTAGGGATATCAATATGTATATCAATTGTTGCGAGTTGTTTGCTCATCAAAGCAATCTCTTCTTGTTGAGTGAGGATTTTTCCTTTTTTCCCTTTGATCTTATTAGTATTTGCTAAAATTTCTTCTAGAGAACCGTATTGATTAAGCAACAAGGACGCTGTTTTTGGTCCAAAACCTTCTAATCCAGGAATATTATCAGAGGTATCGCCTGTTATAGCTAGAAAATCAACGATTTTTGATGGTTCAATTCCATATTGATCTTTTACTTTTTGTTCATCGATTAATAGGTTATTTTTGTGTAAGTGAATGATATGGATTTTATCTGAAACAAGTTGGCACAAATCTTTATCACTGGAACAAATAAATACTTCGGATCCTTCTTTTTCAGCCCATTTTGCAATACTTCCCATTGTATCATCTGCTTCGATTCCCTCTATGGATAGGAAAGGGATTCCTGCGATTTCACAAAAGTATAGAGCCCTTTGTAATTGCTCCACTAAATCTAGCGGCATAGAAGTACGATGGCTTTTATATTCGCTATAGATCTTAGTTCGTGATTTTTTATTATCTGGACCATCAAATACACAGATTACATAGTCAGGAGAAAAATCTTTCATTAATTTATAAACAGAACGAATAAACCCATATAACGCATGAGTAGATTCTCCTTGTAAATTGGTCATAGGAGAAATGGCGTAATAGGCTCGAAACAAAAAGTTAACCGCATCGATAATATAAATTTTATTCATGAATATAAAAAATCCTCCCTACTTTTAGGGAGGAAAAAGCAAGGTTAAAGAAGTTGTCCTGGTTGATAAAGATAGAGAAATTTACCTTCTAATTCTGGATGAAAAGGAGAAAATAAATGACTCATTTTTTCTATAAAAGAACATCTAGCCTGAGATAATTCTGATAGAAAATTATGAGCGATTTGTATGGTCATCACTTGATAAGATTCTAAGTTTGCTTGGCTGGCAAGTGCTTCTAGAGCTTCATTATAGTTGCTATTTGCAACGTCTATATAGCCATATTCCAATGCTTCTTCAGATATAAATACATGAGCGCCATAATCAGAAAGGAGTTTTTGCTTATTTAAAGCAGGACGTGCTGATGTGACAAGATTAACAAATTGCTGATACATGGCAGAGGTTAAATTGCGGTAGGAGAGATCTTCGTCTGTTTTCCAAGGTCTAAAAGGGTTTAAGGCATCTTTATCTTTACCTTGTGTAATTGTCAAAGCCTCTATTCCGTAACGTTGCATCAAAGTAGAAAAGTTAAAAGTTGGACCAAAACGCACTCCTACAGAGCCTATAACACTAGTAGAAGAAGCAAACACTTTATCTGCAGAGCAGGCAATATACATACCACCTGATGCACACATACCATCTACATAAGCATAAACAGGTATTTTATGTTTTGTTTTAAAGTCCATTATAGCATGATAAATCCCATCTGAATCTGTTACGGCTCCTCCTGGTGTATTTATGTGGAGCAAAATCGCCTTTACTCGATCGTTTTGCAATACCCCTTCTTGGGCATCGAGTAATAAAGAAGTGATTTTTTCTGTGGTAAGATTTTTCATACCTATTATTCCAGAGATATTTAACTTCAATATGACATCGGAAGTAGGGCCTAGTAGTTGTCTTTGTCCTTTGGCATCTGGGCTGAGCAAAAGCGTACTTTTTTCTGGTTGTATATAGGGAGAAGAAAAGCTGATTAAACCAAATAAGAGAAGCATAAGGGCTGTAAAAAAACCGATAAAAACAGCAAAAGAACGAAAAAAAGAACGAATAGTAGAAGCTATAATCGATTCTCTAGGGTAGTGCATATTTCTTATCTCCAAATAGATATTATGGGTTCTTGAATCTTAGAGAAGTATAGCTTTTTGATCCAGCTTTTCACCTTGTCTAAGAAAATCACATAGAGTATATACTAGGATTTACTTTTTTATAGAGCAATAGACATGATTAGTTTTTCTTTTGCAAATTTGCAACGGTTTTGGTGGTTAGAAATTGTAATCTATCTTGGGTTACTCACTTTTATCAATTTTTTTCTTAAGAAAACCTTTAAGAAAATAGCAAAGCGTTTTCCTATAGATCGATGGAAAGGTAGGATTGATAATATTTTTTATTTACCTAGTTCTTTTTTTCTATGGGCTTGCGGTATTTGCTTAATTATTTCTTTTATTGCAGTTCATTTTCAGCTTTCTCTTGTCTATCAATACAGTTATTCTTTTTTTAAAACGACCGTTATTTTTACTCTAGCCTGGATATTTCTGCGCTGGAAAAAGGAAGTAGAAAAAGATCTCCTCTCTTTTAAGCATACTATCAAAAACATTGATATGTCGCATGTGCATATGATAGGTCGATTAATTTCCATTGCTGTCTTCTCTATATTTTTTCTGGTTATTTTGCAAATTTGGGGCTTAGATACGGTTCCGTTAATGGCGTTTGGAGGAGTAGGTGCCGCAGCTTTAGGATTTGCAGCTAAAGAGGTTATTGCCAATTTTTTTGGGGGTATGATGCTTTGGATTAATCGTCCTTTTGTGTTAGGCGATTACATTTCCTTGCCCGATCGTGGAGGCTTAGAAGGAGCTATAGAGGAAATAGGCTGGTATTTAACCGTAATCAGAGATAAAGATAAGCGATTGATTTATTTACCCAATGCCATTTTTTCTACGGCCTCTGTTGTTAATATATCGAGGATGAGTCATCGACGTATTCAAATTACGGTGGGTATTAGAAAAGAAGATTTTGCGAAGCTAGAGGAATTGACACGAGTTTTAAAAGAAGTGTTTGAAAAACATCCATCGGTAGATGCTTATTTACCAATTAATGTGGTTTTCTCTTCTTTTGGGGCTTACTCATTAGATTTATTTGTAGAAGTTTATACTAAGCAGATAAGATATAAACAATATTTAATAGTAAAACAAGAAATTTTATATCTTTTGTATAAAACAATTCAGCAACTGGGTGTTCAAGTTCCTAATCCTATAATGGCTATTGAAAAATGATTTAAGAGCTATTTTATTTAACAACTAATAGTTGTCTTTTAAAGAGTTCTACAAAAGCTAAAAGACCGAGCGTTATAAATAGAAGATATAAATAAGAAGGGAATCGGTAGCCTATAGCTAATCCAATTAAAATAAAAAACTGCAGAGCTGTGGATACTTTACCCCATCGAATGGATTCAAAGCGGTATCCCTCCCAAGCAGATCTAAAACTTAAATAGAGTCCGAATAAACACAAGAAAAAATCACGTGAAACAATTGCACAAGCTTGCCAGATAGGCAATCTTTTTTCCATCAGCAAAATAGATAAAATAAAAAATACAAAAAATTTGTCCATGGCAGGATCTAAAATAGCTCCAAGCCTTGTAACAGCTCGACGCTTGCGTGCTAAGTAACCATCTACAATATCGGTTATCATGGCTAGGATAATAGCAGTAATACGTACAGGAATGCTTTCATACAAAAACAAAAATGCTAAAGGAGCACGCAAAAGTGATAAGCTATTTGATAAACCAATCATAATTAGATTTTTTGACTCATTTTGATTTAAAAGCTAGTTCTAGTTTGTAGAAGGATTCGTCTTTTGGACCCTTTTCCATTGCTTATACCAAATTCCTGCAATTACCGTCACACCGAAAACTATCAATACAAAAATATTAGCAGTTTTAAAGCGCTGCCATATAACCGTATAAAATTGACTAAAACTATAAAATAAATAAAAGCAAATCCCGCTCCAAATAAGACAGGCAAAAGCATCTATAAAGATAAATCGAAAAAAATTAAACCGACTTATTCCAGAAGACATAAAAATGCAATTACGTATTCCAAAGGGAATAAAACGTCCGATAAGAAGAGTTAAAAACCCATATCTTTCATAAAAATTTCTGATTTTTTTCATCCGATTTAAATGAAAGATCGATTGAAACCATTTAAATCGAGATAGCTGTGAGCCAAAAAGACGTCCCATCCAATAAGCACACCAAGCGGAAAAGTAACAGCCAAGGACAACACTTGTCAATAAATGCCAAGTGTGTTCTGGCAGAATAGTAGCAGAGATAAAAGCACTGAGCAAAATCAACAAATCTGTACTTAACGGTATATTAAAACCGGCTAAAATAATGGCTCCAAATACATACCAATGCGCATTATGAGCATGACGCGTAATAAGTTCTAATAAATAGTCCATAGCCTTTCTTTTATACCATACTTTCCATTAATTGGATATTTGTTCAGACAAAATATACAGTAAAAACTCAGATTTGAGCTTGTATGAAAAAAAAATTTATTATATCCCAGTAAAGGATATCCTTTAAAAGAGAGGAAATATGCTTTTAAAAAGATATAAAAAACTCATTGTTTTAAGCGTAGCCATTGTCATTTCTTGTTTTTTATTATTGGCTATTTATGGAAAAATGTTTCACCCTTCTGAAAAAATCAAGAAGCTAGAGCATTGGGTTAGTTTTTTCGAAATATGTTTTATTATAGCTCTTTTTATCTGTAGAAATCATTGGTACATATGGGTGATTACAGCTGTAGTTTTTGCTTCATTTGCTGGGTATTCCATTTTTTGGTATAGCATTAAGCTCCCTTGTGCTTGTATGGGGACACTCATTCCTCATGCTTCTTCTTTATATTTTTTTTTAGATCTTATCTTTTTTGCTCTTAGTTTAAGCATGGCGTATCTTTTACAAATAAAACGTTCTGTTCTCTATTTTTGGGGTTTTTTAGGAGGGACTTTTTTTTTAATAGGCTATGCTTTTGCGGAGAAAATTTATCAAAAGTTTATTCTATTATAAGAGGGATATGGAAGAATTAGCGACTTTTGCAGGAGGATGTTTTTGGTGTATACAACATGATTTTGATCATTTGCCGGGTGTTTTACAAACACAGGTTGGTTATACTGGTGGAGATACAAAAAACCCTAGCTATGAAGAGGTTTGTTCTGGAAGAACAGGGCATGTAGAAGCTGTTCAAGTGCTCTATGATCCAAAGCAGATTAGCTATGAAAAACTTCTAGATTTTTACTGGCATCATATTGATCCTACAAGATCTGATGGTCAATTTTGTGATATTGGCTCGCAATATCGGCCAACGATCTTTTATCACAATGCGCAACAAAAAGAGTTAGCAGAGTTTTCTAAAAATGAACTGCATTTATCTTGTTTAGTACAAATTTTGCCAATACAAATCTTTTATCCAGCGGAGCTCTATCACCAACAGTTTTATAAAAAAGATCCTGCAAAGTATCAGTCTTATTCCTTCTATTCAGGAAGAAAAGAGAGATTAAAAGATTTATGGGAAAAGTAGATATCTAGAGTAACATTTCTGCTTATACGACCTCTTGCGGATTTATCTTTAAATCATTAAATATTATTTTCATTGCTTAAGAAAAAAGAAGTGTTGCTGACTTCTTTTTCTTTAACTAATTAAATTCAATTCACAGTTATATTTTAGTAAATAAGTCAGGCATTTTTAGCCTTTTTTTATTGTCTTAATAAATAAAACTCGATATTTTATCTTGCATTATTATTTTAGAGATAACATGTGTATTATTTCAAATTTTTATCTTTCATCCCGACTTAATGCTGCCTCGGGCTCTTTTTTTGAAAAAGCAGGGGATTTTTTGCTTGCTCCTGCTAGAGTGCTTTTTGCAGGAAAGGAAGTTGTGGTTCTTAATGATGGTTCAATACATGCTATGAATTCAATGGAATTTTTTTACCTCACTTTCCCATTGCGACATAATGGCAATATGGAGCACTTGTCAATAGTAAGAAGGACGATAAAAATAATGGCGATAGTAACGCTTCCTTTTTCTCTTATAGGGGCTGCTATTAAGCTACCTTGTTTTAAAGATGAAAATTATAGAAAGTTTTGCGTGCAAAACCTTCCTCAAAACCCTTCAAAAGTTGTTGAAATATTTGACCATGTTTTTTCTATACGATTGCATGCGATAGAAATGACAAATGTCTTAAGTAGTTCTCTTATTTTTCTCCATCCTTCTTTGGCTGATCTTAAGTTAAGTGAATGTGCATGCGTAGAAACAAAAGCGTTTCATCGTTTTAAGAGTCCTAGAAGAAACAATCTCGAAAAAGCAATTGTTCAACGTTTAGCTGAAATTCATCCTGATAAGAATCAACCTATACGCTTGCTTAGTATGGGAAGCGGTGGGCTTATGTCTGATTTCATTACTTTGGAAAAGCTTATCCTTGAAGGATTTAAAAATATTATTATTGATTGTGTAGATCCAGAAAGAATTGATTCTAAAAAAATCGAAGGAGTTAGAGATTTTTTTAGTAAATGTTCAGGTATATCAGTTAGCATTCATGCTTATCAAAACATCAAGGAGATTCAGAGGGAAAAAGGAAGTTATTCTGCCGTGCTAGCAGTTGATTATGACAAATTTGATGCTTCTAAGGATGCTTTTATAGATCTTATAAAAGCTCATAGCTTCCTTAGTGAAAATGGGTTTTTAGCATTAGGGTTTGGCGATAGTGATACTCTTTCTGGAAAAATGATGGAAATAAGAGCACTTACTTCTTCTTGGGTTGGAAATTTAATGTCGGAATTAACTCAACATCTCAAGCAAAAAGATGAATTTATGATAGCCTTTCCAAGTTTTGCATTTGCAGATAATCTTAGCATTTTATTATATCCAGTATTTCTTGCTGTTGAAAAATCAGGAAAATCTTATAAGAAGATTTCTATTGCTACTCTTTGTGAAAAAGAAAAAAGTCCTCCGAAGTTTGCTGATTTCGAACACACCTTTCCAGGGCTAGCTAAATACATAGCAGTTGAAGTGGAAAGCAGTGGAAGAACGTTTGAAGCTGTGTGTCAAGAGTGGGAGCAATTTGGGGAAGAGAAGATAAGAAAATCTAGGGAAAAATTTAAAACTCTGATTCAAGTTCTTTTTTCAAATACAGAGACGGAACTTTGCTACCATGAGCAAGGCAAAAAATACGATCTTTTTTTTACGGGATCTGAAGAAGAAGAGTTTGTATCTAATACTTATCCCACTCTATTGCATAAAGAAGCAATAGTTTATGTTCTCCAGAAGGGGATAGGAGCTATTCATTCACAAAAAGGGAGCGAAAGTATTCCGATTTACAAAAAATAGATAGAAAATGGAAGTCAAAATATTATAATAAATCATTTTTTATGATTGCTGATTTAAGTTTTGCTAGACTCAGCAAACACAGGTCCTGCAGATGGTTCTTCATCGGGATCTTTTAATGTTGCTTGATGGGCAATGAGGTTATCAAATTGATGGCCTAAAGAACGAACCGATACCATCCAAGCACTGATTACTCCTAAGAGAATAATAGCAACATAAGGGGTGCTAAGAGTAACGGTTCCGAAGAACATAAGAAGAGTTTGGTGGATGAGAGAGCCTCCTGATTTTCCAAGACGTGATCCCACGCCATCAATAGCTGCTTTTCCTTTTTGCTTACACTCTTTGCTTAAAGGGGTAAAAGCCATTTCTTTGGTTACATCAAATAGGGTGTATTTAGAAGCTCTAGCTAAGCAATTTTGTAGGGAACCAAAAAATACACAAAGAGCCAGAGGGGTAACTCCTAAAAAAGCAGAAATAGAAGCAAATCCTACATCTTTGAAGAAAAAACAAGCAAAAAAAGCAACTCCAGTAAATAAAAGAATAAAAGGGGAAGCTAAAGCGCTAAAGGTCCAACTAAAGCGCCTAATAATCACACTGGAAATAAAAATGCTAGTTACCGTAGCAACAATACCGATCCACTTGAGAATTTGCCCCATGTAAGCGTTAAAGTCAGCAGGGTTGGGATAGAGTTGTTTTACTTGGTCTTTCCATACCACTTCGATCAAATTAATTGCGATATTGTAGGTTATCACAATAACGGCAATGCAGATAAGATAAGGAGACTTAGCTAGATAGCCAAAGTTTTTACGCATGCCCATTTTAATTTTTTCGTTTCCATTTTGAGCACAGTAACTTTCTGAGTTATAACCTTGTTTCTTTTTATGCATGTAGCGGAAAATCGACATACATAAAATCCCATTTATAATCACTAAAGAAGTAAGAAAAAAAACCGCTTGATCCCAGGCATTATTACCAAAAGGTAAGAAAGAGTGATAATTTAAGTGAGACATCGACGTAGCAACTTGACCAGCAACAATACCTGATATATTAATTCCAATTCCAAGTAAGCCATAATAGCGTTTAGCATCACCAACAGAGGTTACGTCATTAGCAAATCCCCAGAGTAAGACTGTCATAATAATTGTGCTCCACATCTCTGACATAACGTAAAATAGGGTGAATGTCCAATTGCGAAATAAAGCAATAAAGCCTTGAAATCCCATAGGTAGGGACTGTTGTATGCGATCGCTTAAATGGTGTGGATGCAGTATGTCTTGGAAAGGATATAGAAAAAAGAGAAATATTGTAAAAAACCCAATAAAGATGCTCATCATAGCATAGAAGGTTTTTTCTCTAGAAAGACGATTTGATACTCTAGTAAATAAAAAAGTAAATAAAAAGGCCATAGGGACAATGGCCCAAACCTTAATAAAAGGGAGGGCTTCTGCGCCAGAAGAAGGGGCTGTTATAACAAGAGCATCTTTTGTAGCTCTTAAAAGGCTGTAATTGAATCCAATGAGGAAAAATAGAACTAAAAGGGGGACAAATTTGAGCAACTCATGGCGATAAATTGGCCATATACAAGCACGTAACTTGTTAAATTTTGCTGCCGCAAACATATTCCTGCCTTAAAGTTGCTTTAGATTATAGCCTTTTCTACTTATTTTTCAATAATTAAAAAAAAAAGTAGATAAAAGGCAATTATTTAAAATATTTTTATTTAACTATCGGATAATCCATCTATCCCAGGCAAGCGCCCAAGCTCTAGGTATTCTAGAGAGGCCCCACCTCCTGTTGAGATATGCGAAAAGGAACTCGTAAGATGTAATTGATTGATAGCAGCAACTGAGTCTCCACCGCCTACTACTGAAAGAGCTTTTGAAGAAGCAATGCATCGAGCAATTGCTTCTGTTCCTTTTGCAAACGCAGGAAATTCAAAAACTCCTAGAGGGCCATTCCAAAATATAGTAGCAGCTTTTACAAGTGCTTTTTCCCAGATAGTAATTGTTTCTGTTCCTATGTCCATTCCTTCCCAGCCATCTGGGATTCCTTGATTAACTTGGATGTATTTGCTATTTGCATCTTTAGCAAAGTTATCGGCTATTAGCAAATCTACAGGTAGCCAAAGCGGCAGCTTTTGATCTTTACAGTTTTTGATTAGTTGCAGGGCTTCATCTAGCTGATCTTCTTCACAAATAGAATTTCCAATTTGATAACCTTGGGTTTTTAATAGAGTGTAAGCCATCCCTCCTCCAATAAACAAACCATCTACTTTTTTTAAGAGAGACTTTAACACGCCCAGTTTACTTGAAATTTTTGCTCCACCAATAATTGCATAAAAAGGATGTTGTGGATTTTGTATCAAAGAATTTAAGGAATTGATTTCTTTTTGCATGAGAAATCCCATAGCGGATTTACCAAGAAAATATTTTGTAATAGCAGTGGTAGAAGAATGTTCTCGATGTGCTGTTCCAAAGGCATCATTTACATATAAATTTCCAAAACTAGCTAGTTTTTTAGCAAATTCGGGATTGCTTGAAGGGTTTTCTTCTGCTGGATCAAACCGTAGATTTTCCAATAAAAGTATTTGATTTGGTTGTAGATGAGCTGCTAGGTTTTGTGCGCTAGGGCCTATGCAGTCTTTAGCCATTAAAACCGGATGTTTGAGTAAAAGGGCAAGGGCTTTGGCACAGGGTTTTAATGAGAGTTTCAGATCGGGTTTCCCTTTTGGTCTACCAAGATGACTCATCAAGATAACAGATCCTTTGTGATTTAATATATATTGGATAGAATCTAGTGCTTCTTTAATTCGCGTATCGTCTGTAATGACTCCTTCTTCATTTATAGGGACATTGAAATCGACACGCAAGAGTACTTTTTTATTCTTTACATCAAGCTGTTTTAAGGAGAGTTTATTCATCAGAATGCTTTTTTTTAAAGTGAAGAAAAAGGGTTTGCTTCTTGACAAAAGCGCGTACCTTGTTTGCGTTTTTTTAGTTCGTGGTGGATGGAAAAAAGTAAATCTTGATCAAAGTTTTGGCGCGCAGCCCACCGTAGATATTCAATAGGTATTTCAGAAAATTTACGTCTTTTATGTTTTCCAAGGGGCATGGTTTTTAATAAAATAGGTCTTTTTAAGCGTTCGAGGATTTGTGTGACTGTTTTATAACGTTTAGCAAGAAATTTAAACACTTCAATGTTTACTACAACATCATTCATAGCTCGATGAGCACCTTCTTCTGCGATATTAAAATGTTTGCGTAACATTTCTAATGAGTTGGTAGGACTTTCACCATATAAACGGGCTAATCGCAAGGTATCTAAATAGCGAATAGAGGAAAGATTATTGGGAACGGCATACTTTTTTGCAGAGGCATTTAAGAAAGAGATATCGTTAGTAATGCCATGGCCAATAATAATATAATTGTCGATAAGTTCAAAAATGCGAGGTAGAATCTCTTGAATTTTTGGCTTTCCTTTTACCATTTGATCCGTAATATGGTGAATAGCTGTTGACTCTTCTGGTATAGGGAAAGAGGGTTCAATTAATGTTTCAAAAGAATCTATAATAGTATCGAAATTAAAGCGTGCAATAGCGAATTCAATAATTTCATCTTTGTCTGGATTCAGCCCAGTTGTTTCGCAGTCTAGGCAAACAAACACATCTTTGTGAAGTAAGGTCATGATTTTTCTTGGAGTAATGATTTGATCTTTTCGGTAAGAGCTATTCTGTTTTGTGGCTTCTTAATAGAGCAAGTTAAAAATTCAAAAGACTGCATTGGGGAAACAGAAGAGAGTATTTTAGAAGCAGTATAGGTTTGTTTTTTTATTTCTTGGATTTTTAGTTTATCGCTTTTGGTAAAAATGATTAACAGGTTTTTATGGTAAAAATGAGCCCATTTGATGAAGTTTAAATCATCTTCAGTAAAAGATCGTCGAATATCTACTAGAAATAAAATCAAACGCAAACTCGAGCGCGTTTTTAGATAGAGATCAATTAATTCGCTCCATTTTTCTTTGGTTTTTTTATCTACTCTTGCATAGCCATAACCAGGAAGATCTACTAAAAGAAATTGCTGATCAATGGTAAAAAAATTAATGGTTTGTGTTTTTCCTGGCTTTGAAGATGTTTTAGCAATAGTATAATTATTAAGAAGGTAGTTAATTAGAGAGGATTTGCCCACATTAGATTTTCCTACAATAGCAACTTCTTTAAGAGGTTTCTTTTGTGGGTTGTTAATAGAGGGAAAGTCAGAAACACAAGCAGCAGCTGTGATAAATTGTGCATTATAAAAAAAAGATTTTTTAGACATACAACCCCAATATTACAATTTGCCTTTGTGTTTCATGAAGATGGGTAATATAGATACGAATGGTTTCTTTAGGTAGTAAACAATCAATTTTTTCAGCCCATTCCAAACAGCAGAGCCCTTTTAAGTAAAAGAAATCATCAAATCCAGCAGATACAAACTGTGTTGCATCGAGAAGGCGATAAAGATCAAAATGATACACAGAGGAAAGTTTTCCTTGGTAAATATTGAGATAGTTAAATGTTGGACTGCAAATATCTTGAGAATCAATTTCTGCAGCACCATGAATAATTCCTTTGAGTAGCGTTGTTTTTCCCGCTCCTAGGTCTCCAAATAATCCAATTATCGGGTGTAAGCCCATAAGAGATGATCCGATTTTCTGTCCAATGCAGAGCGTTTCTTGAGCCGACCTACTAATAAAACTCTGCTCCATCAAAAAAATCTCTTTTAAATCTCTTCCTTCTCTTCTTCTAGCCATAACTCTACAAAGGCAGAAAACTCATCATAATTAGCAAGGGTTTCTACAAAAGCATTAATTTTTCCTTCTTCTAAATGAGTCTGTATAAAAGACATGAAGTGCTCTTCAATCTGATAACGATTTTGACTAGGGACCTCTTCTAACGGAATATCTTTTAGCTGATTTTGAACAAAATCTTGAATTACCGCTTCTTTACTATTAAACAATTTACCAGTAACAGCAGAAGAAAAGACAATTTTTTTTATAGGTTCTTTGCGTTTGACAATGTAGTTTTTTATCACATCGAGGTCTTCTGACACCAAGAATCTTTTTGCTTTCAATCCACCGACCCGTTCGGTGTTTTCAGGACATTTAGAAACCCAATCGTAGATGGCATCTTGAGGGTTAGGGTGTGTGTTATCTGCAAATACTTTTCCTGTAAATGGGCATATATAAATTTTTTTACTCTGTTCGTTAACACTTTGCTGTCCATATTGAATTTTAATTTCTGTTTCACGCCAGAGCTTACCCACTTCTTCCAATCTATGGATAAGGTCTTCTCTACTCTGATAGATCACTTTATCTCGTATAAAAAGCACAGGCTTTAAGTTAAATTTTTTTTCTAAAAAAAAGAGATAAGTTGTGATTAAATCCGCTTTTTTATTCTTTTTTAAGAATCTAAGCATTTCGCTTTTAATAGTTTCTGGAATTGCAATAGCCGACATTTTTCCCTCTACATTCAAATCAGTAAATTTGTAGAAAAGAAAAGAGTATCTTAGGATCTATTTAATATTCAAGTTAATGTTCGAGAACTATTGGTCCTCTAAACATAATTGCATTTGTAAGCACTGTGGCTCTTAACAGACAAATAATTTGTAGATAATCATTTCTGTTTATGTTATCCTATCGTGAAAATGTTTATTTTATCAGATATTGTAAACAAAAAAAATTATTTTTAATGAATTGTTTTACAAAATGTAAAAACCTCTGTTAGCTATTTGTAGGAGGCATATAATGGCCCAAGCCTGTGAAAAAACGCTTGCTTTAGAAGAAGTTTCGGTTCCTGGTTATGAAAAAGTAATCAGAGTATTAAATGCGGAAGTAGGGTTGCATGCAATTATTTGTATACATTCTAGCGTTATAGGTCCTGCTTTAGGCGGTATACGCATCTATCCCTATCCCAATGAAGAAATGGCTTTAAAAGATGTTATGCGCCTTGCAAAAGCCATGACTTATAAGTCTCTTCTATCTGAGTGTTCTTGGGGAGGAGGCAAAGCTGTTATTATAGCAGATCCTAAGATGGATAAGACAAAAGAACTGCTTTCTGCTTTTGCAGAAGCTGTACACCAACTTAAAGGGGAATACATTTGTGCAGAAGATGTAGGTTGTTCTCCTGAAGATGTTCTACTTATTAGTCAAACTACTCCTTATGTAGTAGGCCTACCTCATGAAAAAAGTAGTGGAAATCCAGCTATTTTTACAGCTTGGGGGGCTTTTAGAGGGATACAATCCGTTCTAAAGAAAATATATAGTTCTTCCGATTTAAAAGGTCGTAAGATAGCCATACAAGGTATAGGTGCAGTAGGTTTTGAATTAGCTATGTTTCTTTTTTGGGCTGGAGCTCATCTTATAATTAGTGATCTGGATCAAAAAAGATGTTTGGAGCTTCAGAAACTCACAGGTGCTGTTATTCTTCCTGCGGAAGAAATCTTAAAAGCAGAATGCGATGTATTAGCACCTTGTGCTATGGGTGGGATATTAAACTCTCGCACGATTCCTTTATTACGCTGCTTAGCTGTTGCTGGTTGTGCTAATAACCAATTACTTAATGATAACGATGCTGACGAGTTAGCTAGTCGTGGTATTTGGTATGTTCCTGATTTTATTAATAATGCAGGGGGATTAATCAATGTATCACAAGAGCTAGAGCCAGGAGGGTACAACCCTATTCTAGCTCGTAACCGTATCGATCGTATTCCTGACCTGCTCACGATTGTTTATGATATTGCTGAACAAAATCGTTTTTCCACTCATAGGGCAGCTCTTTCTCTTGCTGATTATCGTTTAAAGTATCAAATTGGCAAGCGTATAGAACCTCCTTATTTCCATCACGCATCCTTGAGCTAATTTAATGTATGACTCATTTAATTAGTTTAATAAAGACAAAAGTAACCCAGGCGATTACTAATCAGTTTTCTGCTGAAATTACAGACCCTATGCTTTTGAAAGCAGAAATTACAGAGAGCACACAGCCTCAATTTGGACATTATCAATGTAATAGCGCTTTAAAAATTGCTAAAATAGTGAAGAAGAATCCTAGGCAGATTGCAAAGCAAATTGCTGATGCAATAGATCTTTATGACCAGATGGGTCATAGAATGATTGAAAAAATAGAGGTTGCAGGCGCTGGTTTTGTCAATATTTTTTTATGTCCCAATTTTTTAGCTAAACGAATCGAGTCTATGTTCTTAGATGAGCGCTTAGGAGTTCCCTTAGTAAAGAAAGAAAAAATCATTGTAGAATTCTCTTCTCCTAATATTGCAAAAGAGCTGCATGTTGGGCATTTGCGATCGACGATTATCGGTGATGCTCTAGCTAGGTTGTTTGAATTTTTAGGTTATGAGGTACTACGTTTAAACCATATAGGAGACTTTGGCACGCAATTTGGCATGCTGATTGCTTATATTCAAAAATATGAATGGAGTGCTTTTCAAGAGGCAATAAGTCTTTCCACTTTAATGGACTGGTATAAAAAAGCAAAATTTCAGTTTGATCAAGATAAAGAATTTAAAAAACTGTCACAGCTAGAGGTGGTAAAATTACAACAAGGAAATAAAAGTTCTTTGCAGATTTGGGAAAGAATTTGTGGGGTTTCCAAGACTGCTTTTCAAGAAATTTATCAGCTTTTAGATGTTCGTTTGGTAGAAAGGGGAGAGTCTTTTTATAGTCCTTATCTTGCACAAATCGTTGCGGATTTAGAGCAAAAAAGGTTAGTTACGATATCTAATGGAGCAAAGTGTATTTTCTTAGATGGTTTTACAGGAAGAGATAACACTCCTTTTCCTATGATCGTGCAAAAGTCAGATGGAGGCTACAATTATGAAACCACAGATATGGCGGCACTTTATCATCGGGTACAAAAAGAAAAAGCTGCTCGGATTATTATTGTAACCGATGCAGGGCAAAGCTTACATTTTGCCATGATTTTCAAAGCTGCTGAAAAAGCTCATTACTTTGATCCTAAACAATTGCAGTTAGATCATGTCCCTTTTGGTGTTGTATTAGGTCCTGATAGGAAAAAATTTAAAACTAGATCTGGGGAGACTGAAAAGCTGATCGATCTATTAATGGGAGCTATTCAAAAAGCTAAACAAATCCTCAAGACAAGGCTTCCCCTTCTAGAGGAAAAAGAATTAGAAAAGAGCGCTAAAATTTTAGGTATAGATGCCGTAAAATATGCAGATCTTTGTTGTCATAGAATCAAAGATTATGTTTTTAGCTACGATCGAATGTTAAAATTTGAAGGAAATACCGCTGCCTTTTTACTATATGCTTATGTGCGTATTCAAGGGATTAAGCGTAAGGTAGGAAAAGAAGCTGTAAAAGGACCGATTGTACTTTCTCATCCTTCGGAAGTGGCAATGGCTTTTCATTTATGTCTTTTCCCAGAAACACTGCAAATGATGTCGCAAGATCTTCTGCCTAATCGTTTATGTGATTATCTATACGCCTTAGCAGAAAAGTTCCATGCTTTCTTCCGTGATTGTAGAGTAGAAGGCAGCATTGAAAAAAATAGTCGATTATTGCTATCAGAGGTAACAGCTCAGGTTTTAAAAAAGGGATTGTCTATTTTAGGTTTGCAAACATTAGAAAGAATGTAGATCAATAGAAGTTTTATTCGGCTGGTTAGGGATCTCTTGAACATACTTGGGAATGCAATACCCAGGAAGCCTAGCAGAGAGCTTGTTGATTAGTTCTTGTCCTTTTTCTATAGATGTTTCGAAATGTTGTGTACCTTTTACACGATCGAGCTGATGTAGGTAGTAAGGTAAAATGCCGTGGTTGCTAAGCGTAGTAAATAAATCGGCTAATACTTCTATGTCGTCATTGATTTGATGTAATAAAACCGTTTGACAAAGTAGGGGAATCCCCAGGTTTTGAATCTGCTTCAGTGCTTGAAAAATAGCATCGTCTAACTCTTTTGGGTGATTGGAATGTATGACAAAAATCACTTGTTTATCCAAATCAGAAAGTAGAGAAATGAATTCAGCATCGATTCTCTCAGGAATCCCAATTGGAAAACGTGTGTGAAAGCGAATCTTTTGAATATGAGGAATTTGATTTAATTCCTGTAATAGGCATTTAAGTTTTGCATTGCTTAGCGAAAGAGGGTCTCCTCCACTTAGGATAATTTCTGTTAAGCTTACGTCTTGTGCTAATTCTTTGAGCTCTTTGCTAAAATCCATCTCTTCTTTTTCATAGGCGAAATTTTGTCGAAAACAATACCTGCAATGCATAGCGCAAGCGCTTGTGCATAGAAGTAAAGCTCTTCCTGTATATTTATGCAGAAGCTTAGAGGTTTTTGTAAAAGAGCTATCTAAAACAGGATCAGATACAAATAACGGGTGATTTTGGAGCTCTTGTTTAAGTGGAAGAAACTGCAGAAGTAGAGGATCTTTCCAATCACCTTTTTTTATTTTTTGTGCTAATCGATAAGGAATATTAAGTACAAAATGAGGAGAAATGAGTACTTTTTTTTCCGCTTCTTCTAAAGGAAGTTTTAAATAGGAAAGTAAAGGCTTCCAATTGGTAAAATTATTTTTTTGTATAGTTCTCCAGAAAGATATTTTTGACATAGGTTAAAACATGGGTAATTTTCTAAGACATTCTATGGTCTTATTGATTTAGAATCAATTTATTACCATAAAAACTAGATTTAAGTTTTTTAAAATGCTATGCAATAAAACAGTTTAATCCTAAAATTAAAACCTTCTTCCCCAAAAGATATAATAAAGGTTTTTATGCCCAAATCCCTTACTCGAGTGTTCGTTATCTCTATTTGGATTTTTTTATTAGCATGTTTCTTATATGAACCTAAATTTTCTTCTACTTCCAAAGATTCTATTAATGTCTTTACATGGGGTGGTATTTTAAATGAGGAGATCATTCAAAGCTTCGAAAAGAAAACAGGCATTAGAGTGAATATCAATAACTACTCCTCTAACGAAGAATTGATTATGAAGCTAAAAGCAACAGAAGGGCAAGGCTATGATCTAGTCATACCCTCTGATTATGCAGTGAGCATTTTGATTAAAAACCAATTAATCAAAGAATTAGATCGAAAGCAACTACCCTTCTTTCATCAGTTCCTTCCCGGATTATTAGGGCATTTCTTTGATCCGGAAAATCGTTATTCTATTCCACTTTCTTGGGAAGTTTTTGGATTAGGGATTGATAGAGACTTTTTCATTAAGACTTTTACCCCTTCTTGGAAGATGATTTTTGATTCAGAAGTAGTAAATTATCGCATTGTTATGGTGAATGATCCCATTGAAGCTATTGAAATAGCTGGATTTTATCTATACGGTCCCATTTCTTCTCTCTCTAAGATTCAAGCTGAAAAAGTCAAAGATCTCTTGATACAACAAAAATCCTGGGTAGCAGTCTATGCAAACGAGAGGGCAGACTATTTTTTAGGGACTAAAAGCTCTCCTTTAGCGGTGGCTTCTAGCTCTTATATTTTTCGCTCAAAGCGCAATTTTAGTTTTATTGATTTTGTTGTTCCTAAAGAAGGATCTTTTATTTCTATTGAAAATCTCTGTATTCCTAAAACATGTGATAAAGAGGCTTTGGTCTATCAATTTATCAACCATCTCTACCAAAGAGAATCTATACGCGTATACTGGGATTCTTTTAGGCTTTTCCCTGCTTTAGATGACGAGCAAGATCTGGATTTCGATCCTCAAGCATATAAGATTTTTTATGGTTTAGCAGAAGACTTTAAAAAATATCATTTTTTTAAAAGCCTTCTTCCTCAACAGAAAATACGAGATATTTGGGTGGAAGTTAAAGTCAATTGACTTTAATTTAGATATTTGTATCTTTCATTTTTTGCTCTCTTGAAGCATGATTTTTGATCCAAAAGAGATTGCTATAGTTTATGCCCTAAATTTACAACAACCTCACTACCGGTGGGACTTAAATATTAGGGATCTGTTGCTTTCTTTATTTCCTTTTGAGGAAGTTGAGGCAATCTGATCATCTCCAATAATCTTTCAATAAAGCTTGCTCGCATATCAATAGTAGTAAGTTTATTTTCAATACTACTAATATGGTTTTCCATCTTTTCAAACCGAGCATCTATATACTCAAGCATTTTAAAATACTCGCTGATCATTATCGAAACAGACGTAAGCGGCTTGAACTTCGCTTCAATTTAATAGCAGGAATTTATAATTTAGAGCTAATTCAATGAATTTCGAAAGAACTTTATTCATTCCACTTTCATCGATGTAAACTCGACTCTCTTCAGGAATATTTTCTAGCTTTTGTTTAAACTCTTCTCATTTATTTATAGAAAGATGTCTTTTTTTTAAGGTGATTTTCCATCTTTTACATGCGTAAAAATCTGCAATATAGTAGTTTGAATTTAAAATTTCCATTAACTACACACTTGTAAAAAAGATTGATCAATAGCTTCTGCAAGGTTTGAATATAAGGTTAAGGCTTCTTTTACTCTTTTCTTAAAATGTGCCCAAAACTTTTCGATAGGATTCAAATCAGGAGAATAGGGAGGCAAAAATAATACTTCGCATCTAGCTCTTTTAATGATTTCTAAACTCTCTTTGGACTTATGAAAACTCGCATTATCCAAAATAACTACTTGTCCAGGTTTTAGCTCAGGGATGAGTATTTGTTCGAGCCACATGTTAAACAACTGGGTATTACATGTTCCTGTATAACAAAAGGGTGCTAAAATATTTGATCGATTCTTAGCTGCTATAAAACTTTCTCTGTGATAACGATTTCCTGATACAGCCCCATACGCTTTTTCCCCTCTGGGTGCTCTCGCATTCTTCCTTTGAAGATATTCATTAATCCCACTTTCATCGACATAAACTCGATCTTCTTCAGCAATTTCCTCTACTCTCTTTTGAAACTTCTCTCTTTTCTCATCATCTCTTTCTTGATAGAAGGGCGTCTTTTTTTTAAAGTAATCTTTCGGCTATTTCTTTTAAGTAGCTATCCGGATTCTCTTGAAGGTACGCTTTTAGCTTTTCTCCTTCAATTTTATTAGGACGTCTTTTTCTTGTTTTATTAGGAGCCAAGCGCCTTTGTTCTTTTCTCTTGATCCAATTAAATATGCTACGCGCCGTCACTCCAAAGATTTGACTTGCTTCTTCTTTTGAATTGCCTTTCTCTATATAGTCTAATGCTTTTTTTCTTAAATCATAGGAATATGCCATGTAAGCATCATACTTCTTTGTCGTGAAAGTTTAAAGTTAAATTGCTATAGTTTCCAAAGCCACTCTGACGCACTCTAAGGTTTAAAACGGGTATAATGTCAAGAACCATAAATATCTGGCAAGTCTCTCCAAGAGATTACCGTTCGCATCACGTATAAAATGGCACAAAAAAATGATAATCACTAATTAATGAAGATCATCCTCTTTCCTCTTTACATTCAAATAAATAAGGATAGAGATGTCTTTCGAAATAGTCTTCTAATAGGGGATACAAACGTTTGTTCTTCAAACAAGGTCTCCCTATATTTTAAAGATAGATGAATAATATCTAAATAATTAATTTGTTAACAGTATCATAACACAAGGATTCTTAGATTGCCTCATGTAAGCCGCAATTGCATAAAGCGCATTAACCAAAAAAATTACTTATTGATCTATGTCTTGTATGTTCAATCTGGGATATATTTTTTAGTTGATCATTTACAGTTTCTAATAGCTCTTTTACAAATAAGTGCTTTATCCTGGAGATTCATGAACTTATTTTTCATTTTAGATCTTAAATTTATGAATAATTACAAACCTCTATCCATTAGCTTTTCCCTAATTTTATTGACGTACAGTAAGGTAACAAGACCATCTAAGGATGTTCGTTATAAGTCTTTAGAAAAATTTTTTTATTCAAGAAGTCAATACAAACCATGTAATAATCAAAAAAATCAAAACCTAAAATTCCTTGTAATCCAGCATTTGTAAAATCAAAGGAATAAAATGAAAATGTCCCTAAAGAAACACCGTTATTTAATTTAAGTGAGATTTTTTCTATTTCATTACGCAGATCGATAGGAACTTGGAGTGAAGAGCTTTTATCTATCAGAGAAACGTTAGACCCTGTATCCAAAATAAGCTCCTTTCTTCCGACTGAGTCTGTTATCAAGCATAAGCTGATTCCCATTCCTTTATCTAAGTTAAACTCGGTTTCAATCCACTCTCCTTGCTTATATTTTTTTGGGTCTAATTTCCGATTAGGATGTGCTTTTTCAACAATACACAGTTCCCGCTTACGATCAATGAAAAGCACTTTATCAAGAAAAGGTTCCCTTCCTATTTTCCCATAGGTTAACACTTTGGGAGTCTGGGGCTCGAAATCAAGGTTGAAACCCTTTGATTCATTAAATTCTAAATATGGCAATAAATAGTTGCCGATGCGTACTTTAGAGGAGCTAAATACTGGATGGATTAATTTTTTGCCATACGCATCCATTGAACGAGTCGTTTTTTCAGTCTTGGTCAATTGGACCTCTCCCATAACCTCTTTGCTTAAACTCGAAGAATGGGACCCTAGATCTAATATAAGCTGCAATGCATGACCATGAATATTTACATTGACAAGAGGAAGGCCATGGAGAACTTTGATAGGTATGGTTTGCTTGCGACTCTCTTTTTTTGGAAATTCCCTATTGTAAAAAACAAATAACGCAACAATGAGTAAACAAGAGAGGGTAATCCATGTTCTTTTGATTTTCATGATTGGTCTTCTTCTGTAGGTCTGAATGCGAGTAGAGTTTCTCTGATTTTGTCTACAGAGATTCCATTTTCAAGAATGTATTTCGTTACAGCAGTATAAAATATTTTCAATCCTGAGCAAAAAACAGAAGGATTATTGAAGCTGTTTTCTGGACTATAACGAGAGATTAACGCGTTTCCACCACAAACATTTTCCCAGCAACAGGATTTACAACTATCTGGGCTGTTTTTTGATGCTTGGATAATCTCTTGCATTTCAGACGTAGCAAAGAACTGGCCCAACGTGATAGAGGCAATGTTACATTTGTTCATAAGATGGGGAATCCCTGAACGAAGCGAATCATCAGGGGATAGACCTCCATTTGATGAAACAGTGATAGCCTCGATTCCAAAGACATCAATAAAGCATTTTCCAAGCTTAGTTTCTTTTTTCTTCCACTATGGGCTTTTCTGTTTCTCATGGAATCCTCTAGAATATTTATCATTCTATTGAATGTACTTCTTTTAACCCCTGTAAGACGACGAAATTTTTCCTCGTCTAAATTCTTTACACTTTCAAATTTCATATGCCCCCTTCAACAAACAATAGAAGAATAATCAAAAGTGTAATTTCGAAAGAAGTCTAATGAATACTTCCAAGGTGAAAAAGGAAGAGGTATTCACAGGGGGAAAAATATATGGGCTATCTATGGTAATCGTTCTTCTATTATAGCTCCTTTTTGTTATACAGGGATACGCAATACCGCTTTATTTAATACATCGTTAGAAAAAATTCTCTTTCTTGAACTTAAAACCGATCAAGTATCATCATGGACAATACAAGTTTTTCTAAGTCACAGCTGAGTTTAGAAATGATCAAAAAGGCTGGTTGTAAGATCTTATTTTTATCTCTCTATTCACCAGACTTAAATCCAATGGAAATATTTTGGGTCAACTTTAAGAGAAAAGTACGATCAACTCTTAAAAAGTTCAAACATACAAGTTAATGTTGTACTTGAGGATAATACTTCGTTGGGATTTTATCCGTTCTTTGTAAGAAAATAGTCATTGACTCCTATAGTCTTTATCTCAAATTGAATAATCAAGAAGGTAGGATAAAAAACTTATTTGACTGCTTTTGCTTGAGAGATCTGAGCAATGGTATCTACGCATTCCGATAGGGGAATAGGAACGCTTTTTTGTGATACGTATTCGATGTGAGCTCCGATAGAAGAGAGCTTTTCGACTATTTTCTCATAACCGCGTTTTAGATAGTGAACCCCACTAAGTAGGCTTGTTTCAGGGGCGAGTAGTGCTGCCAAAACGTAGGCGAAACCTGCACGTAGATCAGGGATACAAATCTCTTTTGCATGAAGAGGCGTTAGACCTTGGATTACAACACTATGTTGATAATTTTGGGCAGCAAAACGACATAAGCGACCTCCTAGACACTGGGTGAATAATTGAATATCTGCTCCCATGTTTTTTAACGTCTCTATATAGCCAAAGCGATTTTCATAAACCGTTTCATGAACAACAGAAGCTCCGTGTGCTTGGGTGAGTAAAACGACAAAGGGCTGTTGCCAATCGGTTAGAAATCCTGGATGTACATCGGTTTCTAAATGAATGCCACCGCGTAGAGGTCCGTTATAGAAGAATTCAATACCATTTTTCTTCACTTCAAAACCCCCATTAACCTCGCGCAATCTATTTAAGAAAGAAATCATTGATTGGTGCTGAGCTCCTTCTACTAAAACTCTGCCTTTTGTGCTAATAGCAGCTAAAGCAAATGAAGCAGCTTCTGTGCGATCTGAGATGACTGTGTGTTCTACTTCGTGAAATGCTTTAGTCTGCTGAATACGGATTGTGCGATCTACATCCATTTCAATGGTTACCCCTAGTTTTTGTAAAAAGAGCATGAGATCAACGATTTCTGGTTCTATGGCTGCATTTTTAATAACAGTTGTGCCTTTTGCGCTAACAGCAGATAGAATGGTATTTTCTGTAGCTCCTACAGAGGGGTAAGGCAGAGTAATGATATTTCCTATTAAGCCATGATGTGCTCTTGCAAAATATGCTCCCTCTTTTTTCATACGACGGTATTCAATTTGTGCACCTAGCTTTTCTAATGCGTGAATATGAAAATCAATAGGTCTTTTACCGATATTGCACCCACCAGCTGTTGGAACAATAATATCTTCATCTGTGCGACCTAAAAGAGCACCAATCATTAAAATAGGGATCCGGTTAGAGCCAGAAAAGCGCTGAGGAATGTAACAGCTTTTGAGCTCTGGTGTGATAATTTCAATAATTCCGTTTGAGCGATCCCAAGCGATTTGAGATCCGATTTCTTGACAAAGCGCAACAGTTATTTCTACTTCAGAAATATCTGGCACATTGTGGAAAATGCATTTTTTATTGGATAAAAGAGAGGCTACCAAAAGTTTAGTGATCGAATTTTTTGCACCCGCTACTTTTACTTGACCTTTGAGGGGATAATTCCCTTTGATTTTTAGCATATCTGTAAACCTTTGAATAATCTCAAGAATAGGGAGAATAGATCGTTTTGTCAAATGTTTGTCCTTAATTGTAAGATTTTAACAAAATTGATAGTGTAAAATAGCTATTGAGAAATAAGGATCTCTCATAGCATAACAGTTGTACTTAAGGTGAAATCATGAAAAAAAAAGTCAGAGTGGGTCTTCTTTTTGGAGGCAAATCAACAGAACATGAGGTTTCTTTAATTTCAGCGAAAAACATTCTTGAAGCATTAGATCTAGAAAAATATGAGCCGGTTTTAATGAGTATTAATAAACAAGGGCAATGGCATCTAGAAACGCAGGAAACTTTAAAAAAAATGGTTTTTTCTACTGCAATATTAGAGAATTTCACAGAGAAATTAGCCATTGTTCCAATTGAAGAGTGTAAACAGATCGTGAGCTATAAAGACTCTAAGTTGCAACAAAATTTAGACTTGGATGTTATTTTTCCTATTTTACATGGGACATATGGAGAAGATGGAACGATACAAGGATTATTACAATTAGCGAATATTCCCTTTGTAGGTGCTGGTGTGCTTGGGTCTGCTATTGGTATGGATAAAGATGTTATGAAACGTCTCTTGCAACAAGCGGGTATTCCTGTAACCCCTTTTATTTGTCTACATGATTACCAAGAGGTTCCTGTTTTTGAAGAGGTTGTCCTCAAATTAGGTTGTCCTTTCTTTGTAAAACCCGCCAATACAGGATCTTCTATAGGAATATCCAAGGTAAGCAACCAAGTAGCATATCTTTTAGCCATCAAAAACGCTTTTTTATATGATCGCAAAATTTTATTAGAGAAATATATTCAAGGAAGAGAAATCGAATGCGCTGTTTTAGGTAATGAGGATTTACAGGCATCTTTGCCAGGAGAAATAGAGCCTTTGCATGAGTTTTATTCCTATGAAGCAAAATATATAGATGCTAAAGGAGCTAAGCTACATATTCCAGCTTCTCTTGTTAAAGAGCAGATTACACAGATTCAAACAATGGCAATGACCGTTTTCCGAACCCTATGTTGTGAGGGTATGGCACGAGTAGACTTCTTTTTAACAAAAAATCAAGAACTTTTAATTAATGAAATCAATACCATTCCTGGATTTACGCGAATTAGCATGTATCCCAAATTATGGGAGATCAGTGGGCTTTCCTATTCTCAACTCATCGATCAATTAATTCAACTAGCTATTACACGACATGGGAAAGGGAAAAAAACACAAACTAGAATCGGAGTGTAAAAGATGTCTTGCACGCGCGTAGGAATTGGTCAAGATAGTCATCGATTTCTAGATCCAGATGCGATCAAGCCCTGTATAATTGGGGGGTTAATCTTTCCAGAAGCTCCTGGTTTAGATGCAGATTCAGATGGAGATGTGGTATTTCATGCGATTTGTAATGCGATTACTTCTGTTACAGGGGTTTCTATTTTAGGAGATATTGCTATTAAGCTCTGTCATCAAGAAGGAGTAACCGATTCACAGATTTATCTGGAGCATGCTTTAAAAACTTTAAGGAAACAAAAAGTACAACACGTAGCTCTTAGCATTGAAGGCAAAAAACCAAGGTTACAAAGCCGTATCGATGAGATGCGTCAATCTATTGCAAGAGTGATGCAACTAGAGATCCTTCAGGTAGGAATTACGGTAACTTCTGGTAATGGATTAACAGATTTTGGATGTGGTGATGGGTTGCAGTGTTTTTGCATTCTTACCACAGTAGAATGTTAATACACTTCTTTTACATAGCGTTTTTGCTTTTTAAGAGCCTTGACATAGCTCAAGGTCTCTTCTTGGCTCATTTTCCCTTGGTTGCAAATGATTTGTTCCAGGGTTTTCTCTACATCTTTAGACATCTGTTTTGCATCTCCACAGAGATAGAAATAAGCGCCTTCTTGAAGCCAATGCCAGATCTTTTGAGCTTGCATAAGAAGTTTATGTTGTACATAGATTTTATCTTCTTGGTCACGAGAGAAAGCTAGATCGAGATTGAGCTTTTTTGTTGCAACTAGATTTTCCCAAAAATCTTGGTAAAAGAAGTCGTATTTTCGATTTCTTTCCCCAAAGAATAACCAGTTTTTCCCTGTATGTTCTTTAATGATCCTTTCTTGAATAAAGCTTCTAAAAGGAGCCACTCCAGTCCCAGGCCCTACCATAATTATAGGAGCTGTTGGATCTTCTGGAAGTGTAAAGTCTTTAGCGGGTTGTATGTAAACAGCTAATTTAGTCTCTTCTAACTTGGCTAAGTTGCATAAAAAATGACTTCCCGTCCCATATTGAATACGGTTATTTTTTTTGTACTCTATTAAAACGACCGTCAACTCTAAACGATGGGGATAAGCTAGTTGTGAGGAGGCAATAGAATAAAATCGAGGTAGCATAGGAGAGAGATTTTCACAAAATTTTTCTAGAGGGATGTTTGTAGTATCATATGTTTTTAAAAAGTCTATTAAATCGGTTTGGGCTAGGTACTGCGTTAAATGTTCTTTGGATTGAGGATGTAGTAATTTTTCTAACCGTTGTTTTTCTTGGGAATTTTGTGTATGTGCCCAAAATGCTTTTAACATATGAGAAGTCAATCGAGTGATATTTACCCTTTTTACTAATAGTTCATATAAAGAAAGAGTTGTATTACTACGAGCATAGTAAACCTGTTGCTCTAGATCTTGTTGTAGAAATTCCGAGATTTTTAATGCTATAAGAGGGTCATTTTCAGGATAGATAGCAATGGCATCTCCTGGTTTAAAGTTAATAGCAGCATTGTGGATATCTAGGGCAAGATGAAATGTCTTTTTTGTTGACTCAGGTTTTGTTAAGAGTATACGCTCTAAAATAGAGATAAATGCTGGATTTTTTCGATAGTATAGTTGATTACAAACGGAAGAATCTTTGAGGATAGACATAAAAATCAAAAGGTGTTATGAAAATACAGTATTTTATTTTAGGGATTTCCTTAGGGCTTCTTTGTGCATGTACAGGTGGTGGTGGATATCAGCGCCATTACATTATCTCAGATAAATCTGAGCAATCTTCTTATGAAAGCCCCCATTAATTATAAAGACCTACAATCTTTTGTATGCCATGCTTTTGTCAAGAGGTCTAGTTTTTTATTAGAAAGACCGCCCAAGTATTGAATAGCATTTAACAATCTGGCACGCACTCTATCTTTACCTAGAATCTCTACGGAATCAAACAAAGGCAATCCATGGCGTTTTCCTGTAATAGCTCCATATAATAAAGGGATTACCATTTTTTTATGATGAATGTCAAATTTCTCAGAGACTTCATGAGAAGCTCTTTCAATCCCTGGTTTTTTCCAATTTTCCTGTGCATCCATACTCCAAATCATTGCTTGTAAAAGGGAAGCGCTTTTTTCTTTTGTCAATTGATTAGGGCAGAGCAATTCATCTGTATAAGCAAGGTGGTTAAGGAAAAAGAAGTCACATAGCTGCATGAAATCGCCAAAGGTTTTCATGCGCGTATGACAAAGAGGCATAAGTTTTTGCATAAAAGCATCATTGAATGACCACTCCTTGATTCTTTCCCATAAAGCATTCTCAGGGATGGTATTAATCAGGTATTGCTGGTTAAGCCAATCTAACTTTTGAATATCAAAATAGGCTCCAGAAGTACCGATGCGAGAGGGTTCAAATTCACGGATAATTTCTTCTAAACTATAGAGTTCCTTATCGTTTAACATGCTATAGCCCATTAGACTTAAGAAATTGATAAACGCTTCCTGTAGATATCCGCTATTTCGGTAGTAGAAGATAGAAGTGGGATTTTTTCTTTTTGATAATTTTTTACCATTTTTACCCAGAAGTAAAGGCATATGCATAAATACAGGAGGAGTCCATCCAAAGCTTTCATAGAGAAAGATATGTTTAGGTGTTGAGCTCATCCATTCATCCCCTCTAATGACATGAGAGATGTTCATGAGGTGATCATCAACTACATTTGCTAAATGATAGGTAGGAAATCCATCGGATTTGAGTAAAATCTGATCATCTATATCAGCCCAAGGACAGCTGATCCGTCCTTTAGCTGCATCTTCAAAGACGCATTCACCTGATAAAGGGATCTTAAGACGAACCACATAAGGGTGGCCTTCTTTTTCTCGTATAGCAACCTCTTCAGTGCTTAAATTACGATATCTACGATCATAACCTAGCCGTTTCCCCAGTTTACCAGCCATTTCTCGCATTTCAGAGAGCTCTTGAGGAGTAGCAAAACATTTATAGGCTTTTTTTTGCTCTATTAATAGCTGACAATATTTGTGGTAGATATCAGTGCGTTCTGATTGGCGATAAGGTCCAAAAGGTCCTCCAACATCAGGTCCTTCATGCCATGTAATGCCTACCCATTTAAGAGCTTCATAAATATTTTTTTCATACTCTGGTCTAGAGCGGGTTTGATCTGTGTCTTCGATTCTTAAAATGAATTCTCCATCGAAATGATGAGCAAAAATATAATTGAAAAGGGCCATGTATGCCGTGCCTACATGAGGATCTCCTGTAGGAGATGGCGCAATGCGAACGCGTACTTTTTTCATTTTTTACTTAAAATAAAAGAGGTTTGGAAGGAATAATTTTTCACTATTAGTAAATAGAAGGCAAGCATTTTTTAACTAAAACTTTTTACGCTGCTGGAGCTACAAAAGGTTTTTCTTTTTCTGTTAATAAAATATAGTCTTTCATTACTTTAATTGTTTCTTCTAATTGCAAATCATTTAACCCAAAGAATAAGGTGAGCTCTCCTAGCTCATCTTTCTTTGCTAGTTCTTTCAAGAAATTTTGATAATTTTTGTTAGTAGCAACTCGCTCTTCTGCATTTTTTTTCAAGAGGCTTAAGTTTTTAATAGGTAAAACAGATTGTTTGTCTTCTTGATAAAGTTTACTAATCTTTTTTTTGTGGATAAAAGGGATGTCAGCGAGGTTATCTTCAAAATGAGGCTCAATATGGTCTGTTTCTACAGGAAACTTAGAATATTTCTCCCCAATTTCTAATTCAGATAATACTCCAGGAAGCACAATATCACTTGTCACTCCAACGAGTTGGGGACTTTTACCTGAAGCTGTATAATATCTACCTCTAGTTACCTTATACTCTCCTTTAGGGTTTACTTTACCGAAATTATTGCATTCTAAAGTAAAGGTTTGAAAAGTTCCTTTTCCAAATGTTTCGGGATCTCCTATAATAATAGCTCTTCCATAGTCCTTAAGAGTTTGTGCTACGATTTCTGAAGAAGAAGCGCTCATGCGGTTGATAAGGACAATTAATGGACCATCCCACTCTTTTTTATTTTCTAAGTTGCGTAAGTGAAAAACCTTATCTTGATTATCCTTAATAGAAACAACAATCCCTTTTGAAAGAAATAAGCCACTTACCGCCACAGCCTCGGTTAACAAGCCACCTGCATTATTACGCAGATCAAGAATAATTCCTTTTAAAAGATGGTTTTTCTTAATCTCCTCTATAGCTTTAGCTAAATCGGTTGCGGAACTGCTATGATTATCTTGATAAAAGCAAAATAAATGTAAGATAGCAATCACGCCATTTCCATAAGGCTCTATTTGTGTTTCTAATCTGGATTCTTTTAAAACGATCTCCCCGCGAATAAGTTCAATTTCTAGCTTGTTTTCTTTAATGTTTTCTCCTTCTTTTACCTCGCGCAGCACTGTTAGCATTACAGAAGACCCTTGAGGACCGCGAATAAGTTCTACAGCTTCTATGATTTCTAAACCTATAATTGGCTCGTTGTTTACAGCAACAATTCGATCTCCAATTTTTAATTTATCAGGGAAGCTAGCTGGGCTTTTTTCTAGAATATGCACTACTGTAAGCCCATTAAGGTCATCTCTTAATTGTGCTCCAATTCCAAATAAACGTTGTTGTACTTGAATCATAAACTGACTGGCTTCAGCAGGAGTAAAATAAATGGTTTGAGAGTCTAAGGCGGAGCTTATGGACTTAAGAACATAGGATAGAATAATGCGCAGCCTTTCCTGGTCTGTTTTTCCTTTTAAATCGTTTTCTCGGCAAAGCCTTCTTTTTGTTAATCTTTGCATAAACTGATTGCGGATATCGGGATCTATTTTTGTTGCAGTACGAAGCTGCAATGACTTAATTCGCAATAGACGCTCTTTTAATGCATCTACATTTTTTGCCCATGCAATATCTTTAAATTCTAAGTGAGAAACATCTTCAGGAAGAGGAGCATTTTCCAGTTGCTTTTCTAGAGAATTCCTTCTGTCGATAGCTAGGAGGATCTGTTGGTGCATTTCTTCAAAAACGGTAAATTTTTCTAATGCATATTCCGCTAAAACCGCTTTAAGAAGCTCTTCGGAGGGGTCTGTCCACCTAATTATTTCATAATCAAGAAAATAAGTTTTTAAGGGATCTAGCTCTTCTAAGTAGTTTTTAAGAGCTCTTTTAATGAGTTCGGGGCTAAGCTGTTGATAAGAAACATGGGCTTTTAAAATTTCTTCTGTTTTTAACCTTGTTTCTTTAGCTGTTAATTTAGGTGGTTCTACTGCTTCTAAGCCTGTTAGCTTAACAAGTAATATGAATATAAGTAGAATGCGAAGCATGATTTAAGTCTTTGATTTTAAGTATAATAAAAACATTTATTTAAAACTCTATAATTTTAGCTTATGACAAAGTTAAAGTTTATAGCTAGAAAAAAGCAATTGTCTATTTCTGTTTTTCTAATATCTATTCTAATTAAAAAAATTAATATATGCTTGATTTCAATTCATTTATATGCCATAATAATTGTTCGAAGTGACAAATAAAATAGTTTAATTACTAATTTTAATCAAATAGCGCCTCTAATTTATTAGTTATTGGTTTTTGCAGTTGATGGGTGCTTCAGTTTGATAAAAGATATCTTGATTTTTTGGAGGATATATAAAAATGGAAAGAGAAGAAATCCAAGGTGGATTAGAGGAATTAAATTCTTCAAGTAAGAAGATTGTGTCGATTACAGAGGCAGCTAAGATCAACAATGTAACACGACAGGCGATTTATGTAGCGATTAAGCAAAAAAAGCTTAAAGCTAAAAAAGATGCAACAAGATGGACAATTGATCTTGCAGATCTTGAGTTATATCGTAATGGGAAGTATTCCCGTACGAAATCGATGTACAACGGGGAACTTTTATTTGACAATCATAAAGGATTTTATTCCGTTAATCAAGTTGCTCAATTATTAAATGTGCCTGCTCAGAAAGTATACTATGCAACACGCGTAGGACTCATGAAAGCGCATCGTAGAGGAGCTGCCTGGGTAGTTCATATTGATGATATTAAAGAATATCGAGAAAACTATCTGAATAAGAAAGTGCATCGTTTCGAAGCTGTATAAACTTAAAATCTGAATCTCATGATTCGAGAGTTCTTATGAAGTTTTTATAAAAACCACTAAGTTTAAGTACTTAGTGGTTTTTATTTTTTCTCTTAAAAATTAAGAGATCCTGTTATGTTCTGAGAATTTACTGTTGCAGAATCTCTTAATAGCTGATCATTCTTAAAATTTTTTATGAACGATGAGTAATCGGGCTAATTTATTTTTTTCACAATAGCTTTGTTGCTTTTGTAAGCTTTCAGAAGCGTATTGTAATAGCCAAGGATCTAGCTCTATAGCCTTTTAAGCATAAAATCGTATCAGAAGCATATTGTGCTACTCAAGCATTCTGCTACATAGCAGTGCACACGGATAGGTTTATTATTTTTTTATAATCTGTAGAAGAGAATTTTAGAACCCAAGAGCTCTTCAATACAGCCTGAAGTATAAAGCCACAGCTATTTTTTAGCTTTATTATAAGAAAATTTTAAGGGGAAGGCATCGTCTTTTTTGTATATCAGCGTTTACGATAGAAATCATGGTATCTTTTGTAGAAAGAAGCTAGCTCTTGAAAATGCTTTTCTTTAATTCTTTAGCAGCAAGATTAAATGCGCTACTACCTTCTCTTAATTTTAGCAAGTGTATATTAAAATAGGTTGAGGTCTTCAGTTGTAATATGTCCGATAGGTGTCATTTGACTTCTTTTTAATTTATATTAATTTACGAAAGCAAATCATTATATTAGTAATAAAATTATTATAAACAAGTTTATCTATAATTTATTCTAATAAACTTTTTATTCTAGAGTAGATATCTTTGAGTAAATGCAAAAGATTTGTATAAAAATACCAGTATTATTTTTCTTTTCCAGGATAAAGGTAACTGGGTTTTTTAATAGTTATTTATACTACTATTAATTATAAAAGTTTATGTTTTAAATTTAATTTTAAATATATTTATTTGATTTAATTGATGTGTTTTTTTATTAAAATTTAATTTTTCATATACATATAATTTATGGTTCTGCTAAAAAACAAAAATTTGTTGAAATAAATAAGATTGTTTTTGCTATGGACTAAAAAACGCTTAAGATACACTTAGGAGCTATTAAATGGATTGCTTTTGAAAGATTTAAATTTTTTATTTAATCATGATTTTTTATTTTTTTGAAAAATAAAATATATAAAAATAAAATGTTAATTATGTTTTTATAATATTCACTCTTTAGTTTAAAATTAAAGTAGAAATAAGAGTAATTTTTTGATTTTAACAAAATAATATGTACTTTTTATAATTAATTATAACTATAAATTAGAGGTGTCTCTATGAACTCAATCGAATCCGCAGAGGAAAAAAAGTTTGTTACGCTATCAGAAGCGGCAAAAATTAATAAGGTGACACGTCAAGCTATTTATGTGGCGATTAAACAAAAAAAGTTAAAAGCTTATAAAAATCCAACCCGTTGGATTATCGATATAGAAGATTTAGATCAATATAAAAAAATGAAATATTCTCGATCTAAATCTATGCACAATGGAGAGTTATTGTTTGATAATAAAAAAGGATATTATTCAATTCAGCAGGCAGCTAAATTATTAAAAGTGCCTTATCAAAAAATTTACTATGCAACACGTATTGGTTTATTAAAAGCCTGCCGTAAAGGATCTGCATGGATTGTGCATATTGATAATATTAAGCAATATCAAAGTTGTTACCTGAATAAAATGATTTCTAATATAGATGAGGATGTTTCGTAATTTATCAGAAAATTTAAAACAAACGCATCGGGATTTTCATGAGATGCGTTTGTTTTTTTAAGAAAAGTTAGCAAGTTGAAAGTCGCGAATTTGTAATTGGATACTTGATTTATTTAGAAAGTTGTTAATATGAGGGGTAAATGCAATATGTAATAGTAGTTTTTTTTTAAGTAGGCGCTGTTTTTTGTCGGCCATTCCAAAAGCAATGCCTTCTAGCATACGATCTTGTTGTTCGAGATAAAGCTTAAGATGAGTTTTCCCAACGATTTTTGGAGGCCAAATCTGTTTAGCATCACAATAGAGAATTGGGGCAGGATTTTCATTTCCAAAAGGTTCAAGCAAATTAAAAGATTCCATAAAATCAAAAGTTAAATCTCCAAATTGGATATTTGCATTTAGATAGATTTTAGCAATGATATCCTGATCTTTGAGATGAAGATTAGCAGCTTTTATAAATTGCTCTTTAAAAGCGAGAATGTTTTCTTCTTTAATAGTCAGGCCTGCTGCGAAGTCATGGCCTCCAAAGTTTTCCAAGAGATCACTACTTTCACGTAATTGTTGTAAAAGAGGAAATTCAGGAATTGTCCTTATAGAGCCCTTTCCTAGTCCCTGGTCAATGGAAATAACTACAGTTGGCCTATTATATTGTTTGGCAATACGAGCAGTAATAATCGGAATAATTCCAGGGTGCCATTTATTAGAAAAGATGACTATGGCTTTTTGATGAAGTATTTGGGGATTACGTAAAATATACTGCTCTACATCTTCAGAATCGCGTCTTTCAATTTTTTGTCTTTCAATGTTATTTAGGTCTAATTCTTTTGCTAAAGATTCAGCTGCATTAGCATCTCGAATTAATAGCAACTCAATACCTTTAAGAGGATCTGCAATTCTTCCCAGACTATTGAGACGGGGGGCTACTTTAGAAGCAATATCAATAGGAGTGATCTCTCCTAATTTAAGACTACAGATAGAAAATAATTTAGTAAGGCCAATTCTTCTGGTTTTTCGCATTTGGCGTAGACCATAACGTACCAGGATTCTATTTTCACCCAAAAGAGAACCCATATCAGCAATTGTGCCTAAAGCAACTAAATCTAAATAGCGTTTAAGATCGATTTTTGTAGGACTAATAGACCCGTTTGCAATCAAAGTATTTGTAATAGCGTGAGCTAGTTTAAAGGCAACGCCTACTCCGGTAAGATTTCGATTAGGATAAGTACTATTAAATAACTTAGGATTTAATGTGGCAATACAGTGTGGCAGCTTTGCGGTGGGCTCATGATGATCTGTTACAATTACATCGATATTTTTTTTTACAGCTTCCTGAATTTCATTAGCAGCGGTAATGCCGCAATCCACTGTAATAATTAATTTACATTGTTTTTGGATAGCAAAGTCAATAGCATCAAGAATTAAACTCTGTTTAAGTGAGTTGCGATTAGGTATATAGAAAAAAATATTCCCACCAATAAATCTTAAAAATTCTGTTAGAAGTGCTGCTGCTGTAATTCCATCGACATCATTATCTCCATAGATGAGAATATTTTCCTTTTGAGAAAGGGCTTGCAATACGCGGTGTACAGCTTTATCCATATCAGGGAAGAGGTGAGGATCAAACAAGTGAGGGAGTTTAGCATATAAAAAATCATGTATCTCTTCTAAAGTTTTAAAATTTCTAGAAGCTAGAACATAGGCTGTAACAGGATGAATGCTAAATTCTTTAATAATTGTTTTATGCCATTCTGGATCAACTTTGGGATAAACCCATATAGGATCGCAGTAGTTTAATATCATGCATGTATCCTATCGCTCATTTAATTTCATTTTGCTTAATTTCTGTAATTCCCATTCATAAAAAAACTTCATTAGAGGGGCTGCAATGAACAACGATGATAAAGTTCCAAAAATAACACCAATAACCATAACTAAAGAAAACCCAAATAGAGTAGATCCACCTAAGAATAACAGAGGAACTAGTACAAGCAAGGTAGTCCCTGATGTCATAAGGGTTCTACTTAAAGTTACATTTAAAGCGTGATTCATGATATCAATTAAGCTCATTTTACGCATAAATTGCATATCTTCTCGAATCCTATCGAAAACAATAATTGTATCATTCAAAGAATATCCAATGATTGTCATAAGCGCTGCAATTGTATTCAGATCAATTTGAATAGGAACATGTAATTTATGCAAGATTGCAATAGCGGATAAAGTAAAGAATAGATCATGAGCTAAACATAGAATAGCGCTAATTGCGTAGTTAAATTCAAAGCGAATGGTAATGTATATAAGAATACATAGCATAGCGATACTAATTCCAATCAAAGCGTTGTTACGCATAGTATCGGAGAGCTGTCCGCTCACTTCTGTCCATTGTTTATTTAAGCTTTGTAGGCTAGAAGGAGTTAATGAAAGTCCCGATTTTTCTAATGATTGCACAACCCATACAATTTTTGGATTGGTTTGATAAGGGTAATTAGACTCTTTTAGGGTATATTCAAGAGGCAGATTTGCAAAAGGATGACCCTCTTCCTGCAAGCTTCTACTTAAAAAGATACGAACCTGGTTATTGGGAGTAAGTTCTCTTATTTGTACTTCATTATTAGTAGCACCGGCACGTGTAAGAGCTTTTTCTACAGAGTATCTATAGTTGTTTTCTGTATCAGGAGTTAGTTCAACGATAAGTGCATAACCTCCTCTAAAATCCATACCAAAAATAGTATTGCGTTGAGTAACTAGCATAAAAGAACCAATGAGAATTACGCAGAAAGAAAGAAACAATGCAGGTTTTGCGTATTTAAAGAAATTGAAGTCTTTTGTTTTAAACCAATTTAGCATGTTCAATTTCTTGTGGTTAGGATTCTCTATCCATTTAGAGAAGAAAAAGCGCGTCATAAAAAGTGCAGTGAACATGGAAGAGATAATTCCAATAATCATAGTAATGGCAAAAGCTTTAATAGGTCCTGAATCAAAATTCAGTAGAACTAAGGCTGCAATAATTGTAGTGATATTAGAGTCTAGGATTGCAGAAAAAGCTTTGCGATAACCCGCATGAATGGCCATAGCAATACGACCTGTTGTCTGAAACTCTTCGCGGATTCTTTCAAAGACTAAAACGTTCGCATCAACTGCCATACCAACTGTTAAAATAATCCCTGCAATCCCAGCTAAACTCAGAGTTGCTTGTAGGTTTTGTAATGTGCCCCATAAAATCAATAGGTTAAAAATAACAGCGATTGAAGCAATCATTCCACCAAAGCGATAGTAACTTACCATAGCTGCTATAACAAGACATAAGGCAATCATAGTTGCAACAATACCTTGCATTCTTTCTTTAACTCCTAGTTCTGGAGACACATTTTTCTCAGCGAGAACATGAGGAGTAAAACTTAAAGAACCTGCTTTAAGGTCAGCTTCTAATTGACTAATTTCTCTTTGTGTAAAGCTTCCAGTAATCATCCCACTGTCTTTTAGTTCTGAGTCTAAAGTAGGGGAACTAATTACAGAACCGTTGAGAATAACAGCCATGCGCCACCCTCTTCCTGCAGAAAAAGATTCTCTATCTGTGCCTTGAATTTTTTCTTTAGAGAACTGAGAAGTCCAAGCCAATAAATTATCGCGAGGATATTGCTTATTTCCTGATTTATCTGTGAAGGAGCCTTTAACAGAAAATGCAAGAAAATTTCCTTTGGAAGGATCATAAGAAGCGTGAATATTTTCTAAATTAGAACCTTCTAAAGCAAAATTACGAAACACAATGAGTAAAGGATGAGTTTGTCCATTCCAGCTAGTGAAGTCACTTCCTCTAAGCATAGCAATTTTAGAATAGGTTTCATTAAAGTTGCTATTTATAGGTCCGTTAAGAGCAAAACGCAGCCCGTTTTCATAAAGTGTTTTAGCAGATTCGGAACGAGGCTGTACTAATTTTGAGTCTAGAGAATCACCATATAAATGCTTGCTTGCAATGAGGTAAATGTCTTCAATATCTTTACAGTTGGTAACTACAGCTTCATTCCAAATTTCTTGTAAAAATTTTTGTGTAGCATCAGCTAGCTCTATATTATTTGGGCTGAATTTTTCATTAACTATTTGAAAACACATCGAAGAGGATTTTACAAGATCACTAGCCGATAATCCTTGTGCACCAGGAAAATCTAATGCAATAGTATTACCTTCCTGACGAATGTTTACTTCTGATATGCCCATTTTATTTACACGAGCGTATAATTCATTGATCCCTTGCTTGATATCTATCGGGTCTATTACTGTTTTTCCATTATGGTCAACGAGTTCTAATTGAACGGTTTTACCACCAGATAAATCTAATCCCCAATGTAAAATCTTACGATTATCTCCTCTAAAATATTTTTTTAAACTTAAGCAGAAATTATTCCAATAAATGTTATGAACAGGCTTTGGTACATCGTATTTGGTAACGCCTCTGGCTTGATTTTGGGCAGCAAAATAATCATCTCGCCATTTAAGTAGATCTTCATGTATTTGATTGAAGATTTTATTTTCGGTAAGTAGCCTTTGCTCAAGATTGGTAAACTCTAGTATAGCAAAGCGCTTTGTTCCAGAAACTTTGAAATTTTCTCTTGTTGATTTTAGTAGGATTTGATAATAGTTTTCCTGCTCGAAAATCAGATCTTGGCTAAATTCAGGATCAAAGGCATAACCTGCTGTAGGATAATCTACAAATCCACTTTTTTGTAAAATTTCACGAAGCTGGTTAAAATCTTGAATGAATTGGTTGGTTTGAGCGGAATGGCTCTCATTTTGCAAACGAGATAAAATTTTATCCATCCCCTTAGCAACTACGTAAATAGAATGAGAACGAAATCCAGGCACAGGGGTCGCAGCATAACTAGCTGGAGCATAGACGACTAAAGCGAGTTTTTGTTCTGCAAGTGGAAGAGCTTTATAAGTATCATAGTCGTAAATAGGCAATGCGTTGCGTTGTAGATCGGGATGAATGGGATGCCAAAAACGCAGAAGTGTTTCTTTAACCTGAGAAGACATTTTATGCGCAATTTGGCCTAGATCCATAGCAAGAAAACTTTTGCTATCGGATAACTGATTTAATCTAATTTCAAAACGACCTTGAAAAGGAGAAATTATCTCATCTGCTGATCTTGCGATGAAAGCAATTTCATTGTACATCAATTGATCTGCTTGATCCTCTAGATAAGAAGGTTGTAAACCTTTTTCTCTCATCGCTTCTATATCTTCATAGAGGTCTAAAAAGATTTTTTCTTGGCTCAATTCAATAAAAATACTTTTAATAAAAGGGTTATATCCCTCTAGGGCAATTGTTTGCGTATTATGATCCTGTGTCAAATTCTTTTGCAAATCTTCATAAGACAAAGGATTTTTGGCTTTCATAAATAGATCGAGATGTTTCTTGATAACTTGGGTAGCTTGCTTGAGGGCTTGCGTTTTATCGCTTAAGGATTCTAGCCTTTGTTGTTCTAAAGTAGTTAAGAACATAGCTGTTTTTTCTGCTTGCGCGCTCTTATTTTGAAGCTGCTCTTTTTCTTTTAAGAGCTTTTCCTGTAGAGTCTCTAATCTTTGGATCCAGCTTTGCATAAAACCTTGGCGATCCTCTAGATTGCATTGAGTAAAGCTAGCAAAATAGCGCTCGGCGATTAAAGAGCTTTCCCCATATACATTGGTAAAGCTAAGAATATTTTTAGCAATTTGCACAAACTGATCTTCTTGGATCGCACCTGTTTGTTTTAAAGCATTTTGTAAATAAAGAGCATTTTGTGTAGAACCAGCAATTGAAGAAGCTATTTGTAGAGCGCGGTCTTGAACAATTTTCTCATAAAAAGGGGTAGGTTTTCCTAGAGAGTCCCACTTACGGGAGAACTGATAATAGGTAAGGGCATCAAAATGGATAGGAATGCGTCTTTGTACAATAACTGTTCTACTATTTGTATCAACATCTTCATGTAAAAATAGCTGTGCGGGTAAAAAAGGAATCAGTTGACCAGCTCTAGGCAAGTAAGTACGAAATAGGTTAGCTTCTTCTGTATTTTTAAAAGAAATTGTAATAATTTGAGGTTGCCTAGCATCAAGAGCTATTGTTTGTGGTTTTACCTCAAGCAGATTGCAAAAAGAATGCAACCATTTTTCTGCTTCTTCCTCAAGTTGATTGACTCTTTCAGAGATAGAAACAGCTATTTGCTCTGCTCTTTTCTCTTCGATAGGTTGCTGTAAAGGTTTACTGTAATAAAAAACAGTAGGCAATATATTGTATACGGTAAGAGCAATAACAATAAAGATGAGATATAACTGCCATTTTTTTTGCTTTTTCATGTAAATTCCCAATTGAGATCTAAAAGATTTTAACAGATTTAGAATACGGATAGTGCTCGATTCTGTCTATTAAAGAATTTTTTTACGATAGCAATCGTTCTTAAGTTTAAAGAGAAGAATAAAAGATTTCTTTTAAATATAGATGCTTATTTTTTTGAGTTAAAATCAATAAAAGATCATTTTAATTTATGAAAAGACTCGAAGTAACTTTTGTCCCTCTATTTCTAAATTAAATTCGTTCACGATCTTATTTTTTTCAAGAAGGTGCTCTATTGCTTTTGGGTCTATTTTGAAACAACTAACATGCATAAGATTTTAAACGATTTTTTGAAAAAAATAGCGAACCATTTCTTATGTCATTTGTATCATTAAGAGTGCTAATTTCTTCGAATATATCTTTATTCATCTACAGCTTGTATAACATGGAAGAAATCAAGAAATGCCATTACACATTTGTTTGTAATCCCTATAGAACTACTCATACTTATCTCCTTAAATAAGGAGATGAAGTTTTAAATTTCAACTGAATAAAAAGCAAGTTTTTAGAAATGTCGGAAAACATGCTAATTTTTATTCTAGAAATATAAATAACTATTAAAAATACAACTATTGAGAAATAGATCTGCCCTTATCAGGCTATTTAAGAGAAGCATGTTTTTACAGAAAAATCATCGATTCAAATCAAGCATTTGCTACACTCTTCTTTTAAATATACAATTGCGACTTAAGAAGGTTTTGAAATATGTCTAGCATGATTGTGGTAGGAGCTCAATGGGGAGATGAAGGAAAAGGAAAAGTTACCGATCTATTAGCAAAATCAGTCGACTTTGTAGTTAGAGCTCAAGGGGGGAACAATGCAGGGCATACCATTTTAATAGATTCTCACGAGCTTCGATTTCATTTAATTCCATCGGGTATTTTACATCCTAATACACAGTGTCTGATCGCAGGTGGCACTGTGATTGATCCAGGTTCTTTTTTGGAAGAAGTGAATTGTTTAAGAAAAGAAGGGATTGATTTTGCAGGTCGGTTGTGGCTGTCTAATTATGCACATGTGATTTTTCCCTATCATAAGTTACTAGACAAGTTGTATGAGAATCGAAAGAAAGATCGAGCCATTGGCACCACAGGAAAAGGAATTGGACCTTGTTATGCAGACCGATCTAGCCGAATAGGAATTCGATTAGCAGAATTTATGCGATCAGATATTTTAAGAGAAAGGTTACAAGCCACGCTTTTTTCGAAAAATCAAGAACTACAAATCATTTTTCAACAAGAGCCTCTACTATTGGATTCTTTATTAGAGGAATGCCATCAACTAGCTGCCAAATTAAAACCTTTTATAGCGCCTGTTGAAGAGTGGATTGCTGAAGCTCTTAAAATGGGAAAGAAAGTGTTATTTGAAGGAGCCCAGGGGACTCTTTTAGATAACAACTTTGGCTCTTATCCATATGTAACTTCTTCTAGCACGATTGCAGCAGGTATTATTGCAGGGGCAGGAATTGGACCAACGAAGATCGATCATGTTCTTGGCGTGGTAAAAACATACACAACGCGTGTAGGAGAAGGACCTCTGCCAACTGCTTTTACAGAAAAAGAACAGAAAATGTTTGTTGCGTCTAAAGCGCGCGAAATAGGAGCAACAACTGGAAGAACAAGGCGTATGGGTTGGTTTGATGCTTGTTTAGTCCGTTATTCTGCAAAGTTAAATGGGCTCGATTCAATGGCTTTAACTAAATTGGATATTTTAGATATATTAGATGAAATTAAAATTTGTACTCACTATCGCTTAGATGGGGTTATTTTAGAGTCTCCTCCTGCTTTAATTGAAGACCTAGCACGAGTTGAACCTATATATGAAGTTCTAGAAGGATGGGGAAAAAAAACATCTCACCTGTCTTCTTATAAGGAACTACCAGAAAAAGCTATTTATTATCTTAAGCGAATTTCAGAATTAATAGATATACCTATTAGCATGGTCTCGTTAGGCCCTGATCGAAAAAGTACTCTTTTTTTACACCAATTTTTTAAAAAATAAATTTTATATGCAGATGTTAAATGCTCCAAAAAGTGCTTTGGAAGATTCTTTAGCTTTAGATAAAAATATGCTCCCAAAACATGTTGCAATTATCATGGATGGGAATAGAAGATGGGCTAAAAAAAATGGTTTACCTGTTATGATGGGGCATTGGCAAGGTGCTAAAACCATCATTGATGTTGTAATCTCTGCAATTAAATGGAATATAAAAGTATTAACGGTTTATGCTTTTTCTACAGAAAATTGGCAAAGATCTCAGCAGGAAGTAGATAGTTTAATGTATCTATGTAAAATTTATTTGCGTAGATTTTGTTTTAAAATGATTAAGGAGCAAGTTCGGTTGCAGACAATTGGGGATCTTACTAAAATACCTAAAGATGTTTATCAAACTATATGTGATGTAAAACAAGCAACCAAAAATTGCAGTCAAATCGATTTAGTACTAGCTATCAATTATGGTGGTAGAGATGACATTAAAAGAGCTCTTGTTAATATCGTAGAGGACATTCAAAGTGGACGTTTAAGCAGATCTGAAATTAATGAGCAGCTAATTACTCAATATTTAGATACTTCTTATTGGCCTGATCCAGATCTTCTCATTCGTACAAGTGGAGAGAAAAGACAAAGCAATTTTCTGCTTTGGCAACTTTCTTATAGCGAATTTTATCACACAGAAGTGTTATGGCCAGATTTTTCTGAGAAAGAGCTAATAAAAGCTTTATATCAATTTCAACAACGTCAAAGGCGATTTGGAGGCCTATGACCATAAAGAGAATGGCAGATTTAAGCTCTAGGTTAATGACTTCTATTTCAGTAGGGGTTTGTGTCGCAACATTAATTGTTTTTTCTCCTTTGCCTTTCATTAGTCTTCTGCTCATGTTTTTTGTAGCCGGAATTTCTGCTACTGGGGTTTGGGAATACGCGCAATTGGCTATTGCTAAAAAAAGGCATCCAGCTACGCGCTTAATGATGGCTATAGCAATTTTGGAAGTAATTGCTTTATATATATCTCTGGTTTTTGTAGATCTCCCTCAACTGCCCATTTTAGTTGTAGCGTTAGGTGTTATTGCTTTCTTTGTACATCGTTTTAAAAGAGTAACAGGATCTTTGAATGAAATCGCTATAGAATTTTTTGGAATTATTTATGTAGCAGTCCCTTTGAGCTTAATTTTAGGAGTCCTTTATCCTAATCCCCATCAGGGGTTCCCTCAGGAAGGGCGTTGGTGGCTTTTATATTTGATTGTTGTCACAAAAATTACCGATGTAAGCGCTTATTTTGTAGGAAGACTTTGGGGAAAAAATAAATTGTGTCCTTCTTTAAGCCCTCAGAAAACAGTAGAAGGGGCAATTGCTGGGTTTATTGGGGCTGTTTGTGCAAGCCTAGCTATTCATAAGCTAGCGGTTTACATGCAAGCAGAATGGTTTCATCTTTCTCTTTCAGAGTCAGTATGGCTTGGGATGTTAATTGGAGTATTAGGGCAAATGGGAGATTTAGCAGAATCTCTTTTAAAAAGAGATGCTGTTGTTAAAGATAGCAATGCTCTACCTGGATTGGGGGGTGTTTTAGATATGGTAGATTCTTTACTATTTACTACGCCTATTGTATATTTCTTTTTGCGGATGCATTAAATTATGATCATTACTATTGATGGTCCTGCAGCAACAGGCAAAACAAGTGTTTCAAGACAAGTAGCTAAAAGGCTACACTTTACTTATTTTGACACAGGGGCTATGTATCGAGCATTTACTTGGTTTTTTCTTAAATCTCAAATTGCAATTCAACAAATAGAAGAAATTAAAAAATTAGTTGATCAATTTCCTTTTAGAATAGAAACAAAAGAGCATAGTAAAAGATATTTTGTGGGAGATAAAGATGTAACAGAAGAGATTAGATCGCATCTTATTACTTCACGTGTGTCGGAAATATCTGCTATAGATTGCGTTCGCTCTAAATTATTGGATATTCAAAGACAATATGCTATTCAAGGAGATTTTGTTTTTGAAGGTAGGGATTTGGGAACTGTTGTCTTTCCTCAAGCTGAAATTAAAATTTTCTTAACAGCTGATCCACGTATTCGTGCAGAAAGACGTCTAGCTGAATTATTAGCTCAATATCCTAAAGAAGAAATAGAGCTAGTTAAACAATCTATGTTAGCGGATTTATTAAAAAGAGATCATTATGATTCTACTCGATCAAATTCTCCCTTAAAATGTCCACCAGATGCATATAAAATTGATACCTCTACATTGACTTTAAATGAAGTGGTTGATCAAATCATTCAATTTACTACAGAAAAATATCCTGAAAAAATTCCATGATAAAACCTAGTTGGGCATCTGATAATTCTCTTTCTTTTCTCTATCGTGTAGTAGTGTTTTTTACCTGGATATTCTTTAAAGCTCTTTATCGACATAAGGTATATGGACTAAAACATGTGCATAAAGGATCTGCGATCATTGCAGCTAATCACACATCTTTTTACGATCCCCCTATTTTAGCTATTTCTTGGCCACAAGAAGTGCATTTTTTAGCAAGAGAGAGCTTATTTAAGTATGCTTTATTTGGTCCTTTTATTCGAAAATTGAACTCTCACCCAGTACAGGGAGATACAAGTAACATTCGAGCATTTAAAGCTATACAGGAACTTTTAGCATCTGGAAAGAAAGTGATTCTTTTCCCAGAAGGAACAAGAGCTTATGAAGATCGATTAGGAGAACTAAAATCTGGAGTTGCTTTTTTAGTCTTTCGTTCTCAAACAATTGTAATTCCTGCTTATATTCATGGAACGTTTTCCATTTGGAATCGGGAAAGAAAGCTACCTAAATTATGGGGAAAAACCGCTTGTGTATTTGGTTCTCCCATTTCTTCTGAAGCATTTCAAGGCCTTGATAAAAAACAAGCACAAAAAGCTCTTACAGAACGTCTAGCTCAATCTATACAAAATTTACGTGACTGGTATGAGAAAGGAGCTGAAGGAGATCCTCCTTAAAGTTTTTGCGGCTTAAGATGACTCGAACATCCACCAGGAAAATCCTGACTAGAACCTGAATCTAGCGCGTCTACCAATTCCGCCATGACCGCATAAGAAAGATAGTGTATCGGAAAGAAGTTTTTAGTTTAATCTAGATTAAAAACCAGAATGCGATTTAATCTAATGGATTCCATCTAATAAGGAGAATAAATGCATGAGTGAATTCATAAAAGAAATATTGGAAAACAACTTTGATAAAGAAACAAGCCAAGGGACTGTGCTGATTGATTTTTTTGCCGATTGGTGTGGTCCTTGCCGACAATTAACTCCTATTTTAGAAGAGGTTGCTAAAGAAGTAAAAGAGGTGAATTTTTTTAAGATAAACATTGATGCTGCTCAAGAAGTAGCTGCTCGTTTAGCGATTACTTCTATCCCTACTTTAGTTTTATTCCATAAGGGAAAAGAAATAGATCGAGTTGTTGGTTTGATAGAAGCAAATGATCTAAAAACATTTCTTACAAAAGCCAAGTAAATCTTATTTTTTTAAGGCAAGTATTCTAGCTTGCCTTGAATTTATTTAATCCAATGTAGTACATCCCGAACAATAGACCAGCGTTTTTCTTGAGAAGTTGCGATTTCTGTTTTCCCTTTAACCCAAAGATCATATTGTTTTTCCGTAAATCCTTGATTGTTTTTTAACTCTAGCCATTGGTTAAGATAATTGAGAAACTTAGGACCGTCTGCATTAATGGCATAGCCTAAAGTGTCTATTCCAATTGCAGGATTTGGGATCACAATGCGGTAATTGCGATGTTTTAAAATCCATGCTAGAGCTTGTTGTTCTTCCCATAGTAAAGCTGCTTGCTTTCCTTTTATAGTAAACTCTTCAAAATGATCCAAATAAATAATCCTGTCATTAGGAAAGAACTCATGAGCTATTTGTTCATAAGAAGATCCTTTAAGTACAGCAATTTTTAATTCTGGATGATTAAGAATTTTTTCCATGGAAGAAAATTTTTTACGCATTTTTTCTTCTGTAATCAAAATCAATCTTGCATCTAGATAAGATTTAGTAAAAGAAAGACTTCTAAGTCTTTTTTCATTCATACTTAATGCAGACATGGCAATATCATATTTCTTCTCTTCTATATCGGAAATGACATTGTTATAAGAAAGAGGCACTAATTCTAATTTACAGCCAAGGTCATAAGCTAATTCATAAGCAAAAGCCATGTCATATCCGACTAAATGATTATTCACATTATAAAAACAAAAAGGAGCTGCATTGGGATAATAACCCACTCTCAAAGTTTTAGTGGCTAAAATATGATCAAAAGCATCCTCTGAAAAAGGATTCGATGGAGGAATCGTTTTATAAATCTTTACAGGAATAGTAGAGGTAATTGTTAGCTCGTAGATGCTTTTAGCCTCATTTTTAATAGTTGGTAGTGGATTAAAAGATTTGAGGATAAGAAATAGTAGAGTCATAGGAAGTAAAGTGAAAAAAGTTTTACTGATTATCCTATTCCATCTAAAAAGCAGCATATTGCGACAAGAAAGAGTGATGAATAAAGAAAGGGAAGTAATTTGCATGGCAGATAACATGGACTGAAATCCAGAGGTAAAGGGGAGGGTAGTCAAGTACAAGTTAACCGCATTAATCGGTAAGCCTAAGGAATCTAAAATGAAAGTTAAACTATTAATCCATGAACCTAGCCCCACCGAGCCTAGGTTTGTCAAAAGGGTGGTTACAAATAATTCAACTTGAGAAGAAAAACCTAATGGCAAGCCATAAAAAATAGATATAAAAAATATAAATAAGGTAATAAAAAGAGCTCCTAAGGGTAAATTAAAAACAACAGATACAGTTCCTTGTATCTGTGTTTGAGCTTTCTCATCGGTAGGATCAATAATGGCTGTTTCTTTTTTAAGCAATTCAATGATGTAGGGCAAGCAAACAATGACTACATTTGTCGTATAAGCAAGCACTAAGATAGGCAGAGTTTGTTGCAGCCATTTATAAGCAGGAATAGAGGTTAACATACTTGTAAGTCTGGGAAAAATCCAAAATATAATCGAACATGTTCCTAAAAGGTATAAGATTACATAGGTACTTACTTGCTTAACCGTAGAGAGTTGAATAGTCCCTACTTGGTTGGCTATAATTAAAAAAGTTCCAATTGGTGTAATCCGAGCAATCCAAGCCGTAATTCGTGTTAATGCGCTTACTAAATTTTGTAGACCATTCATAATTACATCTTTTTCTTTGAGGTGGATCAATGCAATTCCAATCAGAAGAGAAAAGATTACGATAGCTGGAACAATATTATTGGCTAGATCGTAAAAAATATTGTCGGGAATGAGTAGCTCAGTAAAATTCAAATGAGGTGTATCGCTAGAGATATAACCAGAGGTTTGAGGACTGCTAGAACGGGGAAATAAATGAGAGACTGTGTAAATCATTAAAATGTTAATAATCCAAGCTAAACTAATAAAAAAAATACCACGCTTTACAATTAATTTACCTTGAGAAGAGCTTAACTGCCCTACTCCATGGATGATAGCCCCAATTAAATAAGGGATAGCTGTAACTTTGAGAAGTTTAATATAGGCAGATGCATAAGAGGAAAAAACATCGCATAAATCGCCTAGAAATAGGCCAAAAAGAATCCCAAATACTGTGGCGATTGCCATTTGGAAAGCTAAAGAAATCTTAAATAGGCGCATAAAATTTATGGGAGTATCTAGTCATGAATCGTTATTATATATCAGAACAGTATGGGTAGATTTATGCAATTGGATTTTAGGATTTTTTTATAAAAACTAACGATTTAACGTATATCTGTTTTGGGCTCAGCGATTTCCATAGGGTGTGTATCTTCTTTTGAAGAAAGAGAATTATAAGAAGCGTTTGCTTGAACTACCTCTATTTCAAAAGTCAAAAGAGAATTAGGAGGAAGGTTATGATGCATTTTATAAGCAAAATCAGGATGAATGTAGATAGTGCGCTTTTCCCCTTCTTTCATACCGATTAAACCCAATCGTAATCCTGTAATAATTTCATCGAGAAAAAGCACTTCTTCATTAGAATCACTGAAAATAGAACCATCGAGAAATTGTCCTTTATAATGTACCAAAGGAGAAAAATGTGACTGTATTGTTTCGCCAGTACCTGTTTTCTCTATGCGATATTGAACCTTGCCATTTTCTATACTTACCACTGCTGCATTTGCTGCATTTTTTTTGAGAAAAGTTTCTGCTTTTTCTAAATTTTCTTTAGATTCTTGTTCAAATGCTAGTTCTTTGGCGGCAACAATTGCTTCCACACACTCATTTTCTGTCATAGGGGATTCTTTCCCATCTGCAGCTTCTTGTAATCCTTTGATAACCTGTGCTAGATCGAGCTTGACTTTGCCATTCTTTTCTAAGTCTTGTTGAATCAGGTTTTTTCCAATCAGATGTCCAAAAGCTCGAGAAAGTTTTTCAATTTCATCATGGCGAATGACTGACTCTCTAGGAGAGCTTTCTTGACAAAGAGCAGCTTGTGTCATAAATAGAGCACAAGCTAATAAGAGATTTTTTTTTGACTTCATGGGCTGCTACCTCGGAACATAGTGTATTTGCTACTAATCTTAAACTTTATATCCAAATGATTTCAATAGGTTCTATTTGAACTTTTAAGTCATTTAGTTGTTTTTTTTCTACTTTTGCAGGAGCTTGCATCATTAAATCACTAGCTTTTTGAGTTTTGGGAAAAGCGATTACATCTTTAATATTTTCTGTTTTTGCTAAAATCATTACTATGCGATCTAGTCCAAAAGCAAAGCCTAGATGAGGCGGAGTCCCATATTCTAGGGCCTCTACAAAAAAACCGAACTTTTCTTGAATAGCATTTTTAGATAAATGAAGAATTTCAAATATTTTATTTTGTAATTCACTGTTATGAATTCTTTGGGATCCTCCTCCAATTTCATACCCATTTAGGACAAGATCGTAAGCTAGAGCACGAACCTTTAACGGATCTGTATTTAGCATTTCCAAATCTTCAGAATGAGGAGAAGTAAAAGGGTGATGCTCGCTTTCTATGCGTTTTTCATCTACATTCCAGCGAAACAGTGGAAAGTCGGTTACCCAAACAAAATGCATAGCAGAGGGATCTATTAAGTTTCTTTCTTTTGCAATTTTTCTGCGGAGATGGTCTAAACCTTGATTAATTCTTGCCTCTTCTCCCCCTGCTATTAAAATCAAATCGCCTATCTCGCATTGCATGCGATTTTTTAAGTCTGCTAATAGTTCAGAGGAAAAGAACTTGGTAATATTCGAGCTTAGGCCCTCAGATTGGCACTTCATCCAAGTTAAGCCATTAATGCCAAATAAAGAAACAAATTGTGTATAGGTTTCTATTTCACGACGTGATAACTCTGCTCCGTTTTTTACCAAAAGAGCTTTGATACAATTTTTTTGTGTCAGTTGCTCGCGTAGAATGGTAAATTCGCTCTGTTCTATGATATCGTCGAGCCGCACAAGAGGCATTTTAAAGCGCAGGTCGGGATGGTCGGTTCCATAGTTTTCTAAACAATCTTTATAACTCATTTTAGGGAAGGAAATCGGTGGAGTATTAGGTGAAGCGATTTGCATGACTTTAGTCATTAATTCTTCAATAATGCTCATGATATCTTCTGGTGTTCCAAAACTCATTTCAAGATCGATTTGCATAAATTCAGGTTGTCTATCAGCGCGAAGATCTTCATCGCGAAAACAGGGAGCAATCTGAAAATAACGGTCTATACCAGATATCATCAATAATTGTTTGAATATCTGAGGTGACTGAGGTAATGCGTAAAAATTACCTGGATAGATTCTAGAAGGTACAAGATAGTCACGGGCTCCTTCTGGAGTGGACTTTCCTAGAATCGGTGTTGAAATTTCGACAAATCCCTGCTCACTCATAAAATTGCGAGTGGTTAACATCACTTGATGTCGCAGTAATAAATTATGAGCAACTAATCCCCTTCTGATGTCTAGATAACGATATTTAAGTCGAAGCTCTTCATTTATCTCGATATCCTCATCACAAATAGAAAAAGGAGGTGTCTTGGCAGAAGATAAGATCTCTAATTCTTTTACATAGATTTCTAGCACACCTGTAGGGAGTTTAGGATTAATCATTTTTTCAGTGCGCGCGATTACTTGGCCTTTAATAGAAATAACCCATTCGCTGCGTAAACGTGATGCCTGATCAAAAAGCTCTTCGGAAATGGTTTTAGGATCAAAAACAAGTTGGGTTAAGCCAAAGCGATCTCTAAGATCAATGAAGATGATACCTCCATGATCACGTCTACGATGTATCCATCCGGATAGAGTAACGCTTTTACCTATATGAGAGGATCTTAATTCTCCACAAGTGTGTGTTCTGCGATAGTCAAACATTAAGCCAGCCTTTAAGATTATCGATTAAATGTTGAATGGAAAAAGTGTGAGATTCACGCGTTGCTAATTTTTTACAAGTGATTTTTTCTGAATAGATTTCTTCATTTCCAATTACCGCAATAGCTGTTGCTTGGAGTAGATTTGCAAGTTGCAAACCGTGTTGAATTTTTTTTCCGCTTAAATCCATTTGTGCAGCAATATTTTTATGTTTAAGTTGTGTTGTTAGCTTAAAGGCTAATTGAGTAGCCTGATTGTTCATAGGTATTAAGAAAAGATCCGGCTTTAAAGGACTTGGAAAGAAAGCTTCTTGTTTTAACATCGTTTGCAATAAGCGCTCTAATCCTATAGCAAATCCTGTAGCTGGTAAATCAGGGCCGCCTAAATCTGCTATTAGCCCATCATAGCGTCCGCCTGCTCCAACAGCATTTTGAGTTCCTAGCTGTCCTGAAGTGATTTCAAATACAGTATTGCTATAGTAATCTAATCCACGAACAAGCTTTGGTTCCATCTGGTAAGGAATCTTTAGTTGATCTAATTCATGTAATACTATTTGAAAATGCTCTTTTGCCTCTTTACTTAAGTATTCGCTAATTAGAGGTGCATTTTTCAAGATTTTCTGATCTTGATCTAGTTTAGAGTCCAGAATACGCAAGATATTTTTTTTAAGTCTCATTTGACTATCTTCTGATAATTGATCTTTATAAGATGTAAGATATGACAATAAAGCTGCTTGATAAGCCATACGAGATGAGTTATCACCAATAGAATTAATAGAAATAGATAGATTTTTCAACCCCAGTCTCTGATAAATTTGATAGATTAGGTCTATTAATTCTACATCTTGATAAGGATGCATTGTGCCGATTGCTTCTACTCCAAATTGATGTAGCTGCCGATAGCGTCCTGCTTGAGGTCTTTCATAGCGAAACATAGATCCAATATAAAAAAATTTGTGAATGCCCGGTGTTTGATACAAATGATTACTAATGAAAGCGCGCATTACAGGGGCTGTTCCCTCTGGTCTCAAGCTTAAGGAACGTCCTTTGCGATCTAAAAAGGTATACATTTCTTTTGATACGATATCAGAGAACTCTCCAACACTTCGTTCAAATAACTCTGTACGCTCAAAAATCGGAGTGCGAATTTCTCTGAAACCATATTTTATAGCTTCTTCGCGTAAGATCTTCTCTATGTAAGCCCATCGATGAGATTCTTTCCAGAGGTCTTCTTCTTTTATCTCTTGTGGCAGAATATCGAAAGTCCCTTTTACAATCGGGTATTTCATATAAAATACTTTCCTAAAGTTTTTACATATTGATAAGGGAATTCTAAACCGTGGATTGCTAAAGAGTAAAGCGATTTTAAATACTTCTACACTAAAAAGAAGTTTTTTTTTCTAACATAAAAAATGATTTTTTAAGAAATAGAAAAAGATATTCTATCAGATATAAATTTATACCTTTTTTTTCTTTTTCAGGATTTTAAAAGATGGACGCTCATTAGCATTTTTATTTTCTTTTTGCACTTTTTTTTCTTCAGGGGATAGAGGGAGAAGCATTCGATCTCCCCATAAAGGGATACTAAAAGGTAGGTTTGGATTTATAATATACACATAGTCTTCGTGATATAAAGGAATATAGGGCATTTCATTAATGAAAATTTTTTCTGCTTTTTCTAAGGTAAGCAATCGCTGGTCTTCTTGTTCATAAAAAGAATGCTCAAGTAATTCAATATATTTTTGATTTTCCCAGTTAGAGAAGTTTGTTGCATATGTTTTATATTTAAATCTTTCTAAAATGCTCATCGGATCATAGTACGTAGCGTTCCAGCACATAAAACACATGGAATAGTCACCAGTTCTCATCTTATCTATCCCAATATTAAAATCTAAGCGTTCTAGCTTAATAAGAATGCCTAGAGTTTGTAGCCACTGTTGTTGAATAGCTTGTACTAATTCACTTGTTCCATAACTTTGGGAGTGATAATAAAGGATGATGGAATCAAAATCTTTTTTAGTAATTCCTAGCTCTATCATTCCTTCTTTTAATAAATTTCTTGCTTTTTCTAGATCATTATCTAAAAAAAAAGAACGACAGCGATCTTCTTTTAGGCAAGGTGGAATCATATTCATAATGGATAAACCACCTTGATATGCTAGATTAATTTGCTCTGTTAGAATACTTTTTTTAGCACCTTTACCCATTAAACCAATCAATTTCTGACGATTAATAGCAAAACTGAATGCTTTTCGAATCTTAGGGTTATTAAAAGGGGATTTTTCTGTATTAATGCTAATAAGCACAGAGCGGGGCCTTGGCATATAAGAAAAAGTCCATTTTTTTTCTAAAGTAGGAATTGCTTCTAAGGGGATATTAGTTAGAGAATCTCCAATGACATCAATTGAACCTTGCTGAAACATCTCTAATGTCACCGCATCATTTTCAACGATATTAAATACAATTTTTTCTGGATGAAGGTCCTCTGTTTTTCGATAACGAGGATTTTTTATAAAAACTACTTGATTTCCATGATCCCATTTTTCTAATAAAAAAGGACCATTAGATAAACATTGCTCTTTTTTATTGCCATTCCAATTAGGATTTTTACGATCATTTTCAATGTTTATAGGAAAAAATGTACAAAAAGAGAGTAATTGAAAAAGATAAGGAGTTGGTTTTTCTAAAGTGATTATAAGAGTTTTTGCATCAGATGCAGTAATTCCTACTTTATCTAATGAAACTAAACCTCTTTTTGCAGCTTCTGCGTTTTTAATAGGAGAAAATAACTGGGCATTCATTGAAGGAAAGCGAGGATCAAGAGTGTCTTTCCAGGTTTGTTCAAAATCATAAGCGGTTACGGGGGTGTTATTAGACCAGACTGTATCTCTTAAGGTAAAAGTGTAGATAAGTTGATCATTTGATACTTTATAGGATTCAGCTTGAGCAAGCTTAATCGATCCATCTGGATATCGTTTAACAAGGCCTTCAAGAAGTAAAAAAATCATTTGAGAAGAAAAAATATCTGTTACTTTGCGAGGGTCTAAAGTTTTAGGCTGTGCTTTCATATTTAAATTAAGCATAGGAAGCTTTTCTTTAATTTTAATGGAAGAAGTATAAATAGCTGCGATTACAGTAATAAATACAAAAATGAGTGTTTTTTTTAGGAAAGGGTCTCTTAACTTTTTGATATAAGAAAAAAACATCAAAATTTTGCTTGAGTTCTTGTATCTCATTCAAAAAACCTTTAAAGATTAATTGTAAATTTAATTAATCAAGCATTTTCCAGTAAAATAATATATACTGCAACAATAAAAAGAAATCTTTAAAAAGATTTTACCATTAAACCTTGCTATCCAGATAAATTTCTGGAGTCGATTATGATCATGAGACTTCAGATTCCAATCCTTCGACTTCGGTATCTACTTCTTCAGAGGACTCAGAACTTTCTTTAGGAGCTTCAATTGATGATCTTTTTAAAGATTAGTAAATATTTTTTTTCAATAAGTGCTTGAAGGCAATTCATCTGCAATTAAAGATATAATTTTAATCCAACCTGACAAGTGACTCTTATCTTGTGCTTTTTGATAATCTATATGTAATTCTTGTAAAAGTTCCATAAAAGGGAAGGGGACCCACTTCTCTCCCACATGTTCTTGTAGGTAATAACCTAAAGAATGATCTTCCTTGGCAGGAAAGTAATTAATTATTTGAATAAAGTCTGCTATTTTTTTTAAAAAACCAGAACCTTTTGATAGGGAAAGAGAGATAGGGTTGCAATCTTCGATGATTTTATGCCATAATAGCGAAAGTTTTTGTATGAACTCTAATTGATGACTAAGATCTTCTATAGAAAGTAAAATAAAGAGTTGTTTTAATTCTAAGAGATCTTGTTTTAAAGCTGTAGTGGATATCTTGTTTTTAAAAGAGAAGTGCATAGTAAATTTCTTGAAAAAGCAAACAAGTATGGAAGCTGGGTTAGGATATGTTAAATCTGTGGGAAATTGGCTAAACGAATTCTTTGATTTTTTGTTTTGTTCAACGCGATTCACAATGATTTTTTTATAGGGTTCTGAATTGCTGGGTGGAATACTCATGACAAACCTTGAAAGAAAAACATATACTAAGCTTTTTCTTTTAATGAGGAATATAAAAAAATAAATCAAGAAAAGAAGTCTGGAAAAAATATTAATTCATTTTCTTAAGACGCTTTTTTTTTATAAACTTTAATAGGAGAAAGTTGTATATGAGCGTACTTAACATTCTAAGACCGGCTCCTTATGCTCCTGAAATTCAAGATCCCAATGAAGTTAAAGAACGTTATAAGTATTGGCGTTTTCGTATTTTTTACGGAATGTATATAGGTTATATATTTTACTATTTTACTCGTAAAAGTCTTACCTTTGCTATGCCTGCTATGATGCAACAATTAGGACTGCAAATTAGCGATTTGGGTATTTTAACTAGTGTTTTGTCTATTACCTATGGAATTAGTAAGTTCTTAAGCGGCGTTCTTGCTGATCGTTCCAATCCTAGGTTTTTTATGGCTATCGGTTTGATTCTAACCGGTGTATTTAATGTGTTATTTGGTCTTTCTTCATCCGTGTGGTTATTTGCTCTGCTTTGGGGGTGCAATGGTTGGTTTCAAGGTTGGGGTTGGCCACCCTGTGCTCGATTGCTCACGCACTGGTATTCCCAAAAAGAGAGAGGAACTTGGTGGGGTTTGTGGAATACTTCACATAGTGTAGGAGGAGCTCTTATTCCTCTTATTGCTGCCTTTTGTGCACAAAAATGGGGTTGGCGCTATGCAATGTATGTACCCGGCTTTACCTGTATTGGAATCGGTTTATTTTTAATTAATCGTTTAAGAGACACTCCTCAGTCTTTAGGATTACCTGCCATTGAAAAATATAAAAATGATTATCCATCTGCAAAACATCAAGAAGAAAGAGAATTTTCTTCTAAGGAAATTTTACTTAAATATGTGCTGAACAATAAGTATATTTGGGTGCTTGCCGTTTCTTATTTTTTTGTTTATGTAATTCGCCAGGCTGTCAATGATTTTGGTGTGCTTTTTCTGATGAAAGCAAAAGGTTACTCTATGCTTAGCGCAAGCGGTAGTGTGTTTTGGTTTGAAGCTGGGGGTATATTTGGTAGTTTAGTTGCTGGTTGGGCTTCTGATAAAGTCTTTCAAGGGCGTCGTGGTCCTATCAATGTATTATTTAGCTTAGCGGTGGTTTTAGCGATTGTAGGATTGTATTGGGTTCCTCATGGTATGCTCTTTTTGGATTATGGATTGATGTTTACCATTGGATTTTTAATTTTTGGTCCGCAAATGTTGATTGGAATGTCCGCTGCTGAATTATCTCATAAAAAAGCTGCAGGAACCGCAACAGGATTTGCTGGTTGGTGGGCATACTTAGGAGCAGCTGCAGCAGGCTATCCAATTACCAAAGTAGTTGAAATTTGGGGTTGGCAGGGCTTTTTTGTTGTATTAGGTTCCTGTGGTGTGATTGCTGCTATTTTACTAGCTCCTTTATGGGGCATGAAAAGCACTCCTCATCCAGCTGTACAAGCTACTGAAAAATAGCCATAAAAGGAGCTTAAACTAACCTCTATGTTGGCTTACAAAATTTTAAGATGAATTGGAACTCTCTTCATACGCATTCTCAATACTCTATTTTAAATGCAACTGCTTCTATAGAAAGCTTAGTAGCAAAAGCAGCTGAATATCAAATGACGGCTTTAGCTTTGACCGATCAGAGCAATATGTATGGCGCTGTTGATTTTTTTAAAGCATGCATAAAAGAAAATATCAAACCCATTATTGGTTGTGAGCTTTATGTAGCTCCTGAATCTCGTTTTGATAAAAAACGGCATCCAGGGTTGCCTCACGGTTTCCCTATTATCTTACTAGCCAAGGATAGTCAAGGGTATCAAAACCTTTGCAAATTGAGTTCTCTAGCTCATCTAGAAGGATTTTACTACACTCCTAGAATAGATCGAGATCTTTTGGCAGAGTGTGCTAAGGGTCTGATTTGTCTCTCAGGTCCCTTCAATGGGATTTTAGGCCATTATATTATACAAAAAGATGAGGAAAAAACCTATCGGGAAATTGCTTGGTTTCAGCAAATATTTGGTTCTGACTATTATTTTGAACTGCAACGTCATCAAATGCAGGAGGAAGACATTCGCTCTGATGGCTTTGAAAAAGAGGGTTGGCTTCATCAATTATATTTGGATAGCATAAATAAACAAAATACGGTCAACCAAAAGTTGATAGCTCTTTCTTCTGAGCTACAGATTCCTTTGGTTGCTACCAATAATATTCATTATATTTATCGCGATGATTGGAATGCGCATGAGATCTTAATGAACGTACAGTCAGGGGAACCGTGTGAAATCTGGGAAAAAGACTCATTTGGAAGCCTTAAACAACGAGTGAAAAATCCAAAGAGGCAAGTGAATTATACACATGAGTTGTATTTTAAAAGCTCTGATCTTATGAGCTCTCTTTTTGTCGATATCCCTTCTGCTATAGAAGAGACGCATAAGATCTCTGATAAATGCAATTTCTCTTTTGATTTTAAAGCTAAATATTATCCTATTTTTACTCCTCCTCAATTAGAAGGCTCTTCTTATACAGAGGAGATAAGACAAGAGGGCGTAGCGGCATTTTTGCGTCAATTATGCGAGGAAGGGATTGTAAAAAGATATACGAATTCAAGGCTAACCAAAGTTTCTGAAAAATATCCAGAACGCGATCCTCTAGAGGTAGTTAAAGAGCGTTTAGACTATGAATTAAATATTATTCTATCTAAAGGGATGGCTGATTATCTTTTAATTGTTTGGGATTTCATTTCTTGGGCAAAGAAAAAATATATTCCAGTGGGTCCAGGAAGAGGCTCAGGAGCAGGATCGATTATTTTGTATTTGATTGAAGTCACCGATATCGAACCTCTAAGATTTGATTTGTTCTTTGAAAGATTTATAAATCCAGAGCGAGTTTCTTATCCTGATATTGATGTAGATATTTGCATGGATAGACGATCTGAGGTCATCGACTACACAGTTGGTAAATACGGTAAAGACAAAGTAGCACAAATTATTACTTTTGGCACAATGAAAGCTAAAATGGCTATTAAAGACGTGGGAAGGGTTTTAAGCGTTCCTCTTGCTAGAGTCAATGAGATAGCTAAGTTAATTCCTGAAGATCTCAATATGACTCTAAGCAAGGCTTTAGAAATAGATCCTGAGCTTCGCAGGATTTATCAAGAAGATAAAGAAATCAAACAACTCATCGATATTGCTAAAAAGCTCGAAGGGTCTGTGCGCAATACAGGAGTACATGCTGCTGGAATTATTATTAGTGCAGATCCTCTTATGCAAAGAATTCCCTTATGCAGCGCTAAAGATTCTGATATGGCAATTACGCAATTTTCCATGAAGCCGGTTGAGCAAGTAGGTATGCTTAAAATCGATTTTCTTGGACTGAAGACATTGACCTCTATCCAACATGCTGTCGATGCAATTAAGCAAAAAGAACAAAAAGAAATTGATTGGGTTAACTTAAATTTAGAAAATGAAAAAACTTTTGCATTGCTCAATCAAGGCAAGACAACAGGAATATTTCAATTAGAATCAGCTGGCATGCAAGATTTAGCACGTCAATTACATATCGATAAATTTGAAGAGATTATAGCAGTGGGCGCGTTATATCGTCCGGGTCCTATGGAGATGATTCCCTCTTTTATTAATCGTAAACATGGCAAAGAGAACATTGAAATAGATCATCTTTGGATGGAAGATATTCTTTCTGAAACCTATGGGATCATGGTTTATCAAGAGCAGGTCATGCAAATTGCAAGTCGTCTTGCTGGGTACTCTTTAGGCGAAGGAGATGTCTTAAGGCGTGCAATGGGGAAAAAAGATAAAGAGGAGATGTTTAACCAACGGGAAAAATTTCGTTTAGGAGCAATCAAAAATAACTTAAGCGAAGAGATTGCTATGCGGGTTTTTGATAAAATTGAAAAGTTTGCCTCTTACGGTTTTAACAAATCTCATGCAGCTGCTTATGGTTATTTAAGTTATGTAACAGCATATCTCAAAGCAAATTATCCCGGTGAGTGGATGGCAGCGCTCATGACATCTGATTGCGATGACCTTTCTAAAGTGACTAAACACATACGAGAATCGCAAAAGATGGATATTGCTATTTTGCCACCCGATATTAATGAATCGGGTAAGCAATTTTTAGCTACGGAAAAAGGGATTCGCTTTGCCATGGGGGCTATTAAAGGAGTAGGAATAGGAGTTGTCGATATTATTTTAAAAGAGAGATTAAAAGGTAATTATAAATCTTTATTTGATTTTATTCAGCGTATTGATACAGGTAAAGTGGGTAAAAAGGTAATGGAGAGTTTAGTTGAAGCAGGTTGCTTTGATTTTACGAAATTCAGTAGAGCTGCTTTGCTAGCCAGTGTTGATCCTATGTTTAATGCTGCTTCCAAAGGGAAAAAAGAAGCGGCAAAAGGCATTATGAGTCTTTTCGACCTTCTGGATGATTCTTCTCTTGAGTGCACACAAGTGCCTCAAGAAGTCCAAGAACTGCCAAGACAAGTTATTCTGCGAAGAGAATATGAACTTTTAGGTGTTTATCTACATGAACATCCTTTAGATGAATATCGTACTTTATTAAAAAAACTTTCCTGTATTTCTTTAGCTGAATTAGTAGATTTAAAAGACGGTCCTTGTCGAATTGCCTGTATTATAGAAGGGGTTGCTATTAAAGTTTCTGCAAAAAATCAACGTAAATTTGCCATTCTTAAAATTAGTGATAATGAAGAGCGTTTTGAATTACCTATTTGGTCAGATCTTTATGAGCAAAAAGCTTCTCTTATGACAGAAAACCAGTTATTATATGCAATTGTTCATAAAGAAACCACAGAAGGGCAAATTCGTTTGCAGTGTCGCTGGCTAGATGATTTAACACGTGTAGATGAAGCAATGATTCAAGCCTGTGATTTGGCTTATACTCAGGCAAAGCAATTTAAACTTGTAAAATTTCGCGAAAAAAATAAAAGTTCTACTGTAGAAAAGAAACAAAAAACTATGAAAAAATTAAAAATTTTTATTGATTCTAATCGAGCTCATTTAAGTCATATTCTGTTGCTTAAAACCGCTTTTCGTTCGCATTCAGGTAATAGTCCTGTTGAAATTTTATTTACAAAAGAGAACAAACATCTAGAGGTATTGTTAATAGAGCAAAATTGGGGTGTAGAACAATGCTTGGATTTAGAAAATAAAATTCGCTCTATCAGCAGTATTGATCAAATACTATGGGAATAAAGCAATTGCTTTGTAAGCTTATCATAGATTAAGATTTAGATCTAAAATTTCAAAATTTACGGAATATTCATGAAAAAAATATATTATCTGTTTTTTCCTGTTTTTTTATTGTCGTCATTACACGCTCTAGAGAACCCTCGTTTTGAGCAACATCAAAGAGAAATCCCTTCTGTTCAGGAGTGTTATAGTTTAGTTTTAGAAAGCTATCAAAATAAAAATTGGAATAAAGTTATAGAACAGGCTTTTCTACTTCTTGAAGAATATCCTACAACAGCTTTTGCTCAAGATGTACTTTTTTATTTAGCTGTTAGCTATTTTGAATTAGAAGAATATGAAAAAGCCAATCATTATTTTTCTAGTTATTTAAAGAAACAAATGACTCCTAAATTCTTTGAAGAAGCTTTTATGTATAAATTTAAAATAGCGGAAAAATATCGCACAGGCGCAAAAAAAGCTATACTTGGATTAAAGTGGATACCAGCAAAGCAAGAAGCTTTAGATATTTATGAAGAGTTAATCTCTACTCTTCCCAATCACGAACTTACAGCTCAATCTCTATTTGCGAAGGCAGAGCTACTTGCTAAAGGAAAAGACTATAAGGAAAGTATTGAAACTTATCAAAATTTAATACAGCAGTTCCCCAAGCATTTTTTAGCTATTAGAAGTTATGTAGAAATTGGACGTGTCTATCTTATCCAATCTCAAAAAGAGTATGCAAATCAAGATTTTTTAGAACTAGCTACCATTAACCTACATAGAGTCTCTGCTAGCTTTCCAAGTGATGAGGCTATTCATGAGATAGAGGATATGCTTTTAGATATGCAAGAAGTATATGCTAAAGATCTTTATGAGATTGCTCTTTTCTATCATCGTAAAAACCAACCCAATGCTGCCTATTTATACTATAAGCGTATTTTAACAACTTACCCAGCTACTATTATAGCAAAAAAAGCAGAAAAAAAGATGGCTGAATTACATCTAAATGCAAAAGAAGAGAATCATGCGTAAACTCTATTTCCTTTTAGTTTTATGCTTAGGATGTAGATATCAATTTGAAACAGGTTCTGATGATCGGATCTTAGTCTGTGTTCCTTATATTAAAGGAGATATACAAGGTCAGTTAAATCAGGCTCTTATACGTGAGATCAGTACCTGCGATGGGTTTAATTATTGTTATGACTCTTCTTATTTATTACATGTTACTATTCTTTCTGATAAAGATGAGCCTATTGGATACCGATATGATCGAAATCCTGACAGTCAAACCTTAAGAAAAAATATTGTGAGCGTAGAAAACCGTAGATTGGTTACAGCAGAAGTAGAACTTATTGATAAAGAATCAAATTGTGTAATAATAGGCCCTTTCCGAGTAAAAGCAAATGCTGATTTTGATTGCATTAACTCTGATTCTCTTAGAGATGTAGCAGTGGTCCTTCCCTTTCAAAAACCACAACGTATGATTGATTTTTCTTTAGGACAGCTCGATTCTGTAGAAGGAGCTCATGATGATAGCTCTCCAGTAGTGTATCAAGCGTTAGCTAGAAAAATTGTGGAAGGATTGCTTGCTCAAAAATGGCAAATTAGGGAGCCGTGATGTTTTGCAAGGAATCTAAGGTTTCTTGCATAGATTTAGGTAGTGTAAAGCATGCTTTATGCATGCTTGGATGGTAATAAAAAGTTTGTATAGAGGTTTGAGCAAAACGTTGATTAAGTATATCTAGTGTAAGATTGCGATATTCTATATCAGAGGCAAATCCTAGTGTCATATAGCTTCCAATATACGTTGGAACATTGGCTAAATAGAAAGAGACATTGTGAAAGAGAAGTTGTAAATGAGAAAATGTTGTTTGATATTCTTTAGGTTGCATAAAGAAGTCTCCATTTTGCACTACAAGAATCCCTTTTTCTCTTAAGAGCTTTTTACAATGCTCATAAAAAGTTTCTGTAAATAAAACCTGAGATGGTCCTATGGGATCGTTAGAATCTGTAATAATTACGTCATATTTTTTTTGATTATTTTTAACAAAGTTTACTCCATCATCAATAATCAGATGCAGTTTAGGGTGTTCAAATATCCCTTGTGGGATCTCAGGAACATATTTTTTTGTTAAATCAATAACAAAAGAATCGATTTCAACAAGTGTTACGGAGCGAATATTAGGGTGTTTAAGCACTTCTCGTGCAACCCCTCCATCCCCACCTCCAATAATGAGAACGTCTTGTACATTTCCGTGAGCAAATAAAGGCACATGGGTTATCATTTCATGATAAATAAATTCATCTTTAGTAGTAAATTGCACTGCTCCATCAAGGGTCATTACTTTTCCAAACTCTTTATTTTCAAAGATTAAGACATCTTGATGAGAAGATTTCCCTTCCCATAAAACGGCTTCAATTTTAAAACTTTGACAATAAGTTGGATACAAAGTTTCATGAAACCATTGTTTAGTCATTAAGAATACCTCGCATTTGCTCGTTAAGTGAAATATATTTAGGTTGAAAAATCTTCTTTAAAATAGGGAGGCTTAAGAACGGTTGGCTGTTACCACACATGAACAGATCAATAGCGGCATATTTTTTTTCGGGCCAAGAATGAATGCTTATATGCGACTCTGCTAAAATAGCAATGCCGCTAATTCCGCCATTTGGTTCAAACTGATGTAGATGTAAATGTAAAAGAGTTGCCTTACAAGCAATAACGCACTCATGCAAAGCATTTTTCATGATTTCGAGATTATCTAGATGAACGGCTTCCCAAAGATCTATAATCAGATGCATCCCTGCATAACACATACCATTTTTTTCAATAAAATGATCTTTACTTAATGGGGATGATTCCTGAAAAGATGACATTCATAAATCCTTATAGGTTAAAAGAAGCTAAAAAATAGATTTTCTTTTAAAAAAAATATTTTATCAACCCTATTTTTTTAGATAAGGTTTTTTGATATAGATAAAATGAAATATTTGGAATTAGCTAAAAATAAAAGACTTAAATTCAAAAAAATAGCTAGAGTAAGAGGTGGGTTAACACCTCTTACTTTTTAAGATTTTTTGCCAATTGAAGAGATAACAGCTTCTGTGTCTTGTACTTCTGTTAAAAAATGTTGTAGAATTTTTAAAATATATTTAGGTGTATTATACACTCCAGATGTAGTATATACTATTTCTAAATGTGGTTTCTTGTGAGGTAAGAGAGCTATAAATGTTGTTGTAGTAGGATTTTCATTTACAATTTGTGGAACAATCCAAATAGCAAATTGCTCGTTAAATAACGTTACTTTATCAGGGGTCTCGATAATGTGAAAATACTGATCGAGCTCTGCATCTTCATATGTATGATCTAAATCGTTGTGATTGAGTAGTCCAAGGGTATTTAATAGCTTAAGGTCCACGTGAGTGATCCCATCTGGGAGCCACTTAGGCAGGTTTCTAATAAATTCCTCATAGGCTTCTTCTAGCGATAGTGGGTCAATCATACCTTCTCCTTACCGTCACCTTAGCTTAGCGTTAAAACTAGCCTTGTGTCAAGTTTTTATTTTATGTTTTTATTTAGTTATAGTATCTCATGACAGAGCTGTGTTTATGAGGGCATCATAAAATCCTCATCTTGCGTAGTTAGCTACTTTTTTTAAAGAGATTGCGAAGATTTTTTTGTGGCTTGTTTGAATTTAGCAATAGAAAATACAGTGTAAATATCAGTGAAACTAATTGACTTTCAATTAGATCAAGCTAAAATTTAAGAAATCATCTAAAGTAAAAGAGAGAAATAATATTTTTATATGATGCGATTTGCGTTTCTTTTTCTATTAATAGTACTCAGTCGATTAGCTAATACTACTTTGCAAGTTGATATTTCTGCAAAAGCTGCTATTTTGATGAATGCAGAAACAGGAGCTGTTCTTTACGAGAAAAATGCTTATTTACCTTTGTACCCTGCTAGTATTACTAAAATTATTACGGCCTTATACGCTTTAGAAAAAAAGGGTGACCAATTAGACCAAATGGTCAAGATTTCAAAAGAAGCGGTGAATAGCGTTTCTCCTCAAGTACGAAGAGACAAGTTAGGAGCTCATCCACCCTATCGTCTTGAGTTTGGTGGATCGCTTATGGGATTAAAAGCAGCAGAACTGGTTTCTGCTAAAACTCTATTCTATGGACTCATGCTTTCTTCTGGAAATGATGCAGCAAATGCGTTAGCTGAATGGGTATCTGGAAGTATACCGCAGTTCATGCAAGAATTAAATGAATATGTAAAGTTTCTGGGGTGTAATCAAACCACTTTAACTACTCCTCATGGATTAACCCATGCTAATCATAAAACAACTGCTTACGATATGGGTTTATTGACAAAAAAAGCTCTAGAACAGCCATTTTTTTGTAAGGTAGTTAAAACTATAAATTATCTAAAGCCTGCTAGCAATAAACAGTCACAAGTGGAATTATTCCAACATAATTCTTTACTAAAGCCTGGTAAATTTTACTATCCTAAGGCAACAGGGGTAAAGACAGGATATACTGCGAGTTCAGGATATACTATAGCAGCAGCAGCAGCAGATCAAAATAGAAAAATGATAGTAGTGCTTATGGGTTGTGATAAATTAGAGCAGAGATATCGGGATACCATTGCTCTTTTTGAAGCAGGATTTAATGAACCAAAAATTAAAAGGACTCTCTTTTCTAAAAACTTTGATATATTTAGCATTATGCAAAAAAAAAGTAAAAGCCCCATTAAAGTCATTTTAAATGAAGATGTAGTGATCGATTATTATGCTTCAGAGGAACCATTAATAAAGCCAGAATTGGAATGGGAGCCTATTATTTTTCCTATTCAACCAGGACAGCGATTAGCAACGCTATCTTTATATGATCAAAACAGTCAAATTTTAGCCGTTTATCCCTTATATGCAATAGAAAAAGTACATTCTACGTTTTATTATCAAGTTTTAGATAAATATCTAAGTTGGAGTACCAATTTAAAGCAGCCAATGTCTTTGTTTATGTTGGGGTTGGGAATAGCGGTATTGTTTTTTAGTTTTGTTTGGATAAGCAGGCGTGTTTGAGTTGTATAAATAAAGAAATGAATTCTTGTAAATTAAGCTCTTCTGGTCTTGCAGTTATAGGAAGGCGAATGGTTTGAAGAACTTGTTCAATGAGCTTGCTACAAGCTAGGAATCTTAAAGAAGATCGTAACATTTTTCTTTTCTGTTGAAAAGCACTACGAGTTAGAACAAAAAATGCATCTATATCATCTTTCAGAGCAGGTGGATTTAACTTGCAATGCACAACAGCAGATTTGACTTTTGGTTTAGGGAAGAAGCAGTTTGGATTAATGGTAAAGAGGGATTTTGCTTGGCAAAAAAAACTTACAAGTAAAGAGAGATGACTATAATTAGGAGTTTTTGGGGAAGCTACCATTCGATCAGCGTATTCTTTTTGTACCATAAGGGTTAAAGTGTCAATCTTATCATAATGAGGAAGTAAGGTTAGTAAAATAGGGGTGGTAATATGATAAGGAAGATTAGCAACCACTTTGATTTTATCCTTTTTAGAATCTAAAAATTTTTCTAAATCAAATAATAAAAAGTCTTTTCTTTCTATTATTAAGTTTCCTAAATCTTGTAGGCGATATAATTGTTCTGCAAACATAGGATCTTTTTCAATAGCTGTAACAATAGCCTCTTTTGTTAATAAAGCTTCTGTTAAGGCGCCAGGTCCTGGTCCGATTTCTAAAACTATATTGCCTGCTTGTATTTGAGCTGCATCTATAATTTTGCGTATGATATTACCGTCGATGAGAAAATTTTGAGAGAGCGCTTTTTTAGGGTGAATATGAGAGAAACGCAAAAACTCTTTAAGCACAGAGGGTTTATAAATGCTCATTGATAAGAAAAGGGTTTAAAATCGGAATGTATATTCAGATCTTGCTCTGAAAAACCGTAACGAACTTTTAATTTCTTCATATAGTTCAATAAATGTAGAGCAATGGATTCTTGAATCAGCTCATCTTTAATTTTTTCCGCTAGTTTAGGAAACTCTGGTGGATTTATCATATCTTTTTCTTTGAGATAGAAAATACGATGTACAATAGATTGGTCTTTATTCACTAGAGAAATAGGAGAGCTAAAATCTCCAGGATTTAATGTTTCTATTACTGTCTTATGAGCTTGGGAAATAGATTGATCATCACTTATGATTTCAGGGGTAAATAAAACAGTAGTATTAGGGTTCTCTGATTGCAAGTCTTTAGAAATATCAGAGAGGTCTCTTTTTTCCTTTAGAAGATCAAAAGCTAATTGGGCTAAGGCCTGAGAGATATTTTCATTTTCAGAACGAATGGTTAGTACTTGATAGCGCCATTTTTGTGATGCGGGATTTTCTTCGCAGTATGTTATATATTTTTCTTTGATATCATTAGGTCTTACACGCAATGCCTCAGAATATACCTTGAAATACAACGTTTTTTCTGCGATGAGATCCTCAGAGACCATTTTACGCGCTTCTTCATAACTTAATTTTAATCGATCTAAAGAGATCATCACATTTGGGCCGTATTTGCGTAGTAATTCCTCTCTTACTTCTGCATCAGTTGCTTTAACTCCAATTCGCTCCGCATCTAATAAAATTAATTCTTGGTCGAGCATTTTCTGCAGAGTATCTTTCCATTGTGCATTATAAAATTGATAGCGAGCTAATTTAGAATGTGCGAATTGGGGATAATGGTTATCAAAGATCATATCCATTTTTTTAACCACATCGAGTACAGAATAAGTTTTATTGTTAAATTTGATTAAAATCCGATTATGAATGATTATTTGTCCCTTTTCTTCAGAGATGATGGGGTATTCCGAAAATTCTGCAGTATAGCATGTGGAAGAAAACAACCCTAAAATGGGTAAAAGAAAATAGAACAGAGATTTCATCATTTTTTATCCTTAATAAAGAGCATGGTTTTTAAGTATATTCTAAAGTTAGCTTATTTTACAAAGACTTGGCCGTAGAATCCATCAGGATCAGTTGAGTCTAAGGGCAAAGTACTAAAAGCAGAAGCAATAGTGTTTAATGAAAAAGTTTTTTTAAAATATTGAGTTTGTTCTTCGTTTTCTAATCGTAATACGCTACAGGTCATGTATACGATATGACCTCCTGGTTTGACAAACTGCAAAGCCTGCTCAAAGATTAATCTTTGTTCTTCTAGTGTTTTCTGAAATATCTTTGAAGTAAAGCGCCATTTCATATCGGGATTTCTGCGCATTGTACCAGTCCCACTGCAAGGAGCATCAACTAATACCCAGTCAAATTTTTCATGCAGAGATTTTTTTTGAGCAGAATCAGGAAGTAATACTTGAGCATTTTGTATACCCGCCCTTTTTAAACGTTTTTTAGCTTCAAGTAGAGTATATTTTCTAATATCATGTAAAAATAGTTGTCCTTTTCCTTGCATTTTAGGAGCAATGGCTAAAGATTTTCCTCCGCTTCCTGCGCAAAAGTCGAGCACTAATTGCCCTGGTTTAACTGCGACTAGATCTGCAAGACGCTGACTTGCTTCATCTTGCACCTCAAAATGACCCATTTTGAATTCGGGAAGAGTAAAAAAATTGACTCTTTTGGGTAAGATAATCGCTGTATGAAACGAGCCGCAAGTTGCAGTAAAGTCATTTTCCCATGTTTTTAATAGATTTTTTCGAGAGGTTTTTAGCAGGTTAACTCTTATCGTTATAGGGGCTGTAGAATTACTAGCACGACAAAAAAAACGAGCTTTTTCTTCACCTAAACTCTCTACAATCAAAGAAAAGAGTTCTTTGGGGAAACTCAAGCGTATGTGTAAGGGAATCTGCGCATCATCAAAAAAATGATCCGGTTTTATTTGAATAAGTTTTTGGTATCTAGTTTCCCAAGAAATAGGCTTATTACATAAATAATCCAATAGGCCTTTCCACCTTACCATAGAATAAATATTTTCACATAAGATCTTCCGATCTTTAGAACCTATAGCTTTATGAAAACGAAAATATTCCTTTAGGAAGCGATCTAAGGGAAGCATTTGCTTTTCATATTCAGAGAGAATAGTAAGTAGATGATGTTCTCGAAAAGTTTTCTTTATCATTTTTAAATTAAACTAGTTTTGTAGCTAGTATAAGCCATTTTAGATTAAAGTTCTTATGAAAACTAGTTGACTTTGCTCAAAGTTATAATTATTTTTATAAAAAAGAATGATAAGGATGCTTATGTTTCGATCCACGATTATATTTTTAGGCCGGGTTTGTATTAGTTTAATTTTTATTGCAACTGCTTTTCAAAAATTGCTTGATTGGCAAGGAGCAGAGCAGAAATTTATAACCGCTATACATAATTTAAATGGGATAAGTGGGCAAAAGGAGTGGGTAAAACAAGGATTAGAAATAATTCTTTCCAGACCATCTCTTGCTTTCTTTATACAAACAATTATAGAGTTCTTAGGAGGTGTATGTATTTTTTTAGGACTCTTTGTTCGTTTTGCAGCTTTTATTTTAGCTTTGATGGTCTTAGGGACAATGCTGGTTTTTTATCCATTTTGGTTTGCATCAGGTATTGAGCGAGCATCGCACATGACCTTGTTTTTACAACATTTAAGTATGTTAGGAGGGCTTTTATTATTAATGGGGTATGATCGAAGAAAAAAAGAAGTAATAATTCATCATGACCCTATTATTCCACCAAAAATAGATGATGTTTAGAGGATTTAGTTTTGTAAAATCCGCTTGAAGAAAATGATAATCTTTGGGTAGCTTCTTAGTAATAAATAACTTTTTGCTCATTTAGCAAATCTTAAGATTTAAAAATAATTTTTTGAGGTGTCTATTGTCTTTGCCCTGTAAGCTATCAAGGAGTTCTGTTCTAAATATGCCAAGCATTGAAAGAAAACAACGTACTCTGCGAAAAAGCGTATCTATTACAGGAATAGGAGTTTTTACTGGACAAGAAACCACTTTGACTTTTCATCCTTCTGTTGCGGATCAAGGAATTGTATTTCAGCGTACCGATCTACCGAATGCGCCTAAGATTATTGCTTCGTTAGATTCTGTATACAGTACTCCTAGATGTACTATAATTGGGAACAAAAAAGCTTCTCTACAAATGGTTGAACATTTGCTCGCTTCTTTACGTGCTCATGAAATTGATAACGTATTCATTCAAATCTCCGGTCCAGAAGTTCCTATATTAGATGGTAGTTCTAAAGGCTTTTCTCAATTGATTGAAGAAACAGGTGTAGTAGAGTTAAGCGAAGAAAAAAAAGTATTTTTTTTGCAATCGCCTATATTCTGGTCCAATGATCAGGTCCAGATTATTGCAGTTCCAGCTAATGAATACCGATTGAGTTATACATTATACTATCCTCATTGTTTAGGAATTGGTACACAGTTTCATACGTTTGTTTTAAACCAAGAGGAATTTGTTAAAGAAATTGCTCCTTGTCGCACTTTTTCCATTTATGAAGAAGTAGTTCCTATGATAGAAAAAGGGTTTATTAAAAGAGGCGGTTTAGAGAATGCAATTCTTGTAAAGGAAAATAAAGTGATTAATCCAGAAGGATTGCGCTATCCAAATGAAATGGCCCGTCATAAGATCTTAGATCTAATAGGAGATCTTTCTCTTATACCTGTTTTCTTTTTAGCGCATATAATCGCTATCCGCTCTGGACATACTTCTAATAATATCTTTGCTAAATTGCTATATAATCAAATTAAAATGGAGAATTTTTGATGCGTGAAGCCCTTTCAGAGCAGAATATCGTTTTGAATATTAAGGAAATTGCCAAAATTTTGCCCCATCGGTATCCTTTTTTGCTCGTTGATAAAATCATTCACTTAAGTCTTGATGAGAATCGGATCATTGGACAAAAAAGTGTTACGTTTAACGAACATTTCTTTCAAGGACATTTTCCTGATGCTCCCATTATGCCTGGTGTTCTTGTGTTGGAAGCCTTGGCTCAAACAGGAGGAATTTTAATTTACAAAAAAGGATTTCATGCAAAAACAGCTGTATTATTGAATATTCAAGATGCAAAGTTTCGCAAACCGGTTGTCCCAGGCGATACATTAAGGCTAGAAGTATCTATGCTGCACTTAAGTGGAAGTGGAGGGAAAATTTCAGCATGCGCAATAGTAAATGAGAAAATAGTAACAGAAGCTAAAATTGGATTTGCGTTACTTGATAAAGATCAGCTTTAGCCTTAAATAATAAACATTAAAATTGGAAGTCCATGTCTCAGTCAAATATCCATCCTACTGCCATCATCGAGTCCGGTGCAAAGATTGGTAAGAATGTTACAATTGAAGCGTATGCGATTATTAAAAAAAATGTTACGCTTGAAGATCATGTTGTTATTAAGTCTCATGCTTATATTGATGGTTATACCACAATTGGAGAAGGAACAATTGTATGGCCATCTGCAAGTATTGGCACAAAAACTCAAGACTTAAAATTTAAAGGAGAAAAAACCTTTGTTGTCATTGGGAAATATTGTGAAATTCGAGAATTTACTACAATTAATTCCTCATGCAAAGAAGGCTCTGTAGTAAGCGTAGGAGATGGCTGCTTAATTATGGCGTATTGTCATATTGCTCATAATTGTCAAATTGGCAATCAAGTAATTATGGCAAATAATGCTATGCTAGCTGGTCATGTAATTGTGGAAGATCATGCAATTATTGGAGGAATGACCCCTGTTCATCAATTTGCGCGTATAGGGAAATATGCAATGGTAGGAGGATTTAGTCGCATTACACATGATGTCCCTCCTTATACCATTGGAGCAGGGACTCCTTATAAGCTAGGTGGATTAAATCTAGTTGGTTTAAGGCGTCATGGGTTCTCTTTAGAAGATCGTAGAGCTTTATCGAGAGCTTTTAAAATTACCTATCGGGCTAAATTACGTCTTTCTAAAGCATTAGAGCGGATTCATAGAGAGATTGAACAAACCATCCACATTCAACACTGGATCAATTTTTGTCGCAGTTCTCAAAGAGGGTTAATTGGATTTCAACAATCGGTTCAACAGTTGGTTGAGGAGGACTTTGATGAACTAGAAGAGTTAATTGAAGAAAGAGTATAAATCTCCAATGAAAATCATTTTTTTTGGGACCTCTTTTTTTGCTGCGCAGATTTTATTTTATCTTGTACAAAACCAAGTTAGTGTAATAGCTGCTGTTACGCGTCCCGATCGTCCAACAGGACGATCATTAAAATCTTCTTTCCCGCAGGTAAAGCAAACTGCAATTCAATTAGATTTACCTATTTTTCAACCTGAAAAAGCATCTTCTCCAGAATTTGTTGAGCAGCTTAGAAGTCTACAAGCCGATCTTTTTATTGTGGTGGCTTACGGAGAAATTGTAAAAAAAGAAGTCTTAGATCTTCCTTTTTTGGGATGTATTAATATCCATGCAAGTCTGCTCCCTAAATATAGAGGAGCTGCTCCTATGCAAAGATGCCTTATAAATGCAGAAAAAGAAACGGGTATTTCTATTATTGAAATGACTCCAAAAATGGATGCAGGGGATATCATATCTATGCAAAAAATTCCCATTCCTTTTGAAATGACTCATGGTGAGCTTGAAAAAGAGTTATGTGTATTAGCTCAAGAAATGATCTTGCAGGTAATTGAACAATTTAAAAATCATTCTGTAAAAAGAATTCCGCAAGATCATTCTCAAATGAGTTTAGCTCCAAAAATATCTGCTCAAGAAGAAGAGATTGATTGGGGGCTTGATTCTTATCTATTGCATAACCGCATTCGAGCTTTATCCCCCTCCCCAGGAGCTTTTTGTATGCTGGAGGTAAAAAACAAAAAAAAGCGTCTTAAAGTTCTACGTGCATTTCCAGAAAATCTGTCATCCTCAGAAAATCCGGGTTCTTTTGTTAAATTGGATAAAGGGTTAGGAGTTGTCTGTGGACGAGGAGTATTGCGTCTTCTGGAAGTGCAACTCGAAGGTAAAAAAGCTATGTCAGCATCTGATTGTTTTAATGGTCTTCAAAATTCAAAAATTATTCGATAAAATAATTTTTAGTATGTTGCTTTTTACTAGATATTTATCTTTGACTTAAGCTATATTTGTATTCTTTTAAATTTAAAATACATTTAAATCAAGGGTTACAATTATGACTTTTTATGTTCAAAGTGCTTTTGACTCTCTTATTATTACCCCTGTTAAATATGTCTTTGATACTTTAAATGGAGCATATGAAAATACTCCACTGAAAAAGGTATGTGAAGTTAGCAGTAGATTTTTTAAATCCTTGTTAAAGAAACCAAGAGATCTAGCTAAAGGAATAGAGGCTTTAGGTAAGTGTGCTTTACTCGTCTTAGAAAATAAGAGATTTGGACAAGAAGTAAGTGTTATAGTTAAAGAAGCTGGAAAATGCAAAGGGTGGTTGACTTTAGTAGGCCTTTCCGACCAAATGAGTAATGCATTAAATCTAAGATCTTCAAATGTGGTTTCGTTTAAAAATGGAGATCAGCTTATTTTAGAGGCAGGAGTACATGTTCTACGAGAAGGCGATACTCTGCGATTAAGAGAGCGGGCTCCTATATTAGAACCAGATACAGAATTTCAATTACAGAATGGAGCTCTCGTTAAACAGGGAGAGCAATTTCAAAATGGAGATACAAATAGGTTTTTGTCAGAAGGTGAAATGGAACTTCATCTGGGGAATGGAGATGTATTTTTATTGCCAAAGGAAGCTCGATTTCGGTTAGGAAACCTGCATTCTTCTAGGGAAGAAAATAGAGGTGGTTCTTTAAAAGAGATCTTTAAAAAAGCCTCATTTAGAAAAAGTCTTAGTGCTTGGGCAGGAGTGTACAGCAGTGCGTTTGAGAGTATTAAATTTTGTGAAATTACAAAGATTGTGTCTGCGCAAAATCCCTTTCTTCAAATAGGGAATCTGACTGCAATTATTACAGGAGCGCTTGCACGTTTAGGAGATGATCATAAGCGATATCAAACAAAGGGTTTAGGCTTTGAAAATTTAGCAAGCATAGCAGGGAATGTTTCTGTTTTTATGCTTGGAGCTATTCCTTTAGCAAATAAAAAAGGGCTTTGTAGGGTTTCTCCTAAGGTAATGCTTTTTTGTTCGACAATTGCTACATTGGCTAATTTATCTAGTCATTTTTTTAAATCAATGACGCCAAAATATGAAGATGTAAATACACTATTATTAAAGTAGTTTTTTTTACTTATAAAAAAGTGAGAGTTTTTTGAATACACTAAGGAGCTTACTTGGTCCTTCTTTAAACAATACAGAAAAACCCTCAACAATTAACACCGAACCGTCTTGGCTGGGTTTAAGTTTTCTTTTTTTAACTGCTCAAGCATCTAAGTGTTTTTTATCTCAGCAGAAATATCATGAAAGGACATTAGATGTTTGTGATATAGGAGAAGAACTTTTAAGTGGAGTAGAGTTGCTCAATGATGCTAAGAGTCTAGTTGCTCATTCCAAATGGGCAGTAGAAGTATATGCGAATCCCACCTCAAATGATTTTACTGCTAAACGGGTTCAGATATTTAGTAAATTTTTTTTTAGTATGGTAGATATTTTTTGTAATGGGATTAAAGGGGTTTCCTTTCTTGCAAGAATTCATTTAATCTCTCTTTCTTCCGATCTGCAAAAGCGATTAGAAAAAGTAAATGATTTTTTTTACCTCTTTACTCAAGTATTTTATCTTTTTCAGGAGGGATATCAGAACTATTTGAATCATACTTTAAGTTGCCATTCTGAATCAGAAACTCTTAAAAAAGAACTTAATGAAAAATGCAGGCTTTCTTTGCTTAGGATAGCAGAAATATCTCTAAAAATTTCTTTAGAAGTATTTAAAAAAAACTTCAAGAAGCTAGATACTTTAATGCTTGCGTTAAGTAGTTGTGTTTTAGTTTTAAAGATTTCTGCTTATCTGTATGATAGCACGGTGCTCTTTTCTCATAAGGGAAAGTTTTCTTTAAAAGAAAATGGTTTTGCCTATGGCATGGGACTTTAAAAAAAACAGATTAAACCTTAGAGAATGGGGTTTTTTGCTCTTTGTTTTGGGATTTATTCTTTCTTTGTTGATCATTTCTTGGCTATTGCCGAGATAAAAAACAAAGAATGTAAAAAAGACATTGAGGAAAAAATCAGTTTTTTGGTAGCCTTTTCGCTTAAGCCAAAATAAAGGCTTAAAGGGCAAGAAAGTACAAAGCATTCATAAGCGCGTATACTCCTTGTTGCTGTCAGACACCTCTCATTCTGATGTTGCTGTTTTATAACAGTGCCTTAAAAGAGATCACTCACGGCGATAATCTGTATAATAAGGAAAAGGTATGACTTTAAAATTTCAAGGAAAGAAAAAAGGAATGACAATGCGATTTGATGCTCAAGGTAATCAAATTGTTTGCACAGTGATTTTGGCAGAGCCTAATGTCATATCTCAAATTAAAAGTAGTCAAGGCAAGGACGGCTATAATGCTGTTCAACTAGCGGCTTATAAGGTTAAATCTTCAAAGCTTAAAAATGTTTCTAAACCACTACAAGGCCATTTTGCAAAAGCAAAAATAGAGCCAAGGTCTTCTCTAAAAGAATCTAGAGTAGAAAATATAGAAGGCTTTCAAGTAGCTCAAGAGCTTAATGTAAGCTATTTTAATGAGATTAGTTATGTAGATGTTTCTGGTGTTTCGAAAGGTAAAGGTCATCAAGGGGTTATGAAACGTCATAATTTTGCAGGTGGACCTGCTTCTCATGGTTCTGGGTTTCATCGTCATGGTGGTTCAACTGGTATGCGTTCTACGCCAGGTCGTTGTTTACCAGGGCAAAAAAAATCAGGTCGAATGGGAAACGAAATGGTAACCACGCAGAATTTGCGTGTAGTAAAAGTCGATTTAGAAAAGAATGTTATCCTTGTCGAAGGGGCTGTTCCAGGGCCGCGCAATGGATTAGTTTATATCTCAAAAGCAAAGAAGAAAGCGTAGGGGAGTTATAGTCGTGACCTATCTAAAGGAATATAATTTATCTGGTGAAGAAATAGGAAAAATTGAAATCGATGATGAGCTACTCAGTCCAGTTGCAAATACGCAAATGATTAAAGATTATGTTACAGCTCTGCGCGCAAACGCTCGTCAATGGTCTGCAAATACAAAAACGAGAGCAGAGGTAAATCATAGCGGTAAAAAACCTCATCCTCAAAAGGGTACTGGTAGAGCAAGGCAGGGTTATTTAGGTGCTCCTCAGTATAAAGGAGGAGGGCGTGTTCATGCTCCTAGGCCAAAATTTGATCAGCATGTAAAGGTAAACAAAAAAGAGAAGCGTGCTGTCATTCGTCAATTATTGATAGAAAAAGCACTGAATGATTCTTTGCATGTTTTGCAATTTACAGAAATGAATAAGCCACAAACAAAACAAGTTGTGCAATTTTTAAAAGCAAGAGATTTAGAAAATAAAAAGATTCTTTTTTTAGCAGAGCGTGGTGATGAAGGACAGAGCACTATGTTGCTAGAAAAATATCATACACTATTTTTAAGTGCTCGTAATATTCTTGGATTGAGATTTCTTCCGCTAAATATTGTAAATGGATATGACGTGATTGCTAATCAACATCTGGTCATAATGAATTCAGCTGTGGGCCAGTTAAAAGTTTTATTAGGAGGACAGAGTTAATTATGTTAAAAAAGAGTCCTTACGATGTTATATTATCTCGTCATATAACAGAAAAAGCGTTAGTTATGGAAAAATTACAATCCAATGAAAGTAATCCTTCTGTTAGGAAATGTAAAACTCCGAAGTATATTTTTTTGGTTGCAAAAAAAGCAAATAAGCAAGAAATCAAGCAGGCTCTTGAAAAAATTTACATTGAGAAAAAAATTAAAGTTACATCTGTAAATACAATTACTATTAAGCCCAAAGCAAAGCGTGTAAGAGGACGTCTAGGAAAAAAAGCAGGTTTTAAAAAAGCCATTGTTTCCTTAGAGCCTGGGGATAATATTGAGGATAAAGGTTAAGCTAAGGAGTCTTGGAGTTACTATGTTAAAAAAGTTTCGACCCACTACAGCCGGGCAGCGTCATCTTGTTTTAACCAAGCAAGAGGCTTTGAGTTGTGTAAAGCCTGAAAAGTCTTTAATTGAAAAGAAGAAAAGAACAAATGGCCGTAATCACCATGGTCATATTACTTGTAGACATAAAGGTGGTGGTCATAAGCGTTTTTATCGCATTGTTGACTTTAAAAGAGATAAGGAAAATATACCTGCTAAAGTAGCATCTATTGAATACGATCCTAATCGAACAGCTGCTATTGCTCTATTGAACTATTTTGATGGAGAAAAACGCTACATTTTAGCTCCGCAAGGATTAAAAGTAGGAGCTGTAATAGCAACAAATGATCAAGGACGATTTGATGTGGGTTTTTGCATGCGCCTAAAGCATATGCCTCTTGGATCGGTTGTTCATAATATTGAACTTTATCCAGGGCGAGGTGGTCAGCTTGTGCGTTCAGCAGGTCTTTCTGCTCAATTAATGGCGAAAACCGATAATGGATATGTGAACTTAAAAATGCCGTCTGGAGAGGTAAGACTCATTCATGAAAATTGTAGAGCAACTTTTGGAGCGGTTTCTAATCCAGAAAGAAATTTACGTGTGGAAGGGAAAGCAGGGCGCTCTCGCTGGAGGGGAATTCGTCCGACTGTTCGCGGAACAGCAATGAACCCAGTGGATCACCCGCATGGAGGAGGAGAAGGTAAACATAATGGGTATCTTCCGCAAACTCCATGGGCAAAAGATACTAAGGGGCGTCGCACGCGTTCTAAGAAGAAATCTAATAAAATGATCGTTAAAGACCGTAGGAAATAGATTGGGAGTTTGAAACTTATATGGGAAGATCGTTAAAAAAAGGGCCATTTGTAGACCATCACTTGTTAGATAAAGTAAGTGTACAAAATAAAAACGGTAAAAAAAGTCCTATCAAAACATGGTCAAGACGATCCATGATTCTTCCTGAAATGATTGGACATACATTTGATGTTCACAATGGAAAGAGGTTTATTAGTGTTTTTGTGTCCGATAATATGGTGGGTCATCGTTTTGGTGAATTTGCACCAACGAGAGTGTTTAAAGGGCATGGGTCGAAAAAAAGTGCAGATAGTTCTAAATCTGCAACTTCAGGAAGAGGTTAAGAAAATTTATGCCACAAGCTTATGCGAAAACAAAGTATGTGCGAATTAGTCCAAGAAAAGCGCGTTTAGCTGCTGATTTAATTAGGGGTCTCAAAGTTGAAGAGGCTGTAATACAATTGCGTTTTTGTAAATTAAGAGCAGGATTGCTTCTGCAAAAAACATTAAACTCTGCAATTGCTAATGCAGAAACGCAGTTACACGTTCAAAGGCGCAATTTAATTGTAAAAGAAGTAAGGGTAGATGCAGGACCTGTTTTAAAGCGTGCCAAGCCGAAAAATAGAGGTGGAAGTCATCCAATTATGAAAAGAACTAGTCATTTTACAATAGCCGTTGCTGCTGAATAGAGGGGAAACAATGGGTCAAAAGACATCGCCGATTGGGTTTAGATTAATTAGAAATAAGAGATGGCTTTCTCTTTGGTATGCCAACAAGCAAGAGTTTGGTGATTTACTAGGAGAAGATGATAGGATTCGTAAGCATTTGATGAAAAAGTCCTGTTGCGTAGGTACTTCTAGAATCATTATTAGAAGAATGAGTGGTAAAGTAGAAGTGACTATTCATACGGCGCGCCCAGGCTTGGTTATTGGGAAAAAAGCTGCAGAACTCGATATCTTGAAGCAAGAGTTAAGAAAGTTAACAGGGAAAGAAATTTGGGTCGAAGTTGAAGAAATTAAAAGACCAGATCTTGAAGCGCAGCTTGTAGCTGAAAATATAGCTAGACAATTAGAGCGTCGAATCCCTTTTAGAAGAATTATGAAAAAAGCTATGCAGGCTACTATGGATGCAGGAGCTATTGGGATTAAAGTGCAAATTTCAGGGCGTATTGGTGGTGCTGAAATTGCTCGTGTAGAGTGGTATATATTAGGGAGTGTTCCTTTACATACACTGCGAGCTGATATTGATTATGCAATAGCCAGAGCAGAAACCACTTATGGTTCTATTGGAATCAAAGTATGCATTAATAAAGGCGAAGATGAGATAAATCGATCAAAAGTAGTAGGAGGCTAACATGGCCTTAATGCCTGTTCGTACAAAACATAGAAAAACTCAGAAAGGCAGTCGTTCTGGCTTAAGTAAAAGTGGTAATTTTATAGAATTTGGTGAGTTTGGGATGAAAGTTCTCGAAAGAGGAGACATAAAAGCTAATCAAATTGAAGCTTGTAGAGTTGCTATCAATCGACACTTTCAACGCCGTGGCCAAGTTTGGATTCGAATTTTTCCACATAAGCCTGTAACAAGAAAACCAGCTGAAACCCGTATGGGAAAAGGAAAAGGTGCAGTAGATCATTGGGTAGCAGCTGTTCAACCTGGTAGAATATTGTTTGAAGTAGCTGGAGTATCTAAAACAGATGCCCAAGATGCATTAAAAAGAGCAGCAGCTAAATTAGGACTTCGTACTAGATTTGTTGAACGAGTAGAACGAGTATAAAATAAGGTTTTACAAATGCCAAAAGCAAAAGAATTAAGAGATCAATCAAGAGAAGAATTACAAGCTCTTTATGCCGATTTATCTAAAGAGATTTTCGAGCTGCGTAACGAGTTGAAGACAACACGTAAATTGGAAAAACCTCATTTAATTCGATTAAAAAAAAGAGATAAAGCAAGAGTCTTGACAATCCTTCAAGAGAAAAAGGCGTAAACCGTAGGTAAAGAATGGAAAAACAAGCAGATCAAGAATACAACACAAAGCGTAAAGTTAGAGAGGGTGTGGTTGTTTCTAATAAGATGCAAAAGACCGTTAAGGTTCGTGTAGATCGTACATTTAAGCACCCTAATTTTAATAAGGTGATTACACGCGGTAAAATTTATTACGCTCACGTTGAAGAGGGGGTAGTTGAGATCGGAAAACTTGTTAAGATTATTGAAACGCGTCCTCTTTCAAAGTTGAAAAGATGGCGTGTATTGCAAGTGCTTTGATGAGAAACAGATGCATAAATTACTAGGAATACAAAAGCCATGATTCAAGAAGAAACCGAATTAGAAGTAGCAGATAACACCGGTGCTAAACGTGTGCGTTGTTTTAGAATTATAAAAAAAGGTTCTAAGCGTCCTCGTGCGGGTGTAGGCGATGTAATTATTTGCGCTGTAAAAGAAGCTGATCCTAAAGGGACCGTTAAAAAAGGTAAAGTAGTTAAAGCTGTCATTGTTAGAACATGCAGTAGCATTTCTCGTAAAGATGGAAGCCAACTATCTTTTTTTGATAATAGCTGTGTAATTATTGATGACAAGGGAAATCCTCAGGGGACACGTATTTTTGGTCCTATTGCACGTGAAGTGCGTGAAAGAGGTTATATTAAAATTACCTCATTAGCACCAGAAGTGATTTAAGGGAGGGTTTATGAGCAAGTGGATTAAGAAAGGTGATACTGTTGTTGTAATTTCAGGCAACGACAAAGGAAAGTCAGGTGAAGTGATTTCTCGAAATAAAGAGCGAGTCTTAGTACAAGGGGTGAATCTTCGTAAGAAGCATGCTAAGCGTCAAACAAAAGCTCCAGGTGCTGGAATTATCGAAATTGAAACACCTATTCATATTTCCAATGTCTCTTTATGCAATAAAGAAAATCAGCCAGTGAAGATCAAAGTACGCTTTGCAGCTAATGGAGCTAAAGAGCTATTTTATTTGGAAGAGGATAAGCAAATTAAATTTCGCCAGGTTAAAAAACATTCATAAGTAGAAGATAAACAATGTCTAGATTACATAAACGCTATAAAGAAGTTGTAAAAAAAGAACTGCAAAACAAGTTTAAGTATTCCAACTTAATGCTTATTCCTCAATTAAAAAAAATTGTAATTAGTATGGGGATAGCAGAAGCTTCTAAAGATAAAAATGCAATGCAAGCTTGTGTCAAGGAAATGGCATTGTTATCAGGACAAAAGCCGATTTTGACAAAATCACGTCGAGCAATTGCCAATTTTAAACTACGTGAAAGTCAATCAATTGGGGTAAAGGTTACTCTTAGAAAAAAGAGAATGTATGATTTCCTTGATCGGTTTTGTCACATTGTTTCTCCTCGTATTCGAGATTTTCGTGGCTTTAACCCTAAGTGCGATGGTAGAGGAAGCTATTCTTTAGGGATTCAAGAGCAGCAAATTTTCCCAGAGATTATCTTAGATGAGATAAAGAAAACGCAAGGAATGAATATCACATTTGTGACGTCCGCAGAAACTGATGAAGAGTGTCTCGAGCTATTAACATCACTTGGACTTCCATTTAAAACAGCAGAATAAAGGTGAGGGAGAGAAAAAATCATGTCATTAAGTGATCCAATTGCAGATTTGCTAACAAGAATTCGTAATGCAAAAAGTGCTCGTCATCGCTTTGTCATTTTCAGACCCAGTAAAGTAAAACTAGCGGTTATAAAAGTATTGCAAGAGAATGGATTTGTTGGGGAGTGCCTTGTTAATGAAGAAAAAAGAGAAGCAAGACTTTTTTTAAAATATGCTAACGGAAGAGAGCCTGTGTTGAAAGGTTTAAAACGCATGTCTTCTCCTTCTGCAAGGCAATACGTTGGTTATCTTGAAATTCCCATTGTTTACGGTGGAATGGGAGTTGCAATTGTGTCTACTTCTAAAGGTATTCGCGATGGTAAAGCCGCTCGAAGAGATCGACTTGGCGGTGAGTTATTATGTGTGGTTTGGTAATTTAAGAAGAGGTAATTTATATGTCGCGTCTTGGGAAAATGCCAATCTCACTTGCCGGGAAAAAAATAGATATTAAGATCCAAAATGGGCGAATTGAAGTAAAAGGCCCTAAAGGTGAATTATCCATCCCCGCAGTCAAAGGGATTTTGGTAAAGATAGAAAACGATTATTTATTTGTCTTAAAAGATGAGCAAATAGAAGTACACAACAAAGATTATGGTTTAGCCAGAGCTTTGATTAATAATATGATTACAGGTGTAAGCGCTGGATTTGAAAAAAGATTAAAGCTAGAAGGTGTTGGGTATCGTGCTCAGATTAAAGGTAATATGCTTGATTTACAAATTGGACGCTCTCATCCCACAGAGCTTTTAATTCCTGAAGGAATTAAAGTAACAGTGGAAAAAGGAGTATTAATTATTATTGAAGGAATAAATAAGTTTCTCGTAGGACATTTTGCTGCTGAAATACGAGCAGAAAAAAAACCTGAACCTTATAAGGGTAAAGGAATTCGCTATGAGAAAGAGCATGTACGTAAAAAGGCTGGTAAGGCAGCAAAGGGAAAAACAGGTTAATTTTAAGGTAGAGCTCTTATGCTTAATGAATTACAAAGTCGAAATACAAAAAGAAAAAGGCGAAGTTTGCGTATCAGAAAACAGGTGCGCGGTTCTAGTGATAAGCCTCGACTTTCTGTATTTAAATCGCTGAAACACATTTGTGCACAGTTAATTGATGATGAAAAAGGGGTTACTCTTGCAAGCGCAAGCACATATACACCGCTTTTACGTCAAAAGAATTTGGGTAAAAAAAGTAAACAAGCTGCACGAGAAGTGGGTATTTTATTAGCAAATGCTGCTAAGCAAAAAAATATTCAAAGTGTTGTATTCGATCGTGGCCATCATAAATACCATGGATTGCTAGCAGAACTTGCAGATGCTGCACGTCAGTCAGGGTTACAATTTTAAGTTAAGGGATGTAACATGGAACAAAATAAAAGACGCGCTGAAGAATTTGGAACGGAATTTGAAGAAAAAGTTCTGTACGTTAATCGTTGTTGTAAAGCGGTAAAAGGCGGAAAGAAATTTAGCTTTTCTGCGTTAGTTCTTGTAGGCGATAGACAAGGTAGAGTTGGTTTTGGCTTTGCTAAAGCAAATGAAGTATCAGACGCTATTCGTAAAGCAACAGGATTTGCCCGTGAAAACATTCTTACGTTTGAAATGGAAGGGTTTACAATTCCGCACGAAATTTTAGTGCATTGGGACGGTTGCATAGTTCTATTGAAACCAGCTCGAGATGGAATAGGTGTTATTGCAGGTTCAAAGGTCCGTTCTGTGTTAGAGCTTGCCGGGGTAAAGGATGTAGTTGCAAAAATCTATGGATCTAATAATCCTTTAAACCAAGTGCAAGCAACATTTGCCGCTCTGGAGCGCCTTGTAAATCGTCAAAAAAATCTAGAAAATAGAGGTTTAGCATCATGATTACTTTATCGCAATTAGCTAATACTCACAGACCTAAGAAAAAAGTGCAAAGAGTAGGGCGAGGAGTTGGTTCAAAAAGAGGAAAAACCTGCGGTCGTGGTAATAAAGGCGATAAGGCTCGTCAAGGTTATAAGTATCGTTTTGGACATGAGGGGGGGCAAATTCCTTTATATAAAAAGCTACCTACTAAAGGTTTTACCAATGGGCGCTTTGCCTCTTATGTATTTGCAATTAATCTGCAAATGATCGACAAGTTATACCAAGATGGAGAAATAGTTAGTTTAAATACTTTGCAAGAGAAAGGTATTGCCCCTCGTAGAGTTTCCGGGGGATTAAAAATCTTATCCAATGGAGATCTAACTAAAAAAGTTAGCATTGAAGCACGTTTCTTTTCTCAAGCAACAGAAGAGAAGTTGAAAAGACAAGGTATTTCTTATCAAAAAATAACAAGCTAATGGAACATTAGATATAAAATGATTGCAAAAATAGCTAAATTGCTTGTTATACCTGATCTTAGAAAAAAGATTTTCTTTACTTTTCTTATGTTGATTGCCTGCCGCATAGGTTCTTATATACCTGTGCCAGGTATTAATGGAGAGTTAGCCGTACAGCTTTTTCGCAGTACAGCAGGTAGCAGCCAAAATCTTTTTCAGCTAATGGATATATTTTCCGGGGGAGCTTTTGCTCAAATGACTGTGATTGCTCTAGGGGTAATGCCGTACATATCTTCTTCTATCATTATGCAGTTAGTGATGGCGCTTGTTCCTACCATGCAAAGGGAAATCAAAGAAAATCCAGAAAGCGGAAAGCGTAAATTAGGACGCTGGACACGTACTCTTACTTTGTTTTTAGCATTTTTTCAATCAGGGTTATTTGGAAGATTTGCTGTGCAATTAAACACAGGAACGCCTGGAATTATTGCAAGTGAGGTTATGGATGTACAGTTTTTAGGAATTCCTTGGTTGTTTTATTTAATTATAATGATAACCATGACCACTGGAACTATTCTTTTAATGTGGATTGGTGAGCAGATTACAGAAAAAGGGATTGGTAATGGAATTAGTTTAATTATTACCGTTGGGATTCTTTCTTCTTTACCGAGTACTTTGGGTTCTGTAATACGTCAACTCAATTTAGATTCTCAAGAACCAGGACAGCTTACTTTTTCCTCATTAGTTATTTTATTTATTGTTTTTGTTCTTATCATAGTAGGGACTATTTTAATTATTCAGGGTCAAAGGAAGATCCCTCTTCAATATGCTAGACGAGTTGTAGGAAGGCATGAAGTGCAAGGGGGAGGGAATGCATATATTCCTTTGAAAATAAACTATGCTGGAGTGATCCCTGTGATTTTTGCTTCTTCATTGTTAATGTTTCCTGCTACAATTGGGCAATTTATAGGAGCCAATTCTTGGATTGGAAGATGTGCAAGTGCTATTTCACCAGGTAGCTGGTTATATATGGTTATCTTTGTAATGCTTATTATCTTTTTCACCTATTTTTGGACTGCAACTCAGTTTCATCCAGAACAAATCGCGTCTGATATGAAAAAGAATGGAGCTTTTATTCCTGGGATTAAGCAAGGAAGATCTACTCAAGATTACTTAGAATTAACGATGAATAGAGTTACATTTGCAGGAGCTATTTTCCTTTCAATGATTGCAATTTTACCAACAATTATTGGAAAGCTATTACATGTAGACGCAAGTATCACATATTTTTTTGGAGGGACTTCCTTGCTTATTCTCGTAGGTGTTATTTTAGACACCTCTAAGCAAATAGAATCCCACTTATTAATGAAACGCTATGAAGGGTTTATGAAGAGAAGTCGACTAAAAGGAAGATAGAAGTTTTTTTAGTCGAATTAAGATAACAGGTCAATATTGTAAATAAATAAAAGATCTGATAAAATGCCTCGGATAATTGTTTAAAAAAGGAATTTATTTCATGCCTAGAGTAATTGGAGTCGATATCCCAGATAATAAGCGGCTAGAAATTAGCTTGACATACGTTTATGGTGTTGGTCGTGAGATATCAAAAGGAATTTGCAAGGAACTAGGACTAGATCCTAATATGAGAGCGCATCGTTTAACACAAGATGAAATTGCAAAAATTAATGCTAAATTGCAATCCGACTACATAGTTGAAGGGGATCTTCGTCGCCAAGTTCAAGGGAATATTAAAAGATTAATTAGTATTCATTGCTATCGAGGAATGAGGCATCGTCTAGGTCTTCCTGTTCGTGGCCAACGTACACGTTCTAATGCGCGTACTAGAAAAGGAAAGAGAAAAACAGTTGCGAACAAAAAGAAATAGAGGAGATTGAACTTTGGCTAAACAAGATACTCGTAAGGTAATGGTAAAAAAACCAACTATTGTTAAAAATAAAAAAAAGACGCATCGCAATGTCTCATCAGGTATTGCTCATGTTTCAGCAACTTTTAGTAATACAATTATTTCTATCACTGATTTAGCAGGTAATACAATTACTTCTTCTTCTGCTGGTAGGGTTGGGTATACAGGTTCTCGTAAATCGTCTGCTTTTGCAGCAAACATGGCAGCAGAAGATGCTGCAAAGCGAGCGATTACAATTAGCGGGATGAAAGAAGTGGAAGTAAATCTTTGCGGACCTGGTACAGGAAGAGAATCTGCTGTAAAAGGATTGCGCGGTGGTGGATTAGAAGTTACATTTATTAGAGATGTAACTCCTATATCTCACAACGGATGTCGTGCACCTAAAAGACGAAGGGTATAAACTCGTTTTTTTGCTATAAAAATATAAATAATACTGATTTTATCGGTATTTAAAAAAGAACTAGAAATTTTCAGGAGTTTGATCATGGCCATTAAATATGGCAAATTTGAGTTGCCGTCAAAGATTAAGCTTGATGAAACGAGCCGTTCCAAGACATTTGCTCGTTTTATTGCAGAGCCGTTTGAAAGAGGTTTTGGACACACTGTTGGGAATGCTTTGCGCAGAATCATGCTCAGCTCCTTAGAAGCTCCTGCTATTGTTTCCGTGCGTATCGAAGATGTTCCTCATGAATATATGGCAGTTGATGGCGTAATAGAAGATATGACAACAATTGTGTTAAATTTTAAAAACGCTCTTTTACGCAAATTACCAACAGATGAAGAGCTAGAATCTCGTGAGTTAAAACAGGTTTCCAGAATGCTGGATGTTACGTCAGAAATGCTTGAAAAAAACAATGGTCAATATGCAGTAACTTTACACGATTTGTTAGGAGAGTCTGAGTTTGATATATTTAATCCAGAATTGGTGATTTTTACAGTCACAAAACCAATGATGCGTAAAATTGACTTGAAAATAGCAATTGGTCGTGGATATGTGCCTGCTGAAAGACATCAGATACAAGAAAACATGGTGGATGAAATTTTGCTAGATTCTGCTTTTTCTCCTGTAAGATTGGTAAATTACTTTGTAGAAAATACACGTATAGGTCAAGACACAGACTTTGATCGTTTGATTTTGGAAGTGACTACAGATGGACGTATTTCTCCTGAAGAAGCACTTACCTTTGCAACCCAAATTGGAATTTTGCATTTTGAAGTTTTTGATGAATTAAATGTAGATGTCTTAAGTTTTGATCAGGGAGAGATTAAGCTCAATACAGATAAAGATGCTCTGATGGCTAAGCTTGCATTAAAAATTAATGAAATTGAGCTTTCTGTGCGCTCAAGTAATTGTCTTTCTTTAGCTTGTATTGATACAATTGCAGAATTGGTCGTTATGCCAGAACCTGAGCTTTTAAGATTTAGAAATTTTGGAAAAAAATCTCTAAATGAAATTAAAGATAAACTAAAAGGAATGGGCCTTTGGCTAGGAATGACTAAAGAAGATCTTGGCATGGATCTTCATAAAGATAACGTTAAAGAAGTTGTACAGGAATACTTAAGTAAAAAGGCAGGACATCAAACATGAGACATCGCAAACATACCTTTAAAATAGGGCGAACTGCAAGTCATCGCCGCTGTATGATTGCTAATATGGTTAAATCTTTAATTGTACATGGCCGGATTAGAACAACAGAACGTAAAGCTTCTGAGCTTAAAAGGCATGCGGACCATGTTGTAACTTTAGCTAAATCAAATACTTTGGCTAATAAACGTAAGATCATTGGGGATTTAATGATCCGTTACAACTCATTAACCGCTAAGGAAGCAAGAGCTGCTAAGGCAGGAGATACTTCTTCTTATAACACAGATCGTAAAGTGATAGGCAAGCTAGATGAGCTTGCAAAAAGATTTGCTAATCGAAACGGTGGATTTACACGCGTTCTAAAAGAAGGATATCGTGTAGGTGATGGAGCCTCCCTCTGTTATATTGAGTACCTTTCTGAATAAATTTATATTATCTAAAAAAGCGTCTATTCATAGATGCTTTTTTAGAGATTGTTTTTCAAATTTCTAAATATATATTTTATATTCCCTAAGGGATCTTGAACGGTTTTTTTAAGCCTTGTAGATATACAACCGTATGTATTAATCTTGAGGTAGTTTTGATATATAAAACGAAGACTCGATAAGGAGGAATACATGTCAATTCGAGTTGGTATTAATGGGTTTGGAAGAATTGGTCGCCTTATACTAAGGATTATTAGTGAAAAGTGTCCAGATATCGATGTTGTTGCAATCAATGATCTTGTTTCACCTGAAGATTTGGCTTATTTATTAAAGTATGATTCTGTTCACCACACTTTCCCTCTCTCTGTTACCGCAGATGATAAGCATATAAATGTAAATAAAAAAAAGATTTTAATTTTTTCTGAAAGAGAACCTGAGAAGCTTTCTTGGAAAGATTTAAAAGTAGATTATGTTATTGAATCAACGGGTCATTTTACTGATTTAGAGTCAGCGAATAAGCATAGAAAAGCTGGTGCTAAAAGAGTCATTATTTCTGCTCCTGCAAAAGGGGAAGTTCCTACTTTTGTAATGGGAGTTAATCAAGAAAATTATAATCCTAGTAAGGATTTTATTGTTTCTAATGCCTCTTGTACAACAAACTGTCTAGCGCCTTTAACCAAAATATTACTTGATCATTTTGGAATAGAAGAAGGTCTAATGACCACTGTACATGCTATGACAGCTACACAACATACAGTAGATGGGCCTTCTAGAAAAGATCGAAGAGGAGGTCGAGCTGCAAGTATGAATATTATTCCTTCATCTACGGGCGCAGCAAAAGCAGTGGCACTTTGTTTGCCTAAAGTAAAAGGCAAATTAACAGGGATGGCACTGCGTGTTCCTGTGATTGATGTCTCTGTTGTCGATCTTACAGTAAGACTTACCAAAGCTACATCGTATGAGGAAATCTGTGCTGTTATTCAAAAAGAAGCAAGAGGCCCTATGAAGGGCATTGTTACCTATTGTGATGAAGATGTTGTTTCTTCTGACTTTATTGGACACCCCTCTTCTTGTATCTTTGATAGACACGCAGGAATAAAATTAAATTCTCATTTTTATAAATTAATTGCTTGGTATGATAATGAAATGGGATACTCACATCGAGTCGTAGATTTGCTGCGATATATGGTATCCAAAGAGACCTAAAGCTAATAACCTGGAATAAGACACGTGCATTTTACTCGAGAACCAACGATTGAAACAATTATTTCTCCTAGAGAAGAGGGCTATAAGCTTCTCGTTCGTAATACTAAAGGAGAAAAAGCAGAAGAATATTACGTTGATGCAGTGGAAGTTGTCTCTTTTGGTCGGGCTTTCTTTTTCCGTTCTTTAGAAAAGCCTAAAGCATTTTTAGTGCCCACAGGAGATTATGAGATTTTAGAAGTACGCGAAGCGCGCATTGCATTGAAAAATGTAAGCCATGAGCGTTCCATTAAAATTGGAGGGGGTCGTGAAAATACACGTGTTCCTGCTAAAGAAACTCCTACTCCTGAAAAAGAGTTGGCATCTGTAGTAGAGGAATCCTCTACTTTAGAAACTGTTGAATCTACAACAGAAGAAGTGCGTACAGATAAGCGGCGAGACCGCCATCGTCGCCGTCGCCGTCGCCATACTGATGAACAACAAGAACAACGCTCTTGCAAAGCAGATAGTTCTGAAAAAGAGCCGAGCGAGTCAAAAGAAGAGCAAAAAGGAACAGATGAAGAAAAAATCTCATCTCCCATGCTTATTCCTCCTCCTCCGATACTTATTTCAGAAACTCTGCTTAGTCGTTATAAAGATAAAGACTTAGGACAATCTCTTATAGAAAAAAAAGAAGAGATTATCACTCACGAAGAAATTCTTGAGCAACAAGCAGAGCCAAAAGTAGAAGAGAACAAAGATTCAGATAAAGATCCAGGTTCAGAAGGAGCTGCTTTTAGTCGTTCTATTCTTAACCCTTCTGCTTTTACAGAAAATATCAATACCGATTTTTTATTCTGATATGAAGGCTCTTAAAAATTTAAGAGCCTTTTTTCTTGCTTTTTTTTTAAATACTTCAGTACAATCACGAGCTTCTTCATTTGCTCGGATGGTGGAATGGTAGACACTAGGGACTTAAAATCCCTTGCTCGTAAGGGCGTGCAGGTTCGACTCCTGTTCCGAGCAATACTTGTTATTGTCTATTTTACTATTCCTAAATAAAAGCAGCTGGTGCATATTTTTTTACAGCCAATGCATTTGCCATGGGTTTTATGATGGATCAATAGCTTCTGTAAGGTTTGAATATAAGCTTAAGATTTCTTTTACTCTTTTCTTAAAATGTGCTCAAAACTTTTCGATAGGATTCAAATCAGGAGAATAGGGAGGCAAAAATCATACTTCGCATCCTGTTTTGAAAATATTCATTAATCCCACTTTCATCGACATAAACTCGATCTTCTTCAGCAATTTACTCTATTCTCTTTTGAAACTTCTCTCTTTTCTCATCATCTCTTTCTTGATAGAAGGGTGTCTTTTTTTAAAGTAATCTTTAGTCTTTTACATGCGTAAAAGACCGCAGTTATCGTTACTCAAAGTATTCGGCTATTTCTTTTAAGTAGCTATCCGGATTCTCTTGAAGGTACGCTTTTAGCTTTTCTCCTTTAATTTTATTAGGAGCCAAGCGCCTTTGCTCTTTTCTCTTGATCCAATTAAATATGCTGCGTGCCGTCACTCCAAAGATTTGACTTGCTTCTTCTTTTGAATTGCCTTTCTCTACATAGTCTAGTGTTTTTTTTCTTAAATCATAGAAATATGCCGTGTAAGCATCATACTTCTTTGTCGTGAAAGTTTAAAGTTAAATTGCTATATTAGTGGCATAAGCACCTCGTCTACAACCATTGGTGATTTAAGTGGAACTGGTAGCATCAACTTAGGGACAAAAGGTTTTACTGAAGGAATAGCGAATAGCACTACATACGCAGGTATCATTAGTGGGACAGGAGGAATTACTAAACAAGGCAGCGGTACCCTCACATTAACAGGAGTAAATACCTATTCTGGAGGAACAAACGTTATAGATGGAACTCTTCTTGTCAATAGAGCTCTTTCAAAACTAGAAAATAAAAAACCCTTGTATAAAATAATGTCCTTAAAAGTACATAAGGGCATAATGAAATTTGAAAAAGCAAAAGATTTAGACAACGAGAAATTCCGACGATTAACTGGAGTAAAACGTAGCACATTTGATCAAATGAGATTGATTTTGGAGATAAGTCACAAAGAGAAAAAAGTCCGAGGAGGTCGTGTCAATAAATTAAAAATAGAAGACATGTTACTGATGACTCTAGAGTATCTAAGAGAGTATAGAACCTATTTTCACATAAGCCAGAGCTATAGTATCAGTGAAAGCACAGCTTATAAAACAATAAGATGGGTAGAAGACACTCTGGTAAAACATCCCCTATTTGCACTACCTGGGCGCAAAGAGCTATTAAAAAATGATTTAGCAGGAGAGCTTCTTTTAATAGATGTAACAGAGGCAGCAATAGAGCGCCCTAAAAAAAACAACTGGAAAGAAGAAAAGGCACACATTAAAGAGTCAGCTTATAATGAGCAAGGGCACAAAAAAGATTATTTATACCTTTTTTTCCAAAGGTAGAAGACATGATTTTAGGATATTTAAGGAATCTAAAACCAAATTTCATTCCGAAATAAGTCTTATCACGGATGGAGGGTATAGAGGACTTAAAAAGCTTTATGCCAAAAGCCAAATGCCTAAGAGAAGAAGTAAGAAAAACCCTTTAACAAAACAAGACAAAAAAAATAATCAATTCCTTTCCAAAGAACGCGTAATTAATGAAAATGCTATTAGTCTGCTTAAGCGATTTAAAATTTTAGCTGATCGTTATAGAAATAGGCGGAAAAGGTTTGGTCTTCGGTTTAATCTCATTGCCAGCGTTTATAATCTGGAGCTACGTTAATGGGTTTCGAAAGAGGTCTAATATTAATAGAGCCTTAGATGTGAAGAGAGTAAAAATCAAATTTCTACATCTCTTATTCGTTAATATTTAACAGGAATATTATTATGTCTATAAATGCTTCAAAGGAATTCCATAATAATGGAGCGCTAGATACTTTTAGGAGATCTTTTACTTTAAGAAGATCTAGTAATAGATCTTCTTTAAATTCTAAAGCTGATACTTTTGAACAATCTTTAATTGATACAGAAAAAAGTTCTCGATTTATAAGTGGGACGCAGACTTTAGGAAGGCCAAAAAGATTTATAAAATTACCTACTTCTAATTCCTCTTTAGAAGAAGCCAGAAAAAAATTCTGGGATAATGAACCAATCAATGAAAATACTTCTAAAGGACCTCATTTGGAAAGAAGAGAGAGTGTTGTAAAAACCTTAAAAAGAAATGTAAATACATTTTTAATAAACTTAAAAAAACCAGAAGAAATAGATGCATATTCACGAAAGGCTAAATTTTTTTTTCAAAATTCAAAATATAAAGAATCTAAAAAGCTCTTTAAGGATTTATTAGGACTAGAGTCTCAAAAGTCAGAGAGCTCTCTTTATTTGGCAGCAATCTATTTGATAGAAAAAAATGGATTTAAAGCTAAGGAGCATTTAAAGGGCATTACAGCTTGCTATTTAACGATTGTAATGAACGAGCATGCAGAATATCTTTTGAACTCAGGAGGAGAAGATCCCTCTTTTCCAAAGATAGGTTTTTATGAAGTAAAAATTGAAACAGAAGATGAAAAAGCAATAATAGGAAAACTGTTTGATCTTTTTAAGAAAAATACTTCTACTTAAGGCGTACAATAATCCAAGAGAGTAATGCAAAGATTTTTAACCAGAATTTGGTTGTATCTTCCCAAACTTTCAATTTGGTTTTTAGATACATTTCTTCCATAAAAATCAAAGCTAAAGAAAGACCAATGTTCAGTGGTGGGATAGGTATAGTAAAAGGTCAACGTAAAGGTAAATTGCAGATTTAGTGAATGACGAATAGCAATTCATTATGACGAAAACAAGGTAGTGTCCAAGGGGGATCGTACCTTGCCAAAGTACAGGGACCAGTAGGGGAATAGCCATGCTGTTCTATGAGTTCTAAAAGCAGTTTTTTATTTTGTGCAGCTTTTTTTTCTGTGTAAAATCCTGAGAAAATAAGCGTTGCTCTTTTTTGCGCTTCTATCTGTTTTAGAGTAATCCGAGAATTTTTAGGGGAAGGAAGGTCTGTAATTTTGTAGTTTGTTGGCATGTTAAAAGCAATCAGCCAATTTTTTTGTGTTACATCTTCTCTTTGTTCTACAGGAGCTGTCATAGAAATTTTGGATTTAGTTGCATTTTGTCCAAAAATATAAGCTGCCAGAAGATTAAAACCTTCTTTGGTAGCTTGTTCAAAATCTTTTTGAATCGCTATTTCTGCAATAATGCGTGGTTCATATTGCCTAATTTCAAAATTACCCCATTTTTTAAGCACCAGATATTTGGGTCGATCTTTTTTATTTGCCAAGCTTTTCTTCTTCAATATGAAATTTATGAAAAAAACGATGAACTACAGGAGCAAAAATAATTGCAATAACCACTAGAAAAATAATCCCGCTAAAAAGAGCGTAAGTGCCTGCAAAGATTTTTCCTCCTTTGGTTTCTATAGTTGCTACAGGTCCCATCCCCGATAAGATCATAGCAGCATTTTCATAAGCATCGATCCAAGTCATCTTTTCAAAGTGATGATACCCTAGTATACCACCGCTTAAAGAGCCTAAAATAATCAAAAAACCTATAGATAAATTATGAGTTAAGCGTTTAAAAAATAATTTTGGATTTAAGCCATAGGGATTTTTTTTAGTAAGCATAAAATAAGTGTCTATTACTTTTTTTTTTATCAGCATACCAATCTATTCAAAGCAATCAACAATTATTTTATCTCTGAAGAGGTTTTTAGTAAGAAATCAGAAAAAAGCTCTAAAAGTTCTTTATGCTTAAACAACTTTGCATAAAAAAATAAACTTACTATAAAGACAAAAGCTTGCATGAAAAAAGATAAAAGCTGAGAAGATATATGGTGAGTTAAATCTAAAGGTAATAAGAAACCAATTGTGAAAACACAAAGAGCTGCAAATACGCTAGCAAAAACGGTTTTAATGATTAAAGATAAAAATAAGGGAGATTTCCAGCCTGCTTTATAGCTAAATCTATAGAGAATCCAATAGTTAAGATAGGCGCTTATGCTGGTTGCCAAAGCAGTGCTAATCACGCCTAATTGTAGTTGGAATACAAAGAGAGTATTTAAGACGATATTGATAGCAACTGTGGCAACAGAGAGAAGCATCGGTGTACGAAAATTATTTTGTGCGTAAAAAATAGCAGAGAACAAAATTACTAAACTGCTTGGAACAAGACCCAAACTATATGCCCAAAGGCAAAAAGTTGTTTTTACTACCGCTATTTCAGAAAAACTTCCTCTACCATATAACAAATTAACCGAACTAGTACCGATTGCCAAAATGGCAAAAGTACAAGGGATCATCACCGTCATGATTCGTTGATAACCAAAGTTAAATAAGTTTTTTGCCTGTTCGATTTGTCTACTTTTCAAACATCTTGCAAGACGAGGAACAATCGTACTAACACAAGCAATTCCAAAAATAGCCAGAGCTAGCTGTTCTAATCGAATGGAATACCAAAGATAAGTAGGAGCTTTTACATCAATATACCTGGCAAACAGAGGGTCGACAAAGGAATTGATCTGCATAGCTCCCACACCAATGATGCTTAAACTTAGTGTCTTTGCTAATGTTTTAACCTCCTCTGGAACTTGTAGATGAAACCACTGTTTCCAATTACCTCCAATATATTTTAATGTAGGTGCAAGAGTAAGTAACCATTGTCCAAAAAACCCTATAGCAACCCACTTTGCTAAATGTGGCATAGCTAGATCTGGAGCTTGATGCCGTAATGAAAAAGCAGCAAAACACCAGGTCATATTGCAGATAAAAGGTGCAAAACTAGGAACAAAAAAACACTCGTAACAATTTAGAACAGAAATATTAAGACCATACAAACAGATAAATAAAATACCTGGCAGAAGCCAAGCTGTTAGTTTTAAGATTTCACGATTAGCATCTGAAATTGGTAAAGTTAAAAAAACTGCAATGCCTCCTTCTGCGAGCAAGATAAAACCTATTAATAATAGAGAGATTAAAAGACTTAACTTACAAAAAAAATCATTTGCTTTAGATTTATCTTGTACATGTATTTGCATAAAATGAGGGATAAAAGCCGATTGAAAAGGACCCTCTCCTAAAAGACGTCTTAACAAATTAGAAAGGCGAAAAGCCACCATAAATGCAGCAACCGATGCGTGATCACCAAAAGCAAAAGCCATCACTAAATCGCGTCCCATGCCACTTATACGACTTAAAAGTGTTCCAGAAAAAAAACGTCTTATAGTAAAGCTTAAGCTTTTCTCTTCCAAAGCATCCTCACATTTGAGAATGAGTGTAGAAGTGGCAGATTTTAAAGAGCAAGCAAATAAGTGTTCGGAGTAATTTACGAAGCTCTACCTGAAGCAGGAAAGAAGTCAAAAATGGATTGTGAAGGAGAATTTGTTTTTTCTCTCCCTGGATGTGCATCTCTAAAAACTTCTATATCAGACCTTATTTTCAAATCTTAAATGTTTTCTCTAGAAGAAGTTCAAGTATTTCCTGCTAAATAAATCTATCAAAAAGCAATGCCAGATAGTAAATGGGCTTGGGTAGAGGCTTGTCAATGATGGGCATCATGAAGTTAAATGGGAACTCTATAATAAAACCCTATATAAACCAGATGAAGTAAAGTGTGGTAACTGGATGGATTTTTTAGCCAGTTGTTTCTTCAAAATGCAATGCTTCAGAGTTTAGGCAATATCTTTTACCCGTTGGTTTAGGCCCATCATCAAAAAGGTGTCCTAAATGTCCATCACATCTACTGCAGAGGATCTCTATTCTTGTGCTAAATAAACTCGTGTCTTTTTGGTAACTGATGTTTTCTTCTATAATCGGTGCCCAAAAACTAGGCCATCCCGTTCCCGAATCGTATTTGGTATCTGAACTAAAAAGAGGAAGATGGCAGCCTGCGCAAAAATAAATTCCATGTTTTTTTAGGTTATAATACTTGTTGTGAAAAGCATTTTCTGTTCCTTTTCGCCTAAGGATATCATATTGTCTAGGGGAGAGTTTTTTTCTCCATTCTTGATCTGTTAAAAGAACTTTTTCTCCATCAAAATGATCTAAAGACAAGCGATCCTCCTTGTGAACGAGGCCATTCATTATTAAGCAATTAAATTTTTTTTTAACTTAAATTAAAGATAAGAGTCAATGCATTATTTTTGTTCGGATTTCTTGTTAGTCTTTTGTATGGATTTTGATAAATAATCATGTGTTTTCTTTGTTTTAAATGATAAAAATATTAAAAAATTATGATTTATTAAATAAAATTAAGATTTTTTATTGAATAAAAACTTTCTTCCTGAGAATGTGAAAATTATAGGGGTTAGTATATTGAGCCTACTATAGGACTTACAATTAACAGGAGGAATCTTTTTTATGGCCACAAGAAAGACGGCAACAAAAAGAAGAACAACTAGGAAGGCGGCTCCAAAAAGAGCTAAAGCTAAAAGAAAAACTACTAGGAAGGCGGCTCCAAAAAGAGCTAAAGCTAAAAGAAAAACTACTAGGAAGGCGGCTCCAAAAAGAGCTAAAGCTAAAAGAAAAACTACTAGGAAGGCGGCTCCAAAAAGAGCTAAAGCTAAAAGAAAAACTACTAGAAAAACGGCTCCAAAAAGAGCTAAAGCTACTAGAAGAAAAGCTGCAAAGAGCACTGGTACTAAAAAAAGAAAAACCACAAGAAGAAAAACCACATCTAGAAGAAGAAAAAAACCTTCTTTTTCCATGTTGGGTAGAAGTACGACAGGTGGTGAAGATGGCTTAGGTCATATCTACAGCTAATTTTTAAAAGATAACCTCGAGATCAATTTTTTCGAGGTTATCTTTTTAAGATAAGAAACCACAGGGATAAATAGAAAGCTATCCTTGCGTTGTTGAAGAAATCCTAATTTCTGTAATGTATATGTTTCTCTGATAAAGGGAAAATGCATCTTTTTAAAAATAGGCTGACAAAAACAAAAATCTAAGAGCTGATAGATTTCGGAATGACTTATTTTTCCATTAAGCTGTTTTGCTAATTGCTGATATAAGAGAGCTAACTGATTCATTAATTGCGTTTGTCTTTTAGCTTGAGAAGTTATGGCTTTTAGGAAAAAGTTGATCCATTTAATCCAAGCCACATCAGAAGAGAGATCAAATAGTCTTTTACAATATTCTTTGCGATGTTTAAAAAAATAGTCGCTGGGACAAAAAATAGGCTTAATAAGTAATTTGTGTTGATGTAAGAACCATGGAATAAGTAACCTAGCAATTCTCCCATTTCCATCCATAAAGGGATGGATAATGAGAAATTGACCATAGGCAAGTGCTAACTGAATTAAAGGATAAGCCGTACTTGTATTGAAGAAAGATATCCATTCATTGACTAAAGAAGGGACCTCTTCTGGGCTTGGAGGTAGAAAATACGCTTTTTCTATACCGCATCCCTCTGGACCAATCCAATTTTGCTGGGTTCGTAAAACACCTAAAGAGCCTTTAGTCGAAGAATTATATTTAATGAGACGATGTAAAAAGCATAACTTAGAGATATTTAAGGGTTGTTTATTACTGTGGTTAATTAAATAGATTAATGTATGTAAATAATCAATCCATAAAGAATCGGGCTTATCATTAAGTAGATGGGCTAATTGTGTTATACTAAAAGGAGCTTTTAGAGAAATACTTGTTTCTGCAATCAGCAAAGGCAAAAGCAAAGCCTGTTTTTTGCTATGGGATTGCAGAGTATCGTTATAGTGTTCTAAATAATGAGAGGCCTTTTTAAGGCTTTTGTAGATTAAGGGGCTTGATACAATAGATTTGTAATTCGAAAATTTGTAGCTTGTAAACACAGATTTTTCATCTTTGAAGAGACCTAAAAAAGCAACTTATCAAACTTTGAATTAAGATTACAAGTCTTTTAATTATTCCGAAAAAAAAACTTTAATTTTTTCAGAAAAGTTGCCCTGAAGGGGATTATTACGCTCTGTTTCTAGCTCTTGGAATTTTTTTAATAAATCTTTCTGATCACTAGTCAGGCGTATGGGTGTTTCGATCAATAGTTTTATGAGCAGATCGCCCTTAGATTTTCCTCGAATATTGGGAAAACCTTCCCCTTTAACTCTTAGTATTTTCCCACTTTGAGTTCCATCAGGGATTGAAATACGAACATTTTCCCCTGTTGGAGTAGGAATCTCTTTTTTACATCCTAATGAGGCTTCTACAAAACTGATAGGAAATTCAACGATTACATTGTCTCCATCTCTTTGGAAAACATTGTGAGGTTTGACCGTAATGAAAATGTAGAGGTCTCCAGCAGGACCGCCTCTTTCACCTACATCACCGTACCCAGACATGCGAAGACGCATCCCAGTATCAACACCAGCTGGTATTTTAATAGGGATTATTTGTTTCTTCTTTACCCTGCCTGCTCCATGGCACGTTTTGCATGGATCAGTAATTGTTTTCCCTTGTCCATAACATTGATGACACACGCTTGACATGCTAAAAAAGCCGCGAGTCTGGTGAATTTGACCACATCCTCGGCAAGCAGGGCATTTTTTAACCCCATTAGCGGAAGCAGCTCCTAATCCATTACACGCGTTGCAGCATACATAATTGGTAATGTTAGCTTCCTTTTCTATCCCTTTTACAGCTTCTTCAAAAGAAAGAGTAACATTTATTTTTTTACTTGCGCCTTGTTGAACCCCTGCTTCTTCAGATCCCCCTCCTCCAAAAAGAGAATCAAAAACGGAATCATTACTACCACTACCTCCAAAAGCATGCATGAATGTACGCAGTGCTTCTTCCATAGAAGAAAAACCACTAGAACCGCTTGAAGATCCAAACCCTGTTGCTCGAGGATCATGAGTTCCATACTGATCGTAATGGCGTCTTTTTTCTTCGTCTCCTAAAATCTCGTAAGCTTGAGAGATTTTTTTGAACTTTTCTGTAGCTTCGGGATTTCCTTGGTTTTTATCAGGATGATACTGAAGAGCATTTTTGCGATAAGCCGCTTTAATTTCTTCCTGGGTGGCATCACGAGATATACCCAGCTCTTTATAATAATCGGAACTACTCATAATAAATGGGACATTTTAAGTTCGTAAAAGGCTAGTGTAGCATAAAGGATTGGTTTTCTGCCAATAATTTAGCAAAAGAGTCTTTAAAGTGCTAAAATCCTAAAAACCTTTTGGGTTTTTTATATTTTTGTGCGGCTTTTGATTTTGCTCGGCTTTTTACAGAAGGTTTATCATAACAAAGACGTGTCTTAGCTGACTTCATAATGCCTTCTTTATCAACTTTCTTTTTTAAAGCTCTCAAAGCTTTGTCAAGAGGTTCTCCGGTGCGGACTTTAACGCTGGGCATGAACAATTTTTCCTTAAGTTATAAATTAATGATAAGCTAAATCATCCTAAGTTCTTAAAACTTAGGCTAACGATCTTTTAAAATTTATCAAAAACTCATTTTAAGATTTGATATCTAATTATCTTAAGGGAAAATCTGCTTATTTTTCAAATCTAAAAAATCTTAAAGTTTATATAGGAAAGGTATGATGGTAAAATATTTTTTTATTTTCTGTATTTGGAGCAAGACTATTTAACAGAGGTAAAAGAGCCTGAGGATTAACAGTAGGTAAATAGCAGGGAATAGAAAGCTTAAAGGAGCTGTCAGAGACGATATAATCGCTATCTATGGTTTTTTTATAAATTTCTTGGCTTTCTATAAATTCAGGATCTTTACTTTCAAGGAAATTTTCCTTTTGCACTCCTTGAATAATTAAAGATCGGCCTGATTTATGAGGTAATAAAAAACTAAAACGCCCTAAATGATGAGGTAGATAGGCCAATGGGGAATAAAAAGATTGGTAAACAATCTTCAATCCAAAACTCAAAGTCCTTGCAATAGTTACTCCAACCCTTGTGCCTGTGTAAGAGCCTGGGCCTATACCAACAGCAATTTTATCTATATTTGGATAGGAAGCAAGAAGACGCTCAATGCTAGGGAAAAGAGATGTAGATAATTGGTTTTCATGTATATAGGAAAGGCATGCACAGATTGTATCTGCTTTTGCAACAGCAATTAAGGCTATCTTGGAACTAGTGTCTAAAATAAGAGTATACATTTTTTCGTGGAGAATTTTGATTTAAATTAACAAAAATAATCAAAAATTACACTATTTTTAAACAATATTTCCGTCTATAAATAGTTTGCTTTATTGCGCATATTTTCTAGAGCTGATAAATTGATGGCCTTTTATTAATGATGCATTCGATGTAATCCCAGTTAGGAGATCATTTTTTGGATAGTCAAAAAGAACAGGAAGAGATTTTAAATGAAGAAAAAATGGAAGAAGTATTAGCCAAAGCTATGCAGAAATCTGTGAAAAATGAAAAAACAAGAAGCAAGAGTGCTGAGTCTTTTCCTCATGAAGTGTTTGTAGTCCCTCTTAGTCGCCGTCCTTTTTTCCCGGGCATGGCTGCGCCTATTGTGGTTGAACCAGGCGCCTTTTACGAAATCCTCAAACTAGTCGCCAAGTCAGAGCATAAATGTATGGGTTTGTTTTTAACCCGTAATGAGAATGCAAATATTTATAAAGTCGGATTTGATGATTTGTATCAAGTAGGGGTCTTAGCTCGTGTTTTGCGTATTATTCCTATGGAGCAAGGTGGAGCACAAGTAGTTTTGAATATGGAAAAACGTATTTCTATACGTAAACCTTTTAAAACTCTTAAATATCTCAAGGCTCAGGTAGCTTACCATCATGATGAAGTCAAGCAGCTTTCCAAAGAGCTAAAAGCTTATTCAATTAGTATTATTACAACAATTAAAGAGCTTTTAAAGTTAAATCCTTTATTTAAAGAAGAGCTACAAATTTTCTTAGGACATTCTGACTTTACTGAACCCGGGAAATTAGCTGATTTTGCAGTAGCTTTAACAACAGCTAGCAGAGAAGAGTTGCAAGAAGTGCTAGAAACCTTTGATTTACAGGGTAGAATCGATAAAGCATTGCTTTTATTAAAAAAGGAAATCGATTTAAGCAAATTGCAGAATAGTATTAATCAGAAGATAGAAGCGAATATTTCAGAAGCTCAACGTGATTTTTTTCTTAGGCAACAACTAAAAACCATCAAAAAAGAGCTAGGTTTAGAAAAGGATGATAAAACCTGTGATGTAGAAAAGTTTGAGGGGCGCTTAAAAAAAAGAGTAGTTCCTCCTGATGTTATGCAGATTATTGAAGATGAAATGGAAAAGTTGGGTGTGCTAGAAGTTCAATCAGCTGAATACGCGGTATGTCGCAATTATCTAGACTGGTTAACGATTATTCCTTGGGGCATTTATAGCGAAGAGAAGCTAGATTTAAAAGTTGCAAAAAAGATACTCGAGAAAGATCACTATGGACTCAATGATATCAAGGAGAGAATTTTAGAATTTATTGCTGTAGGGAAGCTCTCTGGTGGAGTAAAAGGAAGTATTATTTGTTTAGTTGGTCCTCCAGGGGTGGGAAAAACCAGTATTGGAAAAAGCGTTGCAAGGGCTTTAAAAAGACCTTTTTATCGATTTTCTGTAGGAGGAATGCGTGATGAGGCAGAAATCAAAGGACATCGTCGTACCTATATTGGGTCTATGCCAGGAAAACTTGTTCAAGCGCTTAAATCTACTCAAGCGATGAATCCTGTCATTATGTTAGACGAGGTTGATAAGATGAGCTCTAGTTATCATGGAGATCCCGCTTCTGCTTTATTAGAGGTTCTAGATCCAGAACAAAATAAAGATTTTCTAGATCACTATCTAGATGTTCGCTGCGATTTATCTCATATTTTATTTATTGTTACAGCTAATATCCTAGATACAATTCCAGAGCCATTAAAAGATCGTATGGATATCTTGCGTTTATCAGGCTATATTTCAGAAGAAAAGATACAAATTGCTCAAAAATATTTAATCCCTCGTAATCGCAAAAATATGGGATTAAAAACAGTGGATATTAATTTTACTAAAGATGGAGTTGCTCAAATTATCAATGGGTATGCCCGAGAAGCAGGTGTTCGTAGCTTGGAAAATTATATCAAGAAAATTATACGTAAAGTAGCTGTTTTTGTTGTCAATGCACAAGAAAAAGAGACAGAGTATAAAAAGACTTCCATTTCCGAGAGTAATGTAAAAGATTTTCTAGGGAAACCTATTTTTACTACAGACCGTTATTATGAAAGAACTCCTATAGGGGTATGTATGGGGCTTGCTTGGACCGCTTTAGGAGGTGCTACTTTGTATGTGGAAGCAACTAAGGTGCATGCGGAAAAGACAGAAATGAAATTAACGGGACAAGTAGGAAATGTGATGAAAGAATCCTCTCAAATTGCTTGGACCTTCTTACATAGCCGGGTGAATCAATATGTTCCAGGGGGTAACTTTTTTGAAAAGTCTCAGGTGCATCTGCATATTCCTGAAGGAGCTACTCCAAAAGATGGACCTTCAGCAGGAATTACCATGGTAACGTCTTTGCTTTCCCTTTTAAAAGATCAACCTGTTATAGAAGATTTAGGGATGACAGGAGAATTAACGCTCACTGGTAAGATTTTACCTATTGGCGGGGTTAAAGAAAAATTGATCGCTGCAAAACGCTCTGGAGCTAAAGTATTAATTTTCCCATCGGAAAATCAACGGGATTACGATGAACTTCCTACTTACGTCAAAAAAGGGATTCAGATGCATTTCGTATCGCATTATGATGAGGTATTTGATGTCGCATTTAGCAAGTAGTTCTTGCTTTGAAGAGAGCATTTGTAAAAAAGTAGTCGAGCCTGAAAATCTTCAAGAGACGATTAAATATCTGCGAGAAGAAAAAAATACAATAGCAACGCTCAATGGCGCTTTTGATCTTTTACATGCGGGACATTTAGAAATTATTTTTCAGGCTTCTTTGCAAGCTGATATACTAATTGTAGCTTTAAATACAGATGTATCTATTCAACGGTATAAAGGTATAAAACGCCCGATTATCCCTTTAAAGCAGAGGATGTTATTGATTGCCGCATTGGAAATGGTTGATTATGTCACTTATTTTAATGAGACAGACCCTATACAGATTTTATCAGAAATTCGACCAGATGTGCATGTTAATGGTTCTGAATATGGGCAAAATTGCATAGAAAGAGAAACTGTAGTTGCGCAAAAAGGGAGAATGCACATTGTAGAAAAAATTCCAGGATTATCTACTTCTTACATCATTAACAAGATTAAAAAAATATGCGATTAATAGGCCTTTTTGACACAGAGCAAAAAGCACTGAACTTTTATTCTTTTTTACTTCAAAAAGGAATACAAAACTCTTATGAACCAGATAATCCTTCCGCTGAAAAACCTTTTTATCGTATATGGGTCCAAAAAGAAGAGGATTTTAAAGAAGCTTCAGAATTGTTTTTGCAGTTTAACCAGAATCCCAGCAACTCTTTATTTCAAGTAAAAGAAAAGTCTAAAAAAGAAGAGTTAATAGAGCCTTCTGTAGTCCAGATACAAACCTCTCGAAAATGGAAGGGGATTACTCCTCTTCTAATTTTTATCTGTTGTTTTTTATTTTTATGGAATTCTTTTCAAGAAAGTCAAATTATGAAAAATAAAGGAGCACTTGCTCTTCAGGTCTCTTTAACACCACTGATGCAAAAATTGCTATTTGATTACCCAAAATCTTTTGAGGAGTTAAACCAATTTATTCAAGAGCATCCCATGAAAACCTTTCAAGATGTAGATGAACTACCTTTAGAAACCCAATTAGAATTTAAAAAAATAGAAGCAATCCCTTCTTGGAAAGGAGTATTGCAGTTTGTTCCCATTATACAAAAAGAAGGTCTACAAGCAATAAGCAAAGTTCCGATATTTGAAAAAATCAGACAAGGGCAAATTTGGCGTTTTATTACGCCTATTTTCCTGCACCGTGATTTTTTACATATCCTTTTTAATATGGCTTGGCTTTTTCTATTTGGTAAGCAACTAGATTTGAAAATAGGTAAGAAAAGGATGCTTGTGTTAGTGCTTTTGATTGCTATAGCTAGCAATGTGGCACAATATATCATGAGCGGTCCTTATTTTATTGGAATTTCGGGTGTAGTAGTAGGGATGGGTGGATTTATTTGGATGCGCCAAAAAAAGGCTCCATGGGAGGGGTATTCTGTTCAAAAGAGTGCTCTTTTATTATTATTTTTCTTTGTTTCCGCAATGGTCGTATTGGATGGGGTTATTTGGGGAATTAGGCTGTTTTATCATCTAGCGCCTACTTTACAGATTGCTAATACTGCACATGTTGTAGGAGGTCTTACCGGAATTTTCTTAGGATGTCTTTCTTGGTTTAAAAAAGGACTTACATGAGCCAGCGTTGTTTAGTTATTTTAGGCTGCTCTAGTCAGCAACATACACGCAGTCGCAATCACGGTGCTTATCTTTTACTTTGGAAAACCGAGGGTTTTTTATTTGATCCAGGAGAAGGAACACAGAGACAGTTTATCTTTGCAAATGTAGCTCCGACTTCTGTAACACGTATTTTTATTAGTCATTTTCATGGAGATCATTGCTTAGGATTGGGCTCTATGCTAATGCGCTTAAACCTGGATAAGGTCACACATCCAATTCATTGCTATTATCCAGCCAGTGGCCAAATCTATTTTGAAAGATTGCGTTATGGGTCGATCTATCACCAACAAATTGAGATCATCGAACATCCTGTTTTTAAAGAAGGAGTTGTTCATGAGGATGAGCAATTTTTGATTCAAGCGAGCTTTTTGAAACATGGAGTTGATAACCTAGCTTGGCGTGTTATAGAAAAAGATCAAATTAAGTTTGATCAAAAAAAACTACAAGAAGCTGGTATTTTTGGTCCTAATGTGCGTCTTTTAAAGCAGAAAAAAGAACTCATCATTCAAGGAAAAAAGATCAAATTAGAGGATGTAAGCTGGGTTCGCAAAGGAGATGTGGTCTCTATTGCCATCGATACTCTGGTTTGTCCTGCTCTTGTTGAGGTGGCAGGCTACGCTACACTTTTTCTCTGTGAAAGTACCTATTTAGAAGCGCACAGACATTTGGCTGAAAAACACCACCATTTAACCGCTAAACAAGCAGCTAAAGCTGCTCTAGAAGCTCACGTAGATACATTGGTATTGACGCATTTTTCTGCTCGTTATCAAGACTTGAATGAGTTTTTACAAGAAGCCTCTGTTATTTTTCCTAAAACAATTGTTGCAGAGGATTTGAAAGTCATTCCCTTTTAGTTCTCAAGATCTTCCATAATAAGGGCAAGTTCTCGAATAAGCATTTCTAATTGATTTGGATGTTTTGTGAAATTATGTAAAACCAAACTTAAATCAGAGTCTTCTTCTATCTTAGAGTCAGTAGCTGCTTTTAATAAGCTAGTCTCAGAAGTACTATTTGGACTATATAAGGATTGATATAAGATGTTATGCATAATATAAGCTGCATCTTTTAAATCTTCAGATGATGCTCTAGAGCTTTCTTCTATTTTTTCAACAAGAGAATTTAGTTGCTTTGTTCCATATGCAAACTCTTCTAGAAATTGAGGATCTTTTGCTTTAGCAGCATCTAGAGATTTTAATTTGGTTTTAAATTGTCCAATACTGTCGTAAAGTTGTTTTTGTATCTTTTTGATTGGATCTTGAAAAGGTAATGGAGAAGAAGGAAAAGATCCAGTGATTCTAATCATTTTAATTCTCGTCTTTTTTTCCCTTTAAGCTTGAACATAGGCTTTCTTTTTATTTTTTTTCCTCTACAAAGTTTGTTTGTGTGGGCCATCCTGCAATAGAGGGTAGCTTCAAAGCACAACTCCTTGTTTATTTTTAGTGTATCGCGTTTATTTGGTTATTTGTCAAAAAAATATTTATTTAATTTTTTAATTAAATAAAAATGATTAATTAGTCGAACAAATTTTATACATCAATAAATTATTGAAGTTTTATTGTAAAAATACTTAGTGCTTTTTATAAAAATCTAGCGATAAAAACAGGCATTTTAACGCAAGTAGGATTTTCTCTTTTGACTCTAGCAGTTTCTATGGAAATAGTTACCTATGTAAGTTTAACTGCTCTTTCATCTCCTCTGTATATGTACACCGAATATCTTATTAGTCAAATTGCTCAAGCAATCAGCAGCAGGATTATCAAATCTTTTGGATGGTCTTAAGTAAGGGTCAATTTGATTCGAAAGATTTAGAACTTTAGGCTTCTGGATTTCTTAACTGGTTGCTAATTACAGCAGATACGATTGCAAAAGCTGAAGCTACATTGAGAGATTGCTTAAAACCATAAAGGGGGATTTGCAGAGCTTGATCAGCTATAGATAATGCTCGATCTGATAGTCCGTATTCTTCATTTCCTAATAAGAGGGTAAACCCTTTAGGAAAGGTAAAGTCAAATAGTGAGGGGGCATTTGGAACGGTTTCCAAAGCAATTAAAGGCTTAGGGAGTTGTTCCAATGGTTTGTTTTGATAACAGCTTACTTTATCAAAAGTAAACATCGAAGTTTTTTGTACTTTAGGGTTATCAATATAGGGTGTTTGCTTGGCAAAGTAAATAGGGCCTAAGCGAAACGCTTCTACTGTTCGAATAATGCTACCTACATTAAAAGCAGAGCGAATATTGTCTAAGTAAACTCCTGCTTGTAAAAAAGGAGTATCAGAATCGATATCTGATTTCTGGTGAGATGCAAATAGATTGTGTTCTTGCCAGGGTTGACCTGTTTGCGCTAAGTGGAAATGATAACGATCGCAAAGAGCTTTGATATCTTGCAAATCAAGTAAGGGCAATTCTAGCCACGACTCTATACGACGGTAGAGTCTATCTTTACCTTCAAAGTGATAGTAACGTAAAGTACGCGCTGCCCAGGTATGGCGCATTTTTACAGACAGCTCAAGAAACTCTGTTTCTGTGTAACTTAAAGCTCTATTTAGTTGCTCTAGCTGCAAGATATCCCTCTAAGCTTCCTTCAAATATACATGGTTTTATAGTTTCAAATGCGATAATTTTATTAGTTGCATTATTTAGTAGATCACGATCATGGCTGGCAACAATGACGGTGCCTTTGAAATCCTCTAGTGCCCAAGACAGGGCAGATACCGCTTCTAAATCTAAATGGTTATTTGGTTCATCTAGTAGCAAAACATTATAGTTACAGAGCATAATACCACCTAAGATTAGCCGAGCGGTTTCTCCTCCTGATAGATGTGCAATTGATTTAAAAGCATCATCTCCGGAAAAAAGCATTTTCCCTAAGATACTACGTATATCTTGATCATTGACCCCTTCTCTTCTATTTTTAAGCCAATCAAAAGCTGTCATATTGCTTTTTTTATCGATTACTTCAGAGTGATTTTGAGGGAAATAGCCAATTTGAACTTGATGTCCAACTTCAATAAAACCGCTATCTAGGGGTAATATCCCTGCTAAAAGCTTGATGAGTGTGGTTTTGCCTTTGCCGTTATTCCCAATTAATCCAATTTTATCTCCTCGGCTTACTTCAAAATTGAGATGATTAAAGACAAGATTCTCATCATAGGATTTGGAGATGTCTTTGACTTTGAAAACCGTTTGTCCAGAGACTTTTTCAGGAGGGTAAAAACGAATATAGGGGCGTTGAATATTGGATTTTTTTAACTCTTGAGGTTCTAAGCGTTCGATTTCTCGTAGACGAGACTGTACTTGACTAGCACGTGTTCCTGCACTAAATCGTGCAACAAATTCTTTGAGTTGGGCAGCTTTTTTCTCTTTTGATTTGTTTTCTAATTCTGTTTTTTCCCGGAGTGATGTTTTTGCAGCTAACATATCGTTATAATTACCAGGATAGATAATGATGGTTTCATAATCTAAGTCAGCAATCTGTGTTGTTACAGCGTTTAAGAAATGGCGATCATGGCTTACAACAATCAGGACCCCATTGTAATGATGTAGAAACCTCTCTAGCCAACCGATAGATTCTAAATCGAGATGGTTGGTTGGTTCGTCTAATAAAAGAGCTTCTGGACTGCCAAATAATGCTTGGCAGAGCAAAACTCGAAATTGCCTATCCGAAGGAAGAGAATGCATTTTTTTATGATGCCACTCAGAGGGAATGCCGATACCATTTAACAATACTTCTGCATCGGATTCTGCGCTATATCCATCTTCTTCTGCAATGATCTCTTCTAACTCGCCTAAACGAATGCCAATGGCATCGGTTATTTCCAATTCATAGAGAGCGTCTTTTTCCGACAAGGCTTCTGCAAGGCGTTTATTACCCATGATTACCACATCAATTACCTTCATCTCGCTAAACTGTGCAATATTTTGTTTGAGAAATCCCACTTTCCTAGGTAGTGTTACAGATCCAGAAGTGGGTTCATCTATTCCTAAAATAATATTAAACAAAGTAGACTTGCCGGCTCCATTTGGTCCGGTAAGTCCATAGCGGTAACCTGAGTTAAAAGTGATTGTTACATCTTCAAAAAGAGTTCGGGCACCTATTTTTTTAGAAATGTCTCGTAATGTAATCATAATTTTAGCCTATTTCAGAAAATTGCTCTGTATTCTAGCATAGATAGAAAAGGAGAACAAGAGTTATGGCTGAACTAAGCTTTTCCAAAGCATGTGCGCTTTTTTTGCATTATCTATCTACTGCAAAACAGGTTTCCCAGCATACATTGCGTAACTACCATATTGATATGCAAGAGTTTGGGCATTTTTTTCAAAATAGAATTTTTCTCATGCCAGAAGGGGATTTTAAAAAAAATTCCCCTTCTTTTTTCATGCAGAAGGTAGATAAAAAGGCGATTCGTAGCTATCTGGCATTTTTAGCAGAAAAGCAACTATCTAAGAAAACAATTCATCGTAGATTGTCTTGTTTGCGTTCTTTTTTTACTTATTTAGTAAAGAACAAGAAGCTAGAAACAAATCCTCTAACTGAGCTTGCTACTCCAAAATTAGAAAAAAAAATCCCTATTTCTTTAAGTTATCAGCAAGTAGAGCAATTACTAGCGCAGCCTAATACAAAGACCTATTTGGGTTATAGAGATCGATGCATTATGGAGTTGTTCTATAGTAGCGGGTTGCGTTTGAGTGAATTAATTGGGCTAAATAGACAGGATGTAAATATACAAGGTTTATTGATCAAAGTTCGCGGTAAAGGGAAGAAACAAAGAGTAGTTCCTATTACTCAAACCGCAGCTCATTGGCTAGATACATACATAAACCATTCTCTTAGAGATCAAGATAGCTCTTCTCATCGAAGGGAGGAGGATCCTCAAGCTGTTTTTTTAAATAAGTGGGGTAAAAGATTGAGTTCTCGTTCCATCGATCGTCATTTTACTAAATACCTTAAGGCAAGCGGTTTAGCAGCTACCATTACGCCTCATACCATTCGGCATACCATTGCAACACATTGGCTAGAAAAGGGGATGGATTTAAAAACCATTCAAATGTTGCTTGGACATAATAGTTTGTCTACCACTACGATTTACACACAAGTCTCATCTCGTTTGAAAAGAGAGATATATGATAAAACACACCCTCTAGCACAAGAAAAGTCGGGAAAGCATTAAGCCGGATTCTGTCGTTGAGCAATCATTCATCTAGGAGGTTTGTTGCCAAACCCCTCAAGCGATTTTATTCTAATAAGCTCTGCGGAAAAACAGATTGTTCATAAAAAACAATGCTTATTACTTTCTTGCTTCAGATAGGGTTTATCTCACCTCTCATCTCTGAGAGTGGGGCTAGCTCTTAAAGTTAGCATTTTCAGCCTGTCCCATTAGGGCGGTGTATTTTCTGTTATACTTTCCGTAGCCTTACGGCCCCCAGTTTTTCACTGGTATCTTTTCCTGCGAAGTCCAGACTTTCCTCTATTTATTAAAAACAGCGATTGCTTAGCTTTCCCGTACAAAATTTTTTAAACGCGTCGACGTCGACGTTTAGTGGCAACAGCTGTACCTTCGGTAGACTCACTATCTTGCCAATAATGGATGCGTGAGCAATGCTCGCAAAAAAAGAGATTATCTCCTTTGCGTACTAAATTTTCATGTTGTGCGGTAAGGGTGATATGGCAACCACTACATGTGCGATTTTCAATAGGAACTACTACACGATCTTTTTTATTATGCAATAATCTTTCATAGATGCGTAAAATTTCAGAGTTAGCAACACCTGCAAGCTGCTCTCTTTTCTCTTTAATGGTAGATCCTTCTTGATTGATTAAATCCACACTTTTCCGGATCTCTTTTTCCAAAGCCAAGCTGCTCTCTTCGGAGTTTTTTAAGCTCTCTTTAATCTTATCTAAAAGCTCTTCTTCTGATACCTTTCGATCTACTAGATCAGAAACCTTTTGCTCAATAGCAAGACGCTCTCTTTCTGCATGGGTCATCTCTTGTGTAAGAGCATTAAACTCATCAGCTTTTTTGACATTGCTCTGTTGCGTTTCTAATTTTTTGATCCTAGCGTTAATATCGTGAATTTTTTGCTCGAGAAGTTCGATACTTTTATCAAAATCTTTAATCTCTTGTTCTTTGTCTGTGATTTGAGAGTATAAATCTTTTCGCAATTCTTCAAGTTGGGATAATTCCTTAACGCGTTCTTTTTTCACTCGCATAAGACGGATCATCTTCATGTCAAGCTCTTGAATATCTAAGATTTCCTTGAGTTCTTCTAATAGCATGGGTATCTCTTTGGGTAACTTTAAAGCAGAGGTTATATAGGCGTACTTATAGACCAATAGATTATATGTTTCCTCTAATATCTCTCAAGTATAAAAAATACTTTAAATTTAAATCATAAAGATAAATTTGGATTTGTATTGGTCCTAGAAGGAAGTTTAAGTAAGCAAATTTGATTGTAGATAGTTTAAACATTAACTTACAGATGGTTTTTCATGAAAGATTTATTTTAACAAAAACAAAGAGGGAATTTAAGCTAAAACCAGCTCGGTTTATTGATCGCAAGTTCAAAATGGAAAGATTGAAAGGTCTTTTTGAGTAAAAATAGCGCCAATCTTATTTTAGTACGAGGTAGAAGGCGGATTGGTAAAAGTAGGCTTTTAGCTGAGTTTGGAAAAGAAGTAAAAATTTTTTATTTTCTGGGAATCCTCATTTTTTGTGCTTCTTCTGGTAGTTTATCTAAGATAACTATATTTAATAAAACAACAACAATTTTATCTAATAAATTTGATTGTTTTTAATTTTTTAAAATGATACTGGATCAAAATAGCAATAAATACAGATTTTTAAAGTCAAATGAGTTTTATGTTCATTTTGAACTGAATGATTTTTCTAATGGAAAATATCAAAAATCCAGTTTTTTTGTTTATTTTTTTAGAAGATTTCATTGATTTTATTGCAAAAAAATAATTAAATGATTTTAATTTTTTAATTATTAATTTATTATTAATATTTTAATGTTTATTATATATTTTTATTTTGTTATAGTTTTGTTACTAAAACAAAAGGAATTAATATGATTTCATTAAATAATTTATTAAAATCTGTAGTAAAGTCTGCAGAAGAATATCATCATTTAAATGATAACTTTAGTAAAACACGGGATTCTCTAATTAAAGAGAAAACCGAAAGTGAAGTAGTTATTATTAATCCTACACATGATGGGAATGGAGATTTTGAGCTTGCAAGAAAACTGGAAAAATTACTAATTACAAAAGGTTTACAAGTAGCTATAATTTCATTAATTAGAAAATATAATCCAGATAGTTATGAAAGTATATCAGGAGCATCAAAAAAATTAAAAAATAAGCTTGTTGTTATAGCCCCATTTAGTTTTTGTAGTCCGAAAGCTTTAATAAAAGCTTTTAAAAATAATGTCATTGTTCATGAAAAAATGAAAATTCTAATGATTGATGAGATAGAAGCTAATTCCCAAGACTCATTCCATGATTATAAGCACGCATTTAAAAGAATAGGCATTGAACATGTTTATGAAGAAAAATTAGGGTTTGGTGAAAATTGCATCGGTTATTTGCCTATTAGAAAATCGGAATGTACTACTATTAAGCAGCGATTAAAAATTGAATTAGAAAAGCTATTTGATAGTTTTAACCTAAATGTAGATTCCTCTGCTCATTATTACGTTAGTTATCTTAGTTCCGATATAAAAATTACGGCTTCACAAGTTTTTATAGTTAATACATTATGTGAATTACAAGACAATCCTTCATCGGTAAATTATATTTTTTCTCTTGGAAACGGAAATTGGGAGAGCGACGTTGAAAGGATGTCTAGAGGAACTTGTGATATTTTACCTTTTCTCGAAGAGATAAATAAGGATATTGCTGATAAATTTTCAAAAGTGAACATAATTCTTGTAGATGTGTATAAGAATAAGACTTTTCATAAGGAGTTACAAAATAAGAGAAGAGAAGGCATACCAATCAATGTGATTTTTATGAATAGTAAACAAATGCCAAAAAATATATGGCATAATTTCATTGCTATATCAAAGTCAGGTATTATGACAGGTGATCAAAGTCTTTGTGATTATCTCAGTCTTAAAAAAGAAATGCCATTTTATGAAATGCAATACTGGAAATGGCCATTAAGGCAATCACTAATTGACAATGCAGAAAAATTTGGAGGAAAAGAGCTTAAAGAGTATGTGCAAACAAAATTTTTTGGCCGAATGCCTCCTTATGGGGATATTTTCTATCAATTTGCTAATCGCTCTATGTTAAATGATCAATTGAAAAGCGATTTCCAAAATTTTGGTGCGTTTTTATCGCAAAAAATTGCAAATGATTCAATTGAAGCTTATTTGAAAAGTACAAATTTATTAGAATCTGAGCAAAAGATCAGTTAATTTGATTGCTTTTAGATTGTGATTCCCTCTTTTGGCTAAATGTGATAAAAACAAAGTCGCTCTATAGCAAGCTTAGGAGGATAGATGTCTTATTTAGAAAACTATTTTAATAGAGTTCCTCGTGAGCTAAGAAAAAGCAGCGCAATTGCTTTTATGGCAGCTTTTGATCATTTGAAGGCAAATAATCCCTTTGTTGTAGAAAAAATGATTCAAGAGCTCCGCGATCAGCGTTGCTTTTTAAAACTAATTGCCTCTGAAAACTATTGTTCTGAAGCTGTGCAGTTAGCCATGGGAAACTGGCTTACTGATAAATATGCAGAAGGGTATCCTTATCATCGATTTTATGCAGGATGTGACAATATTGATGCTATTGAGGCTGCTTGCGTTAATGAAGCAAAAACCCTATTTCAATGCGAACATGCCTATGTGCAACCTCATTCAGGGTCAGATGCTAATCTTGTAGCTTTTTGGGCAATTTTGGTAGCGCGCATTCAAAGTAGGCAAGTAGAGATATTAGGTAAAAAAAACATTAATGATCTTTCTAATGAGGAGTATGAGCAAGTACGCCAGCTCCTTATTAATCAAAAAGTATTGGGGATGTCTCTTAACTCCGGAGGACACCTAACCCATGGGTATCGACATAACATTTCTGCTAAAATGATGCAGGCTTTTTTCTATGAGGTAGATTCTAATACCTATTTATTGGACTATAAAAAAATTAGTGAGATCGCAAAACGGGAAAAACCTGCTATTTTGATTGCTGGCTATTCAGCCTATTCACGGAAAATTAACTTTGCTAAAATGCGCGAAATAGCAGACAGTGTAGGAGCTGTTTTGCTTGTGGATATGGCACATTTTGCAGGCCTTGTTGCTGGAAAGGTCATGGTAGGAGAGTATAACCCTATACCTTATGCACAGATCATTACTTCAACAACCCATAAAACTCTAAGAGGGCCTAGAGGGGGAATTATCCTTTGTCAAAAAGAGTTTAAAGAAGTGGTTGATAAAGGGTGTCCGATTACTTTAGGAGGACCTCTTCCTCATGTCATTGCTGCCAAAGCTGTTGCTTTTAAAGAAGCAAATACATCCTCTTTTTGTGCCTATGCAGAACAAATAGTGAAAAATGCTCAAGCGTTAGCAAATAAATTAATGCATCATGGGATTCATGTTCTTACCGAGGGAACAGAAAACCATCTGATGGTTTTTGAGGTTTCATCCTCTTTTGGTTTGACTGGATTGCAAGCTGAAAATGCTCTTAGACAAGCATATTTTACAGTGAATCGCAATAGTATACCATTTGATAAAAATGGGCCTTGGTTTACTTCAGGTATACGTATAGGGACAGCTGCTTTAACTACTTTAGGAATGAAAGAGCAGGAGATGATACAAATAGCAGATTGGATTTATCTATTGCTTAAAGCTGCAAAACCTGCTAAAGCAGAAAAAGGAAATAGCCGTTCTTTAGTAGAAATTGATTCTTCTATTCTCAAGGAGATTCAAAAACACATAAGCGCTTTATTAAAACGGTTCCCTCTATATCCAGATTTGATCTTTGATTGAAAAAAAGGATGCAACCCTAGATAATGTTTTTGCCAGATGCTAAAAATGAGACTGAAAAAAATGAGGTATTTATGTCGTTAGTGAGCCAAAGGCAAGAAGCGAATCAGAAGTTCCCTTTAGGATCGCTCGATGATAAGATTGATGAGGTACTGCTTAAATCTAGAAGGATCTTCTTTTGTGATGCTGTAGATAGCAGTACTGCTCGCAATGCAATTCGCAAGTTATGGTACTTGGAGTTAATGGACCCAGGTAAGCCTATTTTATTTATTATTAATTCACCCGGTGGGTCAGTTGATGCGGGTTTTGCCGTTTGGGATCAGGTTAAGATGATCACTTCACCTGTGACAACGCTTGTCACAGGGATTGCTGCTTCTATGGGTTCTGTTTTAAGTTTATGTGCTGCTCCTGGAAAACGCTTTGCAACTCCCCATTCCCGTTTTATGATTCACCAACCTTCTATCCATTCCGTGATTCGCGGACAAGCGACAGATTTGGAAATCCAAGCAAGAGAAATCTTAAAAACTAGAAGGGGAATTGTAGATATTTACGTAGAAGCAACAGGAAAGCAAGCGGAAGAGATCGATAAAGCACTAGATCGTGATATGTGGATGAGTGCAGATGAAGCCTTAGAATTTGGTTTACTTGATAAAGTGGTTTCTAGCTATCAAGATTTAGAAGCGTGATTTTTACTAAATACCATGGAATTGGGAACGATTTTATATTGATCGATCAGAGAAAATCCCCTATAGAGGAGAGTGCTTTTTTTGCTCAAATACCCAGGATCTGTGATAGGAATTTGGGAGTAGGAGCAGATGGAGTGCTCTTGCTTGAAAACTCTAAATGCGCTGATCTAAAAATGCGCATTTTCAATAGCGATGGTAGTGAAGCTGATATGTGTGGCAATGGGATTAGGTGTGTTGCTGATTATGAGATTGCGCACAAACCTAAAGTTGAAATCGAAACAAGAGGTGGTGTATTTACCTGCTGGCGTAAAAAAGGCCAAATAGGGGTTGATCTAAAGCAACCCTTAATCTGTCATTGGCCGATTAAAATCTATGAATGGGATGTCTATGTAATTAAAGTTGGTGTTCCTCACGCTGTTGTTTTTTTGTCCTCATTTGATCAAGTGAATCTCATAAAAACAGCTCAAGAGATTCGATCTATCTTTATTTCTGAAGGAATAAATGTAAATTTTGCAAGCTTTTTAAATAGACAGCTTGTTGTTCGTACTTATGAAAGAGGAGTAAAAAATGAAACCATTTCTTGTGGTACAGGTTTTGCTGCTGTTGCATTTGTTGCGAGTAAGATTTATAACCTCCCACAGCCTATTTTGATAGCGAGTGCTTCTGATAAGGTGTCTAAACTAATGAAGTTCTTTATTTCTACTAAAGGAAATATACAAATGTTAGCGGAAGCTTGCCAAGTATTTTCAGGCAGTTTGAAATTAGGTTAAATTTTTTAAGCATATTGCAAACATATCGATAGCTAGGCATGCTCGCAAATAAGGGGAATTCTATCTTAAAATTTTTACATCATGCCTGAATTTTCTTTTTCACAAAAAAATCTAACAAAAGCTAGACAGCTATTGTTAGAACAGTCTGTTAAAAAAATTTTATTTTCAGAAGCGACCTATCAAATAGAAATATTTGATAAAGAAAGTACGCATTCTTTCTCACCCTTTTTACATATAGATGATCAAGGAAAAATCCTAGAAGGATTTTGTTCCTGTGATGAAGCCGAAGAGACTCAGTCCTGTGCGCATCTTGCTGCTGCGTACTTAACTATTTTTAATGGGAATCAGCAACCTCTACATGTGCGTTTTCGTCATAGCTTTTGGAATTGCTTATGTCAAATTTTTTGTAATCGACATGGGTATGAGACAAATGTGTTACGAAAAAAGGAAAAGGTTTATGAAATCAAATCATCTACGAATAAACTTCTTTTTCGTATAGAGCCTTTAACAGCTGCAGCTAAAAAATATTTGCACATACTTTTTTTTGAACGAACGATTGAAACAGAGGAAACCTCCCTTAAATTTTCTAATTTGACTTTCGATGAATTGCAATTGTGGAAAGAAGGAAATCCTAGTCATCGGCTAAAATATGAGCTGTGTTTTTGGTCTGATCTTGCAAAATGGTTAATGCTGCTTCAGGAGAGTAAAAAGCCCTATGCCATTTCTTTTGAAGAAAGGGAAAATCACCTTCCCGATTGGCTAACTATTCAATTTACTAGTTTATTAAAGATAAAATGCTATCTTTCAGAGGCCCATTGGCCGCAGTTAATTCCTGTTTTAAAAACAATAGATTCACCGCTGATTGCTCATGGACAACCCTATTCCTACATTCGAGCCATTCATTATAATGAAGTGGACAAAAAACTTTTCATCGAAATGGATCGATCTCAAAAGCAGCAACAAGAAGAAAAAGCTAAGGGGATTTCTGTTGGAGATTTTGTCTTTATTTCTAAGAAAGGATTTTTCCCCGCTACAATAGATCCTATTTTTGAACAAAAGGAAATTTCTGCACAAAAAATAGGGAAAATATTTTTTAAACACACACCCATTTTACAAAGGTTTTTAAATAAACCAATCCATGCGGGTAATAATCGTATTCAATATGATCTTTTTTTTGATGCAGAAGAGAGACTGCATATTGAATGCTATCTCTTTGAAAAAAAAGATCTACAAAAAAAATCCTCTGCACGATTTGGCAGTTGGGTTTATCTAGAAAAAAAAGGATTTTTTCAAGTAGAGAATTGGTTGTTTGATGGTGTTACAAAAATTATCGAAAGGGTTGATGTTTCAGAATTTGTTTCCCAACATAGAGCGTGGCTTAATAATTTTCCTCTCTTTCAAACACATGTCTATACCATTGAATCTCAATTGCGCTTCTTTGTGACAACATCAAGGCAGCTACGGTTTGAAGCAGCTATCGAGATGCTTGAGGCAGAGGATAAAATCAGTGATTTCGGATCATGGATTTATGTAAAAGATCAAGGATTTTTTGCTAAGCGCACTCAGCTGCAAGCAGGTTCTATCCATTCAGGATTAACGATTGAAAAAGACCGGATTGCAGAATTTATTCAGATGCATCGAGAAGAATTAGAAAATATTAAAGGATTTTTTTCTCCTATCTGTCCCATTCTAAAAAGTGGATATAAAATTAGTCTGGAAAATGAGCAAATTTTTGTACAATCCGTTATGCATTTTTTACCCGAGTATCAGGATAAAAATGTGCAAGTTTTCGATGAATTTACCTATGTGGAAAATCAAGGATTTCACGAGACTGCTTTTGAGTGGCGATTAAAGAAAAAATACATGCCCAGCACTTTTATTCCTAAAGAGCAAGAGGCTAATTTTATCTTGTACGATTTAGATACTTTAGTAGACCAGATTATTATTTTACAAAAGGAATTAACTAAACCACATTCTCTACAAGTAGAAATACGTAATTTAGAACATATAAAAAAAAAGGCCCGCTTTCAATGGCGTATGCAGCTTGTATTTATTAGTGAACTTGGGGAAGTAGATGCAAAAGAGATTTGGCAAGCAATCATGGAAAATCGTCCTTATCTTTTTACATCAGCTGGCCTTATCATCTTGAAACAATCTCGCTTTAATTGGTTAAAAGCGATTCGTAAACAGCAATGGGATGCAAAATCTTTTCTAAAATGTACAACATTAGATTGGTTGCAATTAACCGTTTTTGAAGAGATAAAAGCTCCAGAAGGGAGGTCTACACAAGCGCTACAGACTAGAAAATGGCTGGAGAGTATTTCTCAATTTGAAACGCAAACCCTGATAGATCTAACTGGATTTCAAAGTAGGCTACGGGCTTATCAGGAAACAGGAGTCAATTGGCTTTGGTTTTTATATACCTATGGGCTCTCAGGGATGCTTTGCGATGAGATGGGTCTTGGTAAAACGCATCAAGCTATGGGCCTTATTGCTGCTGTATTTAATTATTTACAAAAAAGAGCTAAGTTTTTAGTAGCTTGCCCTACTTCGGTTATTTACCATTGGGAAGAATTATTAAAAAGATTTTTGCCAGAGGTACGAGTTCTCACTTTCTATGGAGCAGGGCGCAATTTTGATCTTTTTACAACGCAAGCAGACCTTTTATTAACTTCTTATGGCGTATTGCGTAGTGAAAAAACCCTTCTTTCTCATTACACCTTTGACCTGATCGTTTTTGATGAGGTACAAAATGCCAAAAATTCCCAATCACAAACGCATAAAGCATTGAAAACTCTTAATGCGCATATGCGTCTTGGATTAACCGGAACGCCTATTGAAAATAGTTTATTAGAGCTAAGATCCTTATTTGAAGTGATTGTGCCGGGGTATTTACCCCAAGAAGCTCACTTTAAACATCTATTTGTTAATCCGATTGAAAAAGGACAAGACCAAGCCAGAAAAGCGCTGCTCAAACGGTTAGTCGATCCTTTTATTTTACGGCGTAAGAAAAAAGAAGTATTATTAGAGCTACCGGAAAAAATTGAAGAGATTTCTTATTGCGATCTTTCTGAAGAGCAAAAAAATCTGTATAAAGCTGCTTTTTTTCAACAAAAAAATCAACTTATGCAGCAAATAAAAGACGAAAAGAAACCACTTCCCTATTTGCATGTATTTGCTTTGTTATCCACTCTAAAGCAGATCTGCGATCATCCCTGTCTCATCAATAAACAATTCGATGAATTCCATAAACATCAGTCAGGAAAATGGGATTTATTTGTCCAACTATTGCAAGAGACAAGAGATAGTGGACAAAAACTTGTAGTGTTTTCGCAATACCTAAATATGCTTAACCTTATTGAAAAATATCTCAAAGAACAGAATATTGGCTTTGCGGGTATTAGAGGAAGTACGCGTAATCGCAAAGAGATGCTCGATAGATTTAAGCAAGACCCTACTTGCGTTGTTTTTGTTGCTTCTCTACAAGCAGCAGGTGTTGGAGTAGATCTTGTGTCTGCATCTGTTGTGATTCATTACGATCGTTGGTGGAATCCAGCACGTGAAAATCAAGCAACCGATCGCGTACATCGTATTGGTCAAAATCGAGGAGTGCAAGTATTTAAATTAGTCACTAAAAACACCATTGAAGAGCACATTCACAAGTTGATCGAAAAAAAGCAAGCGCTTATGGAAGGGGTTATTGAGTTCACAGACCAGGATCAAATCAAAAAACTAAACCGCGAAGAATTAATTCATTTGATTCACTTAATCGATCAAGATGTAAAAAAAATATGAAAATTTACAATAAATTCTTTGAAGAATTATGCTTGCTCTTTTTTTAGGAGTATTCTCATGAAATATATTGGTATTTTTGTTCTTATCATTATGAGCGCATTTTTCTTTTTTCCTTTTATTAAACCTAAAAGCAAGGAGTTAATTCTTCGCCTCAATATGAGAGCTGAACCTAAGTCAATGGATCCACGCAAAAGAGGGGATATGCGCTCGTCACAAATGCGGTTTTTATTTTTTGAAGGACTAGTGAAAATGTATCCAGATCACTCTATAAAGCTTGCTCAAGCCAAATCTTATGAAGTATCCGAAGATAAACTCACCTATACTTTTCATTTGAGAGACACTGTTTGGTCTAATAATACTCCCGTTACCGCTTATGATTTCGAACAATCTTGGAAAGATATTCTTGATCCTAAGTTTCCTTCTACAAACGCGCAGTTATTTTCTCCTATAAAAAATGCAGATGCAGCAAAGAAAGGACTTGTTTCTCTCGATGAAGTGGGTATCAAAGCAGTGGATGCAAAAACCCTTGTGATTATCCTGGAAAAACCTACTCCCTATCTTTTTAAGCTACTTTCTTTCTGTACTTTTTTCCCTGTAAATATTGAAAATGATCGCAAAAACCCTAATTGGGATCATGATGCAGGACCTAACTTCTTATGTAATGGTCCTTATTCTTTAGAAAAGTGGGCTCGAGAAAATCAAATCATTGCTAAACGTAATCCTAAATACCGCAAAACAGAAGATCTACGTCCAGAAAAAATTATTTTTAACATCGTTGAAAATGATGCAGTGACTTTAGAGATGTTTGAAAAAGGTTTAATAGATGTGATTGGAGATGCTTTAACCGATATTCCGCTAGAAGCGATTCCTAGGTTAGAAAAAAAATGGACAATTTCTCGAGAGCCAAGATCATCTACTATACTTATTCACATCAATACTGATAAAGTTCCCTTTAGCCATCCTAAAATTCGTAGAGCATTTAGTCTTGCCATCAATCGTCAAGAATTGATTGGATTATTTGGAAAAGGGATTAAAAAAAATATTACAACAGAGTATATTAATACAGCTTATCAAGCAAGTTTAGCAGCAACAAACCTCATTCCTCCTTGTTTAAAAGAAAATCGCTACCGTTGTTTTTTTAAAGACAATGACATACGTCAAGCGCAAATTTTATTAGAGGAAGGCCTACAAGAACTAGGAGTTGGTCAAGAAATATTTGAATCTGTAGGTCTCTGCTATGGCCAAAGAGCTCCCGAAAAAAATGCAGTAATTCAAGTACTCCAGCAACAATGGTTAAAGAATCTAGGCGTTTTTATTAAGCTAGAGTGTTTGGATTTTAGCATTATGTTAGATCGATTGTTTCGTGGTGACTACAATATGTCTTTTATGCGCTGGGATGAAACATATCCTGACCCAATGAGCATTCTTGAAAGATTTAAATACAAAACCTATGGAATGAATTTCTCAAATTGGGAGCACCCTGAATATATTCAATTGCTTGAACGATCTTTTTACGAAGAAGGAGATACAAGATTACAAACTCTAGAACAAGCGGAAAAACTGCTTTTAAGCGAGATGCCTGTGATTCCTTTATATCATGCAGATTATGTATATATGATAAATCCTCGCTTGCCTTTTACCATACCTCTTTGGTGGAAAGATAGAACACTGTTACCGCTATCTGCTGAAGATCAAAGAGTGCAACAGGAAAATAAATACGCTCAAAAGATTCTTCGTTAATTGTTGCTGTGTGGCTCTTTTTTGAAGATCATGATATTATTCAAGCACGTGTTTTGCTAGAAGAGAGATTAAAAGAGTTAGGCCTTACCAAAGAGGTTTTTATATCTGTTATTCTTTATTATTATGCCTATATCTTCTGGAACAAATAAATGGATACAAATCATCCAACAGCATCGGATGTTAATACTTTTAAAAAACACAAAATAAATTGCTATGTGGAAAAATACAATCCAAACAAAGAGACTTATTTTACGACCTTGGAAAAAAAAAGATCTTGAACCCTTTGCCAAGCTTAATCAAGATCCACGAGTCATGAAACATTTTCCCTCTGTAAAAGGCTACAAAGAGAGTCAAGAAGAATATCATCGGATTATAGAAGATTTTAAAAAACAGGGGTTTGGGCTCTGGGCGGTTTCTATAATAGGAGGGGCTGATTTTATCGGTTTTATTGGTTTAAATCGTGTGAAGTTCGCAGCGCATTTTACACCAGCTATTGAAATAGGTTGGAGACTAATGGCAGATTTTTGGGGTAAAGGCTATGCAACAGAAGGAGCCATGGCTTGTTTGAAATATGGATTTGAGACATTGCATCTTAATGAAATCCTCAGTTTTACAACACTTACAAACAAGCGCTCTATAGCTGTTATGAAAAGAATAGGGATGTCACATGACCCAAAAGATGATTTTGACCATCCAAAATTACCAGAAGGTCATCCCTTAAGAAGACATGTTTTATATCGGCTAAGAGTCAAAGGTAAATATGGAAAAAACTTAAGTCCATCTACTATATAGATGAGTTTTTTTTCTTGCAGATATTTAAAAATTAAAATTTTTTAGAACTAATTCTTCAAAACCTACCCATTAGATTTAAATTGGGTAGGTTTTGAAGAATTAGAGAATGAGATAGCAGAGGCAGAAAAGAACCACAGTTTTACATTAGGAAGTGCATACTTAACCTTAATTAAAAAATATCTCAAAGAACAGAATATTATTGGTTTTGCAGGTACTAGAGGAAGTACGCATAATTGCAGAGAAATGCTCGATAGATTTAAACAAGACCCTGCTTTTGCTGCTTCTCTACAAGCAGCAGGTGTTGGAGTAGATCTTAGTATCTGCATCCGTTTGGTCATAATCGAGGAGTACAAGTATTTAAATTAATCACTAAAAACACCATTGAAGAGCACATTCGCAAGTTGATTGAAAAAAGCAAGCGCTTATGGAAGGGGTTATTGAGTTCACAAACCAGGATCAAATCAAAAAACTAAATCGCGAAGAATTAATTCATTTGATTTACTTAATCGATTAAGATGTAAAAAAATATGAACTTCACACTTTTAAAAGTATTTTCTAGAAAGATGGGTTGTAGAGCGTTCTTTTACACTGTGAAAGAGCATTCAATACAAGCCCAAATAGGGCAGTTCTAGCTTTTATAGCTCTACTCTTGAATAGATTTTAAACAGACTCTCTTCTTTTTTAAAAGAGGAGGAAGACCTAAGCCCTCCTTTCCCCTTTTAGCAGTTGCTTGATCTTCTTAGGAAATGGATAGCCTTAGACCAGTAATGCTTCAATTTGTTCCGTCAAAAATGAAGGATCAATTAATGGATCATTATGGCTTTCTCGTATTCCAATAAATATTTGATTCTCTCTTGGGGACCACTCTTTGTCTTTTAATAATACTTTAGCTAATGAAGCACTAGCTGGTATAACACCATCATCATCCTTGATTAAATCATCTAGTGAACTGCTTGTACAACTAAGCTTCTGAGCTTTCTTGAGATCTATATGATACTTACTCCCAGCTTTTTGGATAAAGATTTTTGAATTGAATCCGAGCTTCAGTTTATCAAAATTTGTTTGCATGATAATTTCTGGAACTTGTATCTTTTTTGAAGATTCTACAGAGCCCATATTCCATCCTAGCATTTTTACCAAAAAACCTAATGGCCTGATTGTTATAGCAGAGGCTGCTGTGCTCAAATCTGAAAAAGTCCTGCTTTTAACAAATACGTATTTAATATCTTTTTTTAATTCATGAGTTTTTAGCGCATCACCTTGGACGCCACCACCAATGGAGTGCCCATATCCAATAATTTCTTTGGCCCCTATTCCCTTTTGTTGATCTTCTAAGAGGGTAAGCATAGCACGGTAAGCTTTTGCCATTGCTTGTCTGTTAGGTAAACCTGAACTCGCTCCAACCCCTGGGTAATTAAACACTATAGCATTGCTATTAATCTGGTGTAAAAGACATTTTAAATCATGCCCTTCACATAAGGTGGCTTCGTATAACTCCCCATTTCCAATAGACACTAACGTCCATCTTAGATTATTCAATGTGGACTCTTTTCCCATGATTACAGCATCTATTTTATAACCATCCACTTCGACGGTAATACGTTTATATTTCCATTCACTCTCTAAAAAAACCTTTGACCTAACTATATTAGCGAAATTTTTAATAAGATATATAACAGAACTCTCAGAAAAATCGTTAAGAAAGAAGTAAGCAAGAGCCATAATGAGTGAATTTGAAGCAGGCAATAAAGCTACTTTTCCTGCGAGAGCATGAAGAAGCTGATAAATCCCTATGGGGAAAATGATAATTGAAAGTATTTGCTTTGCTATTCTCCTGGTTTTATCTTCAGTATTCCATATGTAATTCACGGGCAATGGTTTATTTTGGGCAAAATCTCTCCTTGTAGCATCTAAATAATCGGATTGTTTGTAAAATGCCTTATCTCCATGCAGTACATCCTTAAAGAAGTTTGAATGGGGTTGCTGACAAGTTGAAACTTTTGGAAAAGATATGGATTGTATACTCATAAATAGCCTTCTTAAGTTTAAGACCCATGTATTTTAACAATTATTATAATAAATTTTAATTATTTTTAAACCGAATTAAAAAAAATTATTAATCTTTAATTATAAAACATCATGAAATCATCAGCTTTACAACACTTACAAACAAGCGCTCTATAGCTGCTATGAAAAGAATAGGGATGTCGTATGAACCGACAGATAACTTTGATCAGCGAAAATTACAGAAACTCATTCCTTAAGAAGGCATGTTCTGTATCGGCTATAAGCAAATGAGTGGAATTTTTTTGTCTCAAAATGAAGCTTCTTGATTAAAAGACATTTTTGAAAAAAACTGCAAACATTGATCTTAAAGATGGATTTATTTTTCAAGAGATTAAGATAAGAGAGCTTAGACAGCCACATATGGGGTATCCAGGAGCTGAAGTATCCATGATGGCCTATTTTGGAAAAACAAGGTTTAAACTTACTATCGATATTGGTTTTGGAGATATTGTTGAGTATTCGATTCCATTTATAGTATATTCTAAAGGAGCTCTCTTTGAAAGTAATGTCAAGCTATCTTGTTATCCCAAAGAATTTATTTTTGCTGAAAAGTTAGAAACTATTATCTATCGAGGCTCATTCAATAGCCGTATGAAAGATTTTCATGATCTTTATTCTTTGGTGTCTTCTTCGCTGTTACGATCGTTTCATAACCTAGAAAGGATTATATGTATGGTATTTGAACATCGAAAGACTCCTCTTATTTTACGATTACTTATACCGAGGATGATATGAAACAAATGCAAAATTTCTGGAATCAATATTTAAAAAACTTGCGTGCAGAGAATGCTAAAAATCTACCAATCCTTATTGTTCAAATGATAGCTACGATTAACGATTGGCTACGCTTAAATACTGGTCTAGTTAAGCAGAGAAAAGTAAGAACATAAACTGGATAGAGTCTTGTAAAGATGAGGGTCTATTCTAATTAAGACTCATTTACTAAAAAAACTTGCTATTTAATGAAGATTTTAAGAGTTGTTTGCATAACAAAAACTCTGATGCTAAATACATATTGAATCATGATATTGCATAAAGTTTCTTGGATAAAGAGATTTTCTGTAATGCCTGGGGAATAAATGAATAAAATCTTTTTTTTGCAATTTATGGATTAAATGTGGTAATAGATGATAAGTAATGATCTAATATAAAGGATAAGGAATTATATTAGAGGATTCTATAAAGATAAAGTATTCTTAATAGCTTTTTGATAAAAAATATTATATATATTCATCATCTAAATAGTTCTATTTTTTAATTAAATAATTTTATCAATAGAATTTAAAATTCAATGACTTTTAATTAAAGTATTTTTTTAGATTTTTCGCAATTTATGGTTTTTTAATGGGCTTTTTTTTATTATGATTATCTTAAATCTTAAAGAGGCTTATGAAAACAATACAACTAGCTCTGGTGGGGCGCCCAAATGTCGGAAAATCTGCTTTATTTAACGCAATTTGCAAAAAAAGAATTGCCATTGTAGATGAAGCAGAAGGGATAACGCGTGATCGTCTATATGCTGAAGCCGATTTTTTCGGTCAATCTTTTGAGGTGATCGATACAGGAGGAATTCATTCTAATCAGAGGATTGTTTTCCAAGAAGAGATCCGCCGTCAAGCAGAGATTGCTATTGAAGAAGCTGATGTATTGATCATGGTAGTGGATTTCACTGTGGGAGTCACACTTTTAGATGAGTATGTAGCAAAATTTTTGTTACGTACTAAAAAGAAGGTTGTTTTAGCGGTAAATAAAGTGGATGATTTTTCTAAAGCCCAGGCGATTTATGAGTTTCATTCTCTAGGGATTAAAGATGTTGTTGCAGTTTCTGCTATACAAAAGTTTCAGATTGCAGAATTATTAGAGGTAGCATTTCTTGGAGTTAGCTTTCCTGCTCAGATAACAAAAGAGATAAAGGGGATTGGTACTGCCATTATTGGTCGTCCTAATGTGGGCAAATCCACCATTGTAAATTACTTATTAAAAGAAGCAAGATGTGTGGTTAGCCCCATTGCAGGAACTACCCGCGATTCTATCGATGTAGAGATTCAATTAGAAGATCAACTGTTTACCTTAATCGATACAGCAGGTATTCGCAAAAAAAAATCAGAGAAAGAAGTCGTGGATAAGTTTGCGGCTTTGCGTACAGAAAGAGCAATGGATCGAGCGGATGTGTGCGTACTTGTAATCGATGCAGAAAAGGGGATTAGTACACAAGAAAAACGAATTGCTAATGAGATCGCTGCTTTAGGTAAAGGTTGTGTTTTAGTATTTAATAAATGGGACCTTATAAAAGGATTCCGGATGGAGCATTGCCAGAAAAGTTTTGCTCTCGATGTGCCTTTTCTAACCCACTGTCCCTTATTGTTTACTTCCGCAGAAACAGGAAGAAACATCGAAAAGATTTTTCATGCAGTTACTGAAGTGCATGCACAGCAATTGCGTCGTGTTACAACAGGACAGCTAAATAAGTTTATCGAACAAGTTGTGCAAAAGTACCACCCTCCTATGATCGATGGAAAACGCCTGCGCATTTATTATATGGCACAGATTGGCGTACAGCCACCTCGTTTTATTCTATTTGTCAATAAACCTGAATTGATGCTTGATTCTTATAAAAAATATTTAATCAACCAGTTTCGTTTGCAGTATGGTTTTTTAGGCTCTCCTATTGAATTTATTTTAAGAGGGCGTAAAGAAAGAAAATTAGTTTCATCAAATCCTCAATTAGAAAAACAGGCTATTGATTTAGAAGAAGAGTTGGATTTAGAAAAATTAGATTCTTCTTATTTTGAATGAGGCACTGGATTGTATTTGATAAGCTTTCGATCTATCTCGATACAGCGATATACCCAAGGATCGCTATTTTCTCTCTGTAAACGATCACAGCCCAAAAAAAAGCCAAATATAAAGCCATGTTTTTGCATGGCTTGTTTCATATAGCTAGAAGAAGAGGGGTAAAAATGGCTTCTTGGTCCATCTACTGGTGATAGAATATGCTGATGGAACCAAATGATCTTTTCCGCAACATATACAGGTAAAGAACAAGAAGTCGGCTCTATTTTTTTTTGCTGTGGAAAAATGAGATCCGCATCTTTGCCCCAAGGCTCAAAGTAGCCTGGTAGTGCATACACATAAAAAGGAAATAAAAGAAGCAGTAATCTAAAAAGCATATTTAAGCATCAATATAGGAAATAAACACTGTTCTCTCATTAAATGACAACCTAGAGTTTCATAGAGCCGTTCATTATAGCATTTAGCCTCTAAGCCTGCGCCATACACTCCTCCAAAATACCATCCGGCTTCAAAACTTGTAAAGATTATTCCAGCTGCGATATTGCCATGATCGAAGCAATAGACAGATGCAGCGATAAATAACCCATTTAGTAAAAAAGCGGTTAGAGCGGATTGTTTTTGTCCTAAATACAAATAACCAGAACCTGGTAGCAGAGCATTTAGTAATTGTGCTTTACCAACAGACTTTTTATGTATTTGGTATTCTTGTAAAAAATCGCTTAAATAAAGCCTTTCAGAAGAACTCTCTTCAATAAGATTTAAGGCGGAAAAGTCAGCAGTCATGAAGGATTTAGATAAGTATAAATCCATCGATTGATCAGGAAAATACTGATTAAATAACTGCAGAATATGATCGGCTTGGTCTTGTTGATTGGTTTGAATATAGCAATCATAGAGAACAACTAGCAGATCATGTAATGGTGCAAATTCTGTAGAGACATATCTAAGACCACTGTCTTGAAAAACAGCAATGGCTTGATCATATTTCTGGCCCATGTAGTAGCAGATAAGGATCCCATATTGTATTTGCAAAAGACGAGGACTGTCAGAATAAGAGAGTAAGATCTCCGCTCTTTTAAAAGCTGTGATAGCTTGATAGAGATCGCATTCTTTAGCAAAACCTAAAGCAATTCGCATCTCTTTGCCCCAGTCGGCTATTTCTTCATCGTGAGATAGAGCTTCAAATGCAGAAGGCAACGCTCTTATATAACGATCATGCACAGAATACTGCAGTACAGGTTCTATTTCATCAGAAACTCTTTTATAACAACTACATAAGCTGGATAAAAAAAGAATGTATAAACAGAATTTATTCATTCTCAGGAAGTTTAACCAAGTCGAGTCCTTCATCAAATTCTTCTTTAAGGATCGGTAAAGAAGCGTCGTCTTTGTAAAGCCATTCTTGATGTTCGGTAACTTTTTTATATTCGTCATAGGAATTAATAATTTGAGGTCTAACAAAAATGATTACATTAGATTTTGCCAGATTACGGTCATTTTCGCTAAATAAAACACCAATCACAGGTAAGCCTCCTAGGCAAGGAAGACCTGTTTTGAGGCGAGTTTTAGCATTTTGAATCATTCCGCTTAAAACCACAAAGTGATTATTAGGGACATGTACTCTGGTGTCCATATGCGTATGTGAGGTTTGAATACCTGTTAACTGTGCATTGTTTACGCTACCAACAGTGTTTACTAGTTCTGTAATGTCATGCACAATGTCTAATGTAACCATGTCGTTGTCACCTAGTATAGGGGTAATCGTTAAATTTACCCCTATATCTCGATATTCCACATTGGAAGTAGTAACTGTATTATTGGAGCTATTGGTTACAATGGCTCCAGTAAAAGGAACGTTTTGTCCAACAAAGATATTGGATTGGCGATTGTCTTGGGTGATGATCTTAGGATTCATTACGATTGTCGTATCTACATCTGTTTGTAGTGCATTGACCAAGCTGCCCAAAGAAATAAAGGACTTTCCTTTATGCATAATGATATCGCCGATGACGCCTAAATCAAAACCATTAGTAAAAGGAACCATGCCACCTTGTGGAGTATTGGTAGCGTTGATTCCTTTAAGAGTTGGAGAGAAAGTTTGTGGAGCTTGGCTTTGTACTAAAGGAGCTCCTCCTGGGAAATTTCCAAAACCGACTGTTGCTTTATTTAAGTACTGCATTTGGCTGCCCCACTGCAAACCGAAATTTTGCGCATTGTTTAAACGTGTTTCAATGACGAGCACTTCGATGAAAACCTGTTTAAGAGGCGTGTCTAAATTTTGGATGAGTTCTTTGAGTTTAATCAAAATGCCTTCTTGTCCTGTGCTCAGAAGGGAATTTGTTACTTTAATCCATTGTAGAGAGCTTACAGCATCAGCTAATGCAGAAGATTCTCCGGAGGATTTAGCAAGACTTGCCACTACTTGCTTTAAAGCAATTTGAATATCATCTCCGCCGTGAAATTGTAATTTGTAGACCAAAAAGCTTGTATTATCAATCGATTCAATCGCTGGATTTGGAGTTGACTGTCCAGGAATATCAAATTTTTGAAGTAAGCCTTCTATTCTCTGAATAGCCGTAGGCTCTCCAGAAATCAGAAGAATAGAGGTTTTAGGGATCCATTTTAAGTTGTTAATCGCATCGAATAAAGAGGTATCTGAAACGCCTGCACTGATTAAATTATTCATAAACTCTTGCAAAATCTCAATCAAATCATCTCCGTTGACAAATTTGGGAGTATAGGTGGTAAAGGTACTGGCTTTACGCTCGTTGAGGGTCTTTGGAGGTTTGCCCCCTTTAGATAGATCAAAGTTTTGTGCTAATTGTTGTACACGCTCAAGAGTTTGTTCTGTTCCTGTAAATAATAGAGAATTGGTTTCTTTAATCCAGCGCACTTTTTCTAAGGTCTCTGCAAGGCTCTTATCGGGTAGTGTGGATTTTTCCAATTGGGCTGCAAAGTTTTTTAAGGAAGCAATTAATTGCGTAGCAGTGGTGTTTTGGATATTATAGACAAAAAAAGTGATACTTCCCACGTGTTGGATCGATCCAGAAGCATTGGCAACATCTATGCTGTCGAGTAGAGATTGTACTTTTACAAGGGTTTCTTGGTCTGCTGCAAATACAAAAGATTTAGTAGCTGCGACATAGCGCACAGAAGATAGGGTTTTTAGTAATTTAGGATCGTTTAATCCTGATTCTTTTAGATCGAAAGCCAGATCGACAAGTGCAGCTTGAATCTCTTCTGCAGGAACATATTTAGGTTTGTAAATAGAAAAAGAGGAGGCTCCTACTGGGTATCCTTCATTGTTATCCAAAGAGACTAAGAGTGTTTGGATTTTTTCTAAAGAATCTGGATCTCCCGTGAATACTAAAGATTTTGTACTCTCAACCCATTGCATAGTTGCTACAGCAGCTAAGAAGGATTTATCGATTAAGCCACCTGTTTTAAGAGCATGACTCATGTCTTTTAAAGCTTTTTCTAAATCCTCTGGCTGGCGATATATCGGTTTATACACAAAATAATTGGATTTAGGAGGTGTTTTTTTATTAGGATGTGCCTCATGAGGTGCAATATCAAAAGTAGGTAAAATGGTTTCTATTTGTCTTAAAGCAGGCCTTGTTCCTGTAAATACTAAAGAATTGGTTTCCTTGATCCATTTCATGCTTTTAATCACATCAACAAGATCTGAATCGGGGTGAGGAGAAGCTTGAAGATGCTCTAGCATTTGGTGCAAAGAGTTTGCTATTTGAGGCTCTTCTGCATGTTCAATTTTATAAATGAAGAAAGAGCTATTTCCCGTTTTTGAAAGAACAGGAGTATCTAATTTTGCTAAAATATCCTGTAGCTTGACAATGCTTTGATCGTCAATCACAAATAATAAAGAATTAGAATCACGCAAAATCTGAACACCAAAAATAGCAGAAGCTAATGAAGGAGAGCTGCCTATTTGTTTAAGCTCAGAACTTACTTGTTCTAATTCCTTTTTTAATTCGCTAAGCGTGCGGTTCTTGACTTTATAAAGGAATACTTTTTTCAAACCAGGTTTTGCAGAAAATCCTGTTTCTGAAGTGACATCCACATCCTCCATAATCTCCATAGCTTTTTCAATTAAATAGGGCGTTGAAACGATATAAATCGTATGCGATTCTAATTGAGGAACGAAAATGATCGGATTGGATTCAACAAAAGGAGCGATGATTTGTTGAGTTAAAAGGATTAACTGATCTAAAGGCAGTTTTCTTGCAGTATAGGAATCAATTTCTAAGGGGCTATGTGGAGCATCTAAACTACTTAAAAGGGTGCTGATTTGTTCTATATTTGCAGCAATGTCGGTTACAATTAATTGCTTTGTTTCTAGCGACATTTCGATTAAAGCTGCGTCAGATACCATTGGCCTAAGAATACTTGCAATCGTATTGATATTTGCATTTTTAATCCGAAATACCCGTGTTACTAAAGCTGCAGGTTCTATTTTAGAGGCGGGGTGATCTTGGGAAATGATTGGTGGGATTTGATGGACTCTTTTACTAGAAGTAATCAGGATATTTTTATTCTGTTCCACTAAATTTAAGTCATGTACGCGTAGCACCTGTATTAAAACAGACATCACATTTTTAGCAGATACAGGTTCTTCAGAAACAACAGTAACAGTAAATTGCAATTCTGATTCTTCAAAAACAAAATTTAAATTTGTAATTTTGCTTGCAAAACGAATTAACTCGATAATAGATACGTTGTTAAAATTAATAGTGTATGTATCCTTATCTGAATAGATAAGGGCCTTAGAATTTTCCAATTTATACGCAATAGGATCTGTAGTAGCAGTATCTAAAGTATAGGCAATAGTAGAAAATGGCAGTGCACACAAAGTGATTTTGTAACAAAAGTGAGATCGAAATTCTTTCATAGCTTAAGGAGACTCCGGTTATGACCCTTTTACAAGGAGCTATACAAAAGATAAAATAGCTTGTAACGAATCCTAAAATACTATTTGGTTTATTGTAAACGGCTGTTTATGGAATAAAGCTTAATAAAATAGGAATTACTTATGATTTTTTGTAAAATGCGCTATGATCAAGATGAAAACGGCAAGGAAATTTTATTAAAAGAAGATACATTTCAAGTAATGATGGAATGGGAAAAGCCTTACATGCAAGCTTGCATCGATGAATTGCAACCTTTCGGTGATATCTTAGAAATAGGTTTTGGACTAGGATATTCAGCTACTCACATTCAATCTTATAAACCTAAATCTCATACGATTATTGAATATCATCCCTTAATCGCACAAAGAGCGCGCGATTTCGCAAAAAAATATCCTCATGTCACGATTATTGAAGATACTTGGCAAAATGCTCTTAAAGATTTAGGAGTATTCGATTGTGTTTTTTTTGACGATTATCCTTTAGAAAGTCAGCAGTATTTAGAAAAAATAGAAAAAGAAAGTCAAGAGTCCTCTCTTATTGTAAGACAAGCGGAATTGCTCATTAAAGAAATTAACCAGCAATTCCCCAATTTATCTACACAAAAGTATTCCGATCAAGATCTGGATGATTTTGTAAAAACAGTAGCATCAGAGCCAGAAGAGCAACTGGTTATTTTTTTACAGCAGCTCCATAGCAATAAACAAATTACTCAGCAGCAGTTTGAGAGATTAATAAGAAATCACAATATGCATTTGCCTGAACCTTCTGAAAAACAACCTTTTAATTTTCAAGGGCTTTCTGACCGTTTATTTTCTTTTCTTCAACCTTGCTTGGCTTCTCATATGCATAATGGGTCTCGATTCTCCTGTTTTTTAAGCGATCCTAATTCAAAGCTGATAGATTCTCGCTTTTCTGAAATTATTGCTAATCCCTATCTTGATTACCAAGAAAAACAGATATCGATCAAAGTGCCTGATAACTGCAAATATTATAAAGGAGATAAGGCTCTTGTTATAGTTATTACTAAAAGGCTTTAAATTTCTTAGATTTATTGTTTTTCTATTTGATTGTTTATATATATTAGTTCCTCTTGGATAAGGTCGATATGTTTTTGATTTAGTTCCTTATAATTTTTTTGTAATTGTTCATTTTCTTGTTTTAATTGTTCATTTTCTTGAAAGATTTTTTCTGCTTCTTTTACTTGTATTTTAGTACAGGAGTTTCTGGTATCGAGTAAACCATCAATAATTTGATCCAATTCAAGATAGTTAGAAGATATGCTAAGTGTTTGTTGGATTTTTTTACAAAGAGGCTCAGGGTACATTTTCAAAATATGAGTTAAAGAAAGAGGTATATCTGCCATAAAAAATAAGGCAAGAGAAAAATGCCGAAATGCTTGTTTGGCAACTTTATGATGTGTGGGAATTGAGTCAAATGCAGCAGCTGGAATGGAATAAATAGCCATTGCTGTACTAGCTAGTAATTTAATAAAACCTAAACCTACATGTATAAGTACATCTGGCCCTCTTCCCACAATTTTTGCAAACACAAAAGCCGTACGTATAGCCAGATTTGAATCGTTTGAGAGCTGTTTCTGGAAATAATTTCCAGAGTTAATATAGTTATCACAAGATAAGGGATTGTAGTTACCTATAGATATCATTACTGACCTCATAGTATCTTATTAATTAAAAGTATGATTATTTTATTAGGTTTATTGATGTTTTTTCGGAATCTTTAATCTTTTTGTTTTTAGATAGAGGTTGATTTTTTTAATCTATGCTTTTTCTTATTCAAGATGGATTCCATCTTAGCTTTATTGAATTGCTCTATCATTTTAGGAGTTAATTCTTGAGTAAGACGTTTGGCGTGACGAGTTGCTATTTTTTCAGCACTTCTTCTGCCATTTGCTTGGCACTCTATGTATTTTTGAGCGTATGGCGTAAAATAAAATTCTGTGTTTATTTTCTTTTCTATTATTTTAGGGATCTCACGGAGGTAATTTTTAAAAAGAGAATCTGTTATCTCTTTAGCTTTTTCTTTTGAGGTTTTAGGTGAGAGAGTACAAGCTTTATAAAATATTTCAAGGTATTTCTTAGCAAAGATCAGCGCTTGTTCTTCAGCGGTTTCAGGTGTATTTTTTAAGCAACGTTGATATTCTGAAAAAAAAAGTTCAGTGAAATGTTTAGCATATACATCTACTTTCTCTTTCGTTTCCTCTTTTGATTGTGTTTTTGGTTGTCTTGCAGATTCTTTAGAGTGAGCATTAACATAAGTTTTGGCATAAAGCAGTGCTTGTTCTTCAGCTTCTTCTTTTGAACATTTTTTAAGAAATTTTAAACACATAGGAGAATATATTCTAATGCAGTTATTGGCGTATTCTGTTGCTTTTCGTTCGACTTTTTTTTGATCTTTGTTATTTTCTACATACTCTGCATATAACGTACTGAATAACTTAGGGTGGCTTTTGACAGAAAGCGTTGCCATTTCTTCAGCAGATTCTGGAGAGTTTTTAACGGAATATTTTTCATATTCTTTAACGAAAAGACTTTCTCTATCTACTGTTTCTTTTATTTGTATTTTAGGTTTTTCTTCTTTGCTAATAACATTTTTTTTTAGGCCTAGAAACTCAGAGAAAAGATTTTCTACCTTTTCCATTTTATCTTTAGGATATTTATTTATCGTGTTTGTAAGAGAAATAAACATATCAGCAAAGTAGTACCCAGAAAAGCCTAAATGAGCAAAGCCTTCTTTGCCTATGGCATAGTTTGGAGTAGATCCACATAACCTTGCTGGAATAGAATAAGGGATTTTTGTGATGCAGATAGCTATTTTCCCCAATCCTATAATTATATGGATAGCAATATCATAAATACGAGCAACGTCTTTTATAACAATACCCACTACAAGGCGAGATAATATATTAGGAGGTGAGCTCTTTGAGCAAAAGTTTTGAGATTGATTTCCTAGGTTTCTATTAGAGTCAACAAGATTAGATATGCTCATAAAAACTCCTATCTGTTTAAGTAGTCTTTTGCATGTACAAGAGTAAGGTTCAATGCCAGAGCTTTATTAATTTTAAGCTAAGCAAGAAAAAAATGCGTTTAATATTAAAGCGCTTTTATGATTTATATATAATAAATGAGCTTCATAATAATAACACTATTACTAACATATATTTATTGTAAAACATAATGTGTGTTTTTTTATTGTTAAATAATAATATCTAATATTCTGAAACTATCGAATTTATAGAATGGCGAAAGCTTTTTGGATACTTTGAAGAGTAATTAGTAGCTAATATTTTGCTTTTTTCTGGATCCGTTCCACATTCTACTAGTGCTTGATATAAGGGGTCTTCCTGTTGTGATTGAGAAGACTCTTCTTCAAAAGATGTATCCGAGTCTGTATCTACCTTTTGTGTTGTAAAAGTTGATTCATCTAGATTTGTTTCAGGTTTAGGACAAGGGGCTATTTGTGGCCCTTCTAGTTGTGTTTTATGTACTTCTTCTTTAGATGATAAAAACCTAGAGAAACAGTTTTCTACCTTTTCTATTAAATCTTTAGGATATCTATTTATCATATTCGCCAGGGAAATAAATATATCTGCAAAATAGAATCCAGAAAAACCTAAATGAGCAAGGCCCTCTTTACCTATTTCATAGCTTGGAATAGATCCCCATAATCTTGCTGGAATAGAATAAGGCAGCTTTATTGTGCAAATAGTTAATTTTACCAAACCTATAATGATATGGATAGCGATATCAGAAATACGGATAACATCTTTTATAATAACACCTACAATAAGACGAGATAATATGTTAGGTGAGGGGGACTTTGAACAAAAAATTTGACATCGATTTCCAAGGTTTTGATTAAAACTAATAGGATCTGGAGCACAAAAAGATGTTATTGATCGAACTATATGCATAAAATTTCTCTCTTTAAATCACTTCAAGGGTTTTTTTGGAATGACTTCTGATCTTTTCAGAATATGCATTACGACGCTCAAAAGCGCTTATTTGGAGGGAATTGTTAGTAAGCAAAGGTATTTTTTTTCTAAGCCTCTTAGAGACTTGAAGAGTAGATTTCATCTTAGAACTTTCTAGATTATTTGAAGTAGTTAATGGAGTATCTCTGGAAAATTTATTCTGTTCTTTGAATGGGATAGAGTCCGAATTAAAAGTATCAGATGAACTAAAGGTCTCTTCAGACCAAAAACCATCATCACTTTCAAAGCAATAATTAACTTTTTGTTTTGCTGTATGGGTAATTTCTAATGGTTGTTCTTGGTTATTTTTTATGCTAGCTTTTGCTAAAATAGCATTTATATCGGGATGTAAAATTTCATCAACAATTTTCTCGCATTGAGAAGGTTTTCTTAACTTTTGCGCTGTTTTTTCTATTTCTTTTTCCAATTGATTAAAAGCTGCATCTCTTTTTTCTAGTTCTTCTCGAGTTATTTTAAGCTCTTGTTCTATTTCTGGATCAGAAACAATAATATTTTTTGTAACAACATTCTTATTAGATATTTTTAAAAAATCAGTAAAAATGGTTTCTATTTTATTAACTAAATGTTGAGGATATCTCTTATTGATATTAGCAATAGATACAAAGAAGTCTACAGTATAAGCACATGCAAAACCAATATGAATAGCTGCTTGCTTGCTAGGTGTTTGATGGTCTGTTTCTAAGCCAAGAATTCCAGAGGCAATTGCACATATGCCCTTTACTGTACTTGTTGTGAGTTTATATCCTCCTGCAAGCAAATGAATAGCAATATCGTGAATAAGCATGGCTTCTTTGGCTAACGTTATGGTAAAGCGAGTAGGTAGATTAGCGGTTAAGCAGTATTTTTGATAATCGGGAGTAATAGCAAAATATTGATTGAATTTTAAAGGATCTGAGTTAAAAAAATTTTGAGATAATTCTATAATGGGTATAATGAATGCACTCATAGATTTTTCCTTTTTAAAAAGTTTTTTTTAAGAAATTCTTTGTATGCAAATTAATGCTTTAGAAGCAGCATTAGATGCTATGGGATCATATAAAATCGATCGAAGAACGGTTTCTGCTTGTCTTTGTGCAGAAAAGAGTAAACGTTCTTTAATCTCTTCGAAAAAAAATTTTTCAAAGTTAGCTAATTCTGTATTTTTATCAGAGATATCAAAGGTGTGTAAAATAAGAGTATCGCCAATATCCCAATTATCTATGGTCTCAGAGAATTCTAACTGGGGATTTGTTCCCAATGCAGGGTTTTTAGCTACAATGGTTCGTGGGTGAAAACTCTCTTGAGAGATGTGAATCAAACTGTTACACCCACAAGAGATGCAGCTTAGTTTATCTTGTAGAGGGTCGAGAATAAGCGCACTAAAGATAATTGGGCAGGCTTGTTTACAAAGCAGTTGGTTTAAGCTAGAGGTTAGTTCATCAATTTTGCTTAAGTTTAATTGGTGTGTATACATATGGATCATTCCCTGTAAGCTACTCATGCAAATGGTTGTTTCTATTGTTGTTGTAGTGGAAGAGGCGAGTAACATGCAAAGACAATTGTTAGGAAGACGAATAAAATCGTAATAAAGACCAAATTGAGTACCATGCCATTTGGCTAAGCCAATATCTGCATAAGACCAGGTGGGAGGGGCTTTAGGTAATGTTAGCTGAAAGGCTGAGTACAGGGCTTCATAGACTTCCTTGACTTGATCTGGACCCGCGTATTCTTTTTCTAGTTCTTTAGATTGTAAATAGAAAGAGACGTCATGAATGAACTCTTCAGTGGTTTGGTAGCGTTCACTAGCCGAGATAGCTAGAGCCTTTACGAGGATATGCCTTAATCCTTTAGGAATAGAGGTAAGATTAATAGCTCCATAACTGAGTTTTCCAGAAATGAGTTCATATAAGATGATACCTAGAGAATACAAATCGGAGGCAAAACTTAAATGAGAGGGGTTCTCTTTTTGTTCAGGACTCATGTAATTCGGTGTGCCGATAAAATAAGAGGGTAGAGCGAATTGATCTTGCTCGTCTTGTAATTGTGCGATTCCAAAATCAATAAGTTTCACTTCACCACCTTCTGTGATTAAAATATTTTCCGGCTTTACATCTCTGTGAATAATCCGAAGGGAATGTAAATGTTGAAGAGCATAAGCTACTTGCAAAGAGATATCTAAAACTCTGCGTATAGATAAGGAATGCTGTACGATAAATTGTCTAAGAGAAACACCGTTAATTAGCTCCATGGCAATATAAAGCCCTTTTTCCCAGCTTCCTTCTCCGTAGAGTTTTACAATGTTGGGGTGATTAGACACAGAAATTGCTTTAGCTTCTCTTAAGAAATACTCAACAGCTTCGGGATGATTAATATGGTTAGGGGATAAGACTTTAATAGCTAAAGGTTTTTTGGTTTTAGGATCCAAGCCTAAATAGAGAAGGCTCATTCCTCCTTTATTCAAAAGACCTTCTATTTTATAAGGGCCAATTTTTTCAGGCAGAGGGATATCTTCTTTTCCTATCAGCTCAGGGAGCGTATTTTGTTTGTAGAAAGAATGCTCTGCCATATTTAAAAATGCTATTCTCCAATTTGTAGGATTTTAACTCCAAGTACATCGCCGAGTTGAATAAGCTCTCCTTTAGCAACAGCTTTCCCACTTAAAGTTAGTTTTACTCCTTGCTCAGGTCGTATAGCTAGTTCAATTACATTGCCGGGTTTAAGCTGAGTAAGCTTTTTTAGATTCATCCGCATTCTTGCTATTTCTACATGAATAGTTAAAAGAGCATCAGGCACGGAGATTAATGGCTCTTCTAGTTCTTGCGTTGTTTTTTCTTCATTCATATCTTCTTCTTCGAAATCTTCATCCATGGATTCCTCCTGATAGGCATAGTCGATAATTTTGCAATTAGTTGGCTTACAAATTACAGTAAATAGGGGAGTTTGTTCTAAAAAAAGAGTTGCTGTTCCTTTTGCTGTATGAGGAGAGTAAGAGCAAACATCCAAGATCAAAAAATCACCGGCTGCGATTTTTTTCCATTGAGATAATGTAAGTTGTGTATAGCCGATTTGAGCAGATATGGCTAAGTTTATATCTTTTGCAAGGTTGCTTTCATAAATCGAAAGGGCTGTATTTGCAAAATGGGTTTTAAAAGCCTGATGAAAATCGGTAGGACATATAATTCTTCCCCATAGTACTTTTTTAGGATGATGAATACCGATATCCATACAAATACAATTTTCTTGAGGGAGGATGGTGGTTAAAGAACCCATTTTCAAAGACAGATCAGAAAAGGGTTTTAAAGGATCAAAGGCTTTTAGAGTTTCTAGTATTAGAAATCTATAAAAACCTTCTTGGAGAGAAGCAGAGTTTATCGTTTTCTGGTTCTGATTTTCTGTAAGAGCAAGTGAGATCAAGAAAGTGATATCTTCTTGTGCCATAACCCAAAAGCATTGCCCTACAAGTGGACTTAATTGCATGCTTGTTACGATTGGATGATTGCCGATCCCTAATAATACTTTCCCTTTTGGAAGCAGTTGAGTATCTCCCACCACAAGACTTAATTCAGGGGTTTGTAAAAGAGAAGCTACTTCTTGTATACATTGATCCCAAGGAATAGGAGGAGGGTTTCCCCATAAGGGAATTTCCTGCATCTCTTGCAAGGTATAATGGATTTGATGAATCCAGTTCATAGGCATTGTGTTCATTGATTGCCCTCATCATCTTGTTTTTGATGAGCAGTTGTTGCATAGGATTGCAGCTCTGGAATAATGTCATTAACAGAAAAACCAAAGGACTCTTGACGAAATCGATTAAGTAACTGAGGTACGTGAGAAGAGATTAAGGATAAGGCAGCGTTAGAGGTAGGCGCTAGCTCAATATTAAAAATCTTAGGTGCTGTTGAATATTCTTTTATAGTAATGCGCATTCCAGAGAAAAGGGTATTTGTGTCTAGGATAAAAGTGATTTCCTTGTCTTGCAAAGGATTCATAAGAATGCAAGCTGAGCCCAGTTTTTCCCAGAGTTCTTCTATTTCTATGGGAAAATGAGATGTTACAGGGGTATTGGCACTCAATTCAGTCTCAGAGATTTTTTGTGATAAAATAGTAGATAAATCAGGGTTTTTTTCAGGAGAAAGTATAAGATTAGGTGCCCAAATGGGATTTTCTGGAAGGTTCTTATCTTCGTTTTTTAAAAGTTTTTTTTGTTTTTTGTCTAAAAGTTTACTGAAAGAATTTTTAGGTGTTTGTTTACTGCTTTCTTGTTTTTTTAAAGAATCAGGTAATTTTGACGATATGGTCATTTAAGAATCTCCTTGCATTGGCTGTTGATCGCTCCCAAAGGATTCCTTGCGTTTAAAAAGAGGGCGCTCTTCCACATTTGTTTCCAAACGATGAATGCTAAAAGCGTAATTACCACTTGCAAAGTTTGCGAGTAAATTAGGCATATTTCCTTGAAACAATGCTACTGCTTCTGGATTTGCAGATAGCTGTACGTTAAAGGCTTTGGGAGCGGTACTATACTCAGTAATTGTAATACGAGCTCCATAAAAAACAGAAGAAGCAAATTCTTCTCCTGAAAGAGTCAGTTCTGTTTCTGTTGTTCCAGAAAGTTCCATAACTGTCATCACGCCTGCCATTCTATCAAATAATTGGCTTATTTGATAAGAGCTGAAAGCAGATCCTGTTGGTAATACAGAGGGTTGGTAGTTAGGTTGATTTGGTTGTATATTTGCTAAAGGCTCAAAAGAAGTAGATGTCTCTTCTTTTTTTTTTTCTTTAGGTTTGATAGTAAGAGGTGTCTGCTTTGAAAGAGAGGATTTAGAGATCTTAGGCGGAGCTTCTGGCGTAGGATTTGTTAAAATAACTTTTTTTTTAATGCTTTTTTCCTCTGTTTGCTTTTCTTCTAGTTTTTTTTCAACAGAAATTTCCTCTGCAGATTTCTTTTGCATCTCTTTTTCAGAGGATGGGGTTATTTTTTTATGGGATGCATCTATATTTTTTTTCACCCGGAAAGAATTTTTCCGAGAGCTAGAACTCTTAAAAATGGAATCAGGAGTGGGCGTTTTAGGAGTTTGTTCTTCTTCTTCTGGTGCATAGCGTTGTCTATTACTTCCTGAAGAAGTTTCTTCTTTTTTCCTGTAATCAAATTTTTCTCTAAATTGATTAGAATCTAGACGGCTCTTATCTTTTTTAGGATCATTAGCCGGATTAAGAGGGTTAGGAATTTTGCCAACTTTACTCATAGAGACCTCTTTTTTATCATCTTAACTCATACTGGATTTTTATCCGAGTTGTCCAACATTTTAGCAAGACTTCTTTTTCTTATGCTTTTGACGAGAAGTGGTTGTTTTTTTACGTTCATGGCCAGCAGAACCTATTTCATCCATTTCAACGCCTTCTTTTTGTTCTTCAATGAGATGTATTTCTCGATCCCATTCTTTGCGATGTAAGCGCATTTTTTCTACATCTTGTTGGCATTCTATGAGTTCTTTGCGAGCTTTTTCTACCTCTTCTTCAGCTATTTTTACTTTTTTTTTTTGTTTTACGACAGCTTGTTGTTTAACAGTTAGCTTTTCATCAACAAGTGTTAAATATTGCTTCATTTGCTCTATTTTATGAGGAACTGCTCCTTCATCCATGTGATCGCGTAATTGCTGAAGTTTATCAATGCGGTGTTCTTTTATCACATCTCGTTCTTTTTCTTTTTTGGTTAAGCTTGTTTGTTCTTGTTCAAGAATGCGTTTTTTATCTCGTAGATTAATTTCTGCTGTTTCGAGATTTTTTTGTTTAATCTCAGCTAATTGTTTAAGGGGATAACGTGGCATATCTATCTAAAAAGCATTTTGAGTTGTTGTAGAGTTTCTTCAAAACTACACGTTTCATCAACTGCTTGGCGTAAGAAACGATTTACCTTATCGATGTATTTAATAGCAAAGTCAGCTGCTTTATCAGAACCTGGTTTATACTCTCCGATGCGAATGAGCAGCTCATTTTTTTTGTAATTAGCTAAAACTTCGCGAACTTTGCCAATGAGCTGCAGATGCTCTTTATCGACAATGTGAGAGATAATTCGGCTAACCGAATCAAGAACATCAATGGCTGGATAGTGATATTGACGTGCAAGTTCTCTAGAGAGAATAATATGTCCATCGAGAATAGAGCGCACTTCGTCAGAGACGGGTTCATTTAAATCATCGCCTGCTACTAGAATGGTATAAAAAGCTGTAATGGATCCTTTGTCAGAATTGCCCGAGCGCTCTAACAAGCGAGGGAGTGTTGCAAAAACAGAAGGGGTAAAACCAGCTCTTGCAGGAGGTTCTCCTGCTGCAAGACCTACCTCTCTTAAAGCTCTTGCAAAACGAGTTACTGAATCCATCATCAAGATTACTTTTTTCCCTTGGTCTCGAAAATACTCTGCAATCGCTGTTCCCATATAGGCTGCATTGATGCGCAATTGCGCTGCTTGGTTGGATGTAGAAACCACAACAACCGATCTTTTCATTCCTTCTTCACCTAAATCGTTTTCTAAAAATTCGCGTACTTCTCTTCCTCTTTCTCCAATTAGACAAATAACATTGATGTCAGCTCTAGCATTACGGGCAATCATACCCAAAAGAGTGGATTTTCCACCTCCCGCAGCAGCAAAGATTCCCATTCTTTGTCCTTCCCCACAAGTAAGTAGACCATCAATACAACGAATGCCTAAGGAGATCGGTTCTGTAATAATTTTTCGTTTGAGAGGATCGGGAGGGGGGTTGATTACCGAATAGCTTTCTGTTAAATGAAGAGGACCTTTTTGCTCGAGATCTAAAGGGTTGCCTAAACCATCAACTACGCGTCCAAGAAGTTCCTCTCCTACTTTAATATGCAAGGACATTCGCAGAGGAATCACTTCGGAGGAAGGTCCTATTCCATGCATCTCTCCAAGAGGAGATAAGTAAACCTCTTCTCGAGTGAAGCCCATAACTTCTGCCATTAAAGGAGCTTCTTCTCGTTTGATAAGAACAACCTCACCCATTTTTACCTGGGGAACGATTGCTTTAATCAGCATCCCTACAACTTCAGTAATTCTTCCGTGTACTGTTGTAAGTTCTAGTTCATCAAGATGGGAGACTAGTTGATCAAAATCAGGCGTTGGTTTCATATGTCCTTATAGCTGTACTTGCATCAGTGTTTTAAATCCAGAAACAGCATTTGAAAGCAATACAGAGGTAAAATCTAATTCCTGTTGAGCCTTATTTAATTTTACCTGGATCAGTAAAAAATCAGCAGGAGCAAGACTGCTTCCTTTTGATTTAAGCGATTGCAGTTGTTTTTGAGCAGATACTAGTTGTTGTTGGCCATCAGCTAGCAGATTCATAAATCTACCTAATGGGCCTTGAAATTTAGCTGGGAGGGCTTCTTCTTGTTTTTCCTCATTTGTTCCTAATTTAGCATTTACCGCACGTAAATTAGCGGTTGTATTATTCAGTTTGTTTTTTAAGAGATATTTATCAGAAGAGCGCAATTTAAGTTTTGGTGTATTTAGTTGATTGGAGATATCTCCTAAGGTACTGTGCGCATGTTTAACTTGAGTGAGCAAATTGTCTGTCGTAGCAGCTTGTGTAATAGGGGAATGCCCTGATTGCATCAAGTCAAAAGGAGAAATCATTGGAGCTTTTCTGGTATTGGCAAGAGGAGACTCACCTGTTTTCATAAGAGAAGAAAAGGGCTGCCCTGCAGGAAGAGTTTTATTATCCTCTCCGATTCTAGCAGTTGGTGAAATACGCTCTGCGTTGCTTAAATCCTTAGTAGGGAAGTCTTGGTCTGCCATAATCTGATCCGTATTGTTTAACTTTTTCAAACTTCAGTATAGATATACCGCGTATCTTAACAAATAGCACAACTAGAGGTTTTTCGTCATGAAACTTCCACCTACTAACTAAGTATAAGGAGTAGAATATGGAACTTTATAATAAATATTTACTGTTAAATTATATCATATATACTCAAATACATTCGAAATGAGGTTGGCTTGCTTTTATGAGATCTTATTATTACTCCTCTATTTAAGAGAGCTGATTAATAATGTTCGGCTAAACCAATTTTGAATCTAAATATCTGGAAAATGCCATTTTTAAGTACTCCAACTTAAATTTCTATTACCGGTACATATAGTAATTCGAATATTAATTTTCATTGCTATGATGTATTATGGTTGAATGACATATTTACTAGGTTTGAGAAAAAACTCTAAAATATCTTGATAAATTGGAGATAGAAAAAAGGCAGCAGAAGCCTTTGGAATCACGTTATGCACATTGGCAAAATATAAACGAGTATACAAGGCATAAAACCGTTATAATAGGTTGTGTCAATTACTAAAAGCTTTTGAAGCACAACCCTCGGAAGATTACTTTTTGGGAGGTTTAGTTTCGATAGGAGAAGGGGCTTTCTTAATGAACTTTTCTACAAAATCAAGAGCGGTTTTAGCTAGGTTTTTAACCATAGGGTCTTGATTTTTTTGAGTGGATTCCTCTAAGGTTTTTTCTCCTTTTGCTAGTTCGGTTGGGTTTAAAGATAGAGTCAGACCAAGCAGGGTTTTAGCCATTTCATTCGAAGGTTCTTTAGCTAAGATTTCTTCAAAAATGGTCGCTGCTTGCTTGAGTTTAAGTTGACAGAGATTGAGATATCCCATCCCTAAACGAGGTAATGGATTATTGGAATCGAGTAGCTCTGCTGCTGCAAATAACTTAATAGCCGCATCTTCATCGCTTTGGTTGATTGCAATAAAGCCAGCTTCTGCCATTAAGATAAAATGGTCTTTAAATTTTTGAAGAGACATTGTAAAATCCTTTTTGCAAAATGATGGATACCATTAAGAGGTTTTTTGGTTACGCACCATATTATTAATCGTTGCTTGTACTTGAGAGATCAAATTAGAAATTGATTCACCAATCTGTGTAACTTGACTCATGGAAAATTGCAGAAGTAAGAATTTTCCTGGAGTTGCATGCGAAATAGAGCTTGCAACAGCCCGAACTTGACTAATTACAGTACTTTGCAATTTAGCGTATTGCTTGATTAACGTGTTAAATGTAATAGTTGCCCAATTCGATCCTTGTGGCATTTTTCATCCTTATTTTATTTTTTGTTAGCAATTCTAGTTAATACCCTTTGTAAAGCAGCATAACCATGTAATAGCTTACCATAGTTTTCAAAGTCTTCACTTTCGGTGCCTTGTCTCAATTTTGATTTGATGTCTTGAATAGCTTCATCTGTTTTTTTGAGTAAATCTTTTACTTTTCCAGGTTCGCTTTTTAATTCTTTCTCGAGATCAAATTCAAATAGTGGCTTATCTTTTTTTTCCAAACCAAACATAATTTTTAGCTCCTCATTGATGCGCGAATGAAAAATACTTATAGTCTTATTGCAGATTGTAATTAATTCTAAATTTTACGCCATCTTTTTCAAGCAATACCATGTTTGATAAGATTTCTGTAATCTTCATTCCATCGATCACATCCTCAATAGTGAGGATTTTTCCATTAATTACAACAAACATATTTTGATCATCTTTCTTGGAATAACCAGTGATTTGGTATTTTGTGGATAAATCGATCCTTGAAGTATCCGCTTTTGTATAAATCACAAAGTTTTTAATCAAACGAATTCCTGGTACTCTATAAAATTGATCAATAATTGTATTGAAAGTATGCGCTTTCTTTTGATCCACTCTACCTGCTAACACGAGTTCTCCATTGCTAATCTGATAGGTAACAGAACCAAATCCTTTTTCGATCAAGATGCTTTCAACCTGCATTTGTAAATTGGTTTCTATAACAACTTGATTTTCCAAACGATCTAAATAAGGAAAATTGAGATTCAAGTAGTCAGATAGAGCTTGGGCTTGCTCTAATGTCTGTACATAGCCTCGTAGTACAAACTTTCCAGGTGCAATGGAAGAAAGAGAAACACCAACCCAATTAGGGTTAGTTAATAAGAGGGCATTTGTATTTTCCCAAATTAATTCATCGACAATCACATTATCTTCGATGCTATGCACAAAAGAGAGGTTTTCAATTTTATATAGAAGCTCTTGTTTTTCTACAGAGCTTATTACATGCCCTAATAAAAAGAGTTTTCCATTAGGAGGATTAAAGGAGAATTGCACAGAAGAAAAAGTGCTGAGGTTCTCTTGCAGAATTTTATGCTCTTCTTTTTGAGAGATAACTTCAATCTTATCGGTTTTAAAAAGTGTAATCATGCTGGTAATACCAGCTAAAACAAGCACACCAAAAGCAGATGCTATGATTAAATGCTTTTTAGGGATAATCATTTCTCTCCAATCAGCAGATGTAGAGGTTTCTTCTTGCTTTAGCTCTTCTGTTTTGATACTCGTTGCAAGTGGAAGAGGAGAAAAAATGGTTTCTTGTATCTGTTCTCGATCGATCAGTAAAAAGGAGGTTGTTCCTAGTGAAATAAGATCTTCTGAGGAAAGAAGGTGTTTACTGGCAATGGCTATTCCGTTAACTAATACGCCGTTGCGACTGCTTAAATCTTCAATGAATACTTGATTAGTGTCGTCAATGCTAATCCGCGCATGTTGTCTAGAAACACTTAAGTCTTGAAAAGCAATATCACATAAATTGGGATCTTTTCCTAGGACATAGGAAGACCCTTTCTGCATAGAAAACTCGGCACCGGCATTTGGTCCATTTGTCACTTTAATAATAAAGCGCCCCAATGTTCGAGACCCTATTCTTACACTTTCTAGATCGGGATCGTCTTGTAGAGTTCCTGCTTCTAAATCTGGATAGGAATGAGAAAACCTAAAAATACTACTACCAATCTTAATTAAATCTCCTTCCTTTAATAAAACAGGTTCTATCAGAATCTGTCCATTATATAACGCAGGGTTAGTTGTGCTGATGTTTTCTAGTACATAACCCTCTTCTGTGTACCTACAAATCACGTGTCTACGTGAGACAAGAGGATCTTCTAAAACAATGGAAGCTACTTCAGGGTCTCTTCCTAAGACCCACTCTTCTTCCTCTTCAAACCGTGCAACAAACCCTATCAGAGGGCCCTCTTCCCCAATTAAATATCCAGCCATGTTTATTTTATCTTTGTCGAGCTTATGTTTTTTTATTGATAAAAAGAGAGCTCATTTTTCCAAAAACCGAGATAATTTGTGAAGTCCTCTAGAGCATCCTTAAATACTTTGTACTTCATGTCATACGGCAAAACCAGACACAGTGTCAAGAACTTCTCATCTCGATCTAAGCCAATAATAGAGCCCCCGGTTCCTTGTCCTAATAAATTCGCTTTCATGAGGTATATAAATAACTCTTCTTGTTTATTTAAAGGACATATTCCAATTGTTGCAAAGAAGGTACATCCCGGGTCTAATTCTCGAAAAGTAATAATTAGTTCTTTGTGCAATTTTAATAGATAGAGTTTATTTTCTTTGGATAAGGCATCTTCCAAAGCAAGATTTTCGACTAATTGTGTAAGATGTTCTTCTAACATGTAAATCTCCACTCTATATAACGTTTAAACTGCTCTATAGATAAAAGTAAATCGTTTTTTTTTAAGAGTAAAGAAAGAGAAGTCTTATTTGTATTAATAAATAAATTAATCAATAATAAAATTATAGTATAATTAAATTGAATAAAGAGGGTCTCGTGAGCTTAAAAGAAGAATGTCAACAGCTTAGCGACTTATTTCGTCGTGCTGCAGAAGGGCAATCGATAGATTTACAGCAAGTATTTGCTCAATCTCTACAGTTTTTTGAACGACTAAAAGTGGAATTAAAAGAGGAAGATCCACAAAGAAGGCAAGAAGCCATGGCCATGTTAATGGAAATTTATCAGCATATGATCAAAGATACTAAGCTCATTTGTGAAACTTCAGGAATGACAGAGGAGCAGCTTATTGCTTTTGCGGAAAACCCTACTAACTTTTCCCCCGAGCAATGGACGTCTATTCAAGAATCTAGAGAGAAAATTTTCCATGCAGGAGAAGATTTAGCCAAAGCTCTAGAACAACTTTCGCATCCTCAAATAAAGAAAAACCCCCAAGATCCCAGTAAAAAAATCAAAAAATCCGGTTGGATGCGCAGTTAATAGCCTTAATTCCAGATACTTATATAAACACCTTATTCTTAATTTCTTGTGTCTTTAAAGAGTTTTTTTATGGATTCATTTCTCTAAAAATAAAATTACTTCTTAAGTCATTTATTATCAGAGTTTAAATGAAATCTTATTATATTTTTAATAGTTTATTAACGTTTTTATGATTAAATAGATGTTAGATAGATAGATGGATTATAAAAGTATAATAAGAGGAAATCATGTCAAATATATTACTTAATAAAGAGTTACTACAGGGAATTATCCAGCAAAATAATGTACCTAAGAAGTCACAAGACGATCCTACCGAGTCTTTAGCAGATCGTATTAAGGATATGGTTGCAAGCGGTGCTACGCTTGAGTTGATTGTTTTAGCGATTATGACTAATGACTCTGGGAATGGAGCAATGGACGTTTGTTCTTTAAATATCACAAAGATTACAGAAGAGGCTAATGAACTTAGTGATGTGCAAAACGATTTAATTAATCTTCAAAGGATTCTTAGTAAAATCGAAGCTGAGCTTGGTTCTAAAAAAGATCTTTCTCCAGATGATTGGAAGAAGTTTGATAAATCTTTATTAAAGCAGTTAAAAGATAGTTATGAAAAACTTTGTAAAGACCAAAAGACACTGGCAGGAAGCTCTGAACCTAAACTGAAAGCTGTAGCTGATATGGTGGGTAACTGGCTTAAAGACCTAAATTCTTCTATTCCTACACCCTCTGGGGATAAAGGAAAATTAGATCCTTTTAATGAGTTGCTAAAAAAATGGGATGGAAATACAGATTTTCCTCTAAATGGTAAGAATTTAGCGAATAACCTTTCTGGAGCTATTTATGCTCTAGCTAAGAATTTCTACAATAAAAATCACTCAGGCTCTGGCGATGCTAATACCGATTACTTAGGAGAATGGGGTCAATCCGTGCAGGCTTGTGAACAGTTAACTTCTGGTACTTCACAGCAGGAAACAACTTCCGTACAAGGGTTTATGCAGATTTTAAACTCATTTAATAACATTGGGCAGCAGGGTATACAAGCTTCTTCTCAAGGAAAAGAGGCTATTATACGAAACCAGAAATCCGGATAATCATTTTTTTCTTTTCCAAATCAAGATGGAACGGGATAATCTTCTGATTATCTCGTTTTTTGTTTAAAAAAAATCTTTTAACTATTTTGGATTGAAGGAGTTAGAAGGGCTTTTTTTGCCCTAAGTTAGTTACACAAGGGCTAGTCTTTTTGATTACTCTCCTTCTTTCAGCTTATTAAGAGGTCTCTTTAGGGTGCTTAAGTTCTAGGGTCGACTTTATAGATACAATACTAGTTTAAGAGCGGGATAAATTAATTAAAGTCCAACGCTTCTAACTAATGTAGTTAAAGATTATAACTTGTAAGGCTCATAATTGTAGCAATTGATGGCATAGGTTAATTCTTAGTTTTTTGTGATATAAAATTATTTAATACTTCTTGTATAGCTAGAAAGCCTATTTTCATAGCTTCCAATTCCTCAGGATTATTTTGGGTTTGATTAAGAGCTTTTTGAAGATCTTGTGTTATTTGTGCGGTTTCAGCTTTATCTACTACAATTACGTCGCGATTAAAGGGTATGGATTTAGGCCAGGCAGGAGGGAGAGGTGTTGTTCTTTTATGCTTATACCAACCTGAAAGATTATCGCACTCATAATAGATAGGTAGATTTATCTCTCTTACCACAACAGCTTCACGAATAGGTTCTTTAGAAATCTTGCACTTTCTTTTTGTAAATTCAGGTCTATTCATATAGCAATACGGGATCGATCCAAAGGATTCAGCAGTAGCATTATTTATAATGTTTTGATAGTCCTGCATGGTTTGTTCGATAAAGTCTAGTTGATTTTCTTGTGTTTTGAGAATTTTTAAAAACTTGACTTTTTCTTCTTGTATGCGTTCTGAAACTTTTTCTGAATTAGAAAGAGAAATTGTCATCGGTTTATAATAGTTATAAAGTTTTTCTACGTTTTCTTTGAAAATTTGTCTTTTTTCTATCAAAGAACTGACTAACATTGCACCATCTTGACTCGCGTTTAAACGAACCAAATTAGAGAATGCTGTGCAAAATGCATCTTCGTAAGGTTCTTCTTTAGCAACTACATCAAATAGAGTTAGCGCTACTCCGTTAATATGAGGAGAGACTGTTTTTAAAGAATTCAGATTTCCTATTTTACCAAGTATAGAGCCATCTACTGCTATACCAGCGACCCTTGGTAAAGTACCCCAAAGTTTTTGCCAAAGGCTTAGATCTTTGTTAGAGTAAAATTGATAAATGCTGTGTCCATAAGTTAATATGTTCAAACTATGAAGAAAGACTGCTGCCACAATTAACTCCTATTTATTTTCTTAAAATCTCTATCTCTTTCTAAAAAGAGATTAAATGAAAGCTAAAGCTCAGCATTCCCTTCTAGAGAAAGAAAAAAAGCATTTTAAGTTTTTCATTAAATAAAAGTAAATTTTTTTTAATATGTTTGATTAATAAAGTTTATCTTTGGTCAAAAGAGAGATTTTTTGCCAAGGCAATTTCTTTTTTCTCAAGGCCTCTGCATAGAGAGTCGTTTCTTTTAAATAGTTTTATTAATATTTATTGAATTTAGTTTAATTATAAATAATAAAACGAATTAAAATTCTGTTAAATTAATTCATTTTTATGTTTTAATAAAACTAAGGTCGATTAAATTAGTACAAACACTAAAAAAGAGATCTAATCATGGCAGAAAATTCTTTAGCAGCCGCAGCAGAGATAGTAGCTACTCTCTCTAATTTGAGTGAGGCACAACGCTCTTCATCTAAAGATGAAGCGTACATAAAAAGCATTTTAAGGAATGCATTATCTGAAATTAACAACCCTCAAGAGTTGAAGCGCATTCTAACAAATCTTGCAAGTACAAAAGGGCTTAGTGATAGTGTGCGTAATTGTTTAGATATACTTATGCCCAAAGTAAATAAACTTTGCATTGCGGAAGAAGCATCAAAAAGCTCTCCGAAAGACTCAAATCTCAATGATGATGTGAGAAAAATTAAAACGTGTGTAAATACCATTCTTGCCAAATTACAATCAGAAAATAGTCAAATGCTAGCTAAAGATAGAATACAACTGAACCATTGGACTCAGGCACAAGATACTGTTGGCTCTATGGCAAAAATAATTCTTCAAAGATAAGGAACTTTATGAAAAAAGACAAAGAGATCGAAAAAATCGAAACGTTTTTAGAAGAAGGGGTGGAGTATAAAGACACTCATTTTGAAGAGTTATTAAATTTGATGAACAAATTGATGACAGATCTAAAAGAAGCGGTTTCTAAAGGAAGCCAAGAGCAGCAGAAAATAGCCGCAGAAAAATTAGAACAAGCAAGACATTTGTTGTATGATTATCTCGAATCAGCAACGGAGAAATTAGGTTTAGAACAAGATCAACTACAATTGATTTTGTCCTATTTTTTTAATACAGCTTCACCACATCGAGATAAGCTTGTGATTTTTCAACAAGAGTTTGAAAAAAATAGTAAGGAAGTAGAAAAACTTCTCGATGCGAAAATACCTCAGAAAAAAAAGAGAGGTACATTAAAAAAATATGCCCAGAAATCCAGCTGGGTTCAATCTTAAGAAGGCTTTTTTATGTCCCTACAGATACAACAAATACCATTTATAGAAGAAGCAAATCCTAATAACCTTTTTATCGAAAAGGAAAAAGGTTATGACATCAATCTTTTATTGGTACTTGCTATTCTTGTTTTAGTTACAAATTCTAAAGGGACAGGAGCTCTTGATCGGGTTACTAAAAAAATGGAAGAAGCAACACGCACATCAGAAGAACTAAGAAGTTTCCAAGATAACCTGATCATGCTCAATGAAAAGATAGGTAAATTTCAATTATCTGCAGAGAAAAGGTCTACTGCTCAGTCTTGGGAGGAAGATAAAATAGGTAACGCCATCAAAGAGTTTGCTCAAGGAATTTTGGATCTTCAGAAAAATATTACAGAGCTTGAAAAGCGTGTAAAACAATATCCTGATCTCGAAATTCTTTTAGCAACTACACAGGATCTTTTTAGATGCTTTAACAAGCAATTTAATCCCATAGATAGTCGTAGTATAATAGATGCTATTTCCGATTGGAAAGAAGATCAAGATCTGAATTTTCATGGAACGGATTTGCATTTTCAACCCAATGCTCAAAAAAAAGATCCTACTCAGTTTAATCGTATGATTGCTTGGGCAATGACACAAGTTTATCTTATTAATCAAGGAAAGATCAAAGATCCAAAAGCGGAGAATCCATTGGAAGATTGGAATGCAGATGACAATGCTAGTATGCAAATGCTCATTGGACAGTCTCAACAAAGTTCCATTGAAATGAAATCCTATATGACTCTAATCACTTCTTACAATAATACGATGAAAGCATCTTTGCAGGCTTGTAAGAAAGAAGTACAAAAAATGGTGAGGGAGCAAATCAGTCAAAATTAACAAGGAGGAATTTATGTCGGATATAACAACAAATACTACCTCTTCTGAAAAGATCATACAGCCTGCTTCAGGATCTGTTAAGCAAAAAACAAGTCTTCCATTCTCACGGCAACAAGACGATCTGCCTTATACAGGTTCAACAGATCCGATCCCACCAGAACAACTAAAGCAGATTGAACAAGATCTTGCTCATTTACACGCATCAAAACAGATCCAACATCAATCAGAACAATTACAAAAATATGCAGCATCTCTTAAGGAATTTAACAAGGAAGATCTAGAACAAATCAAGCAAGAAATCGCTAATCTATCCTCCAAACAATTAGAAGATCTAATCAATCAGTTGAAAAAACACTTTAGTCAATTACAAGCCACCCTGATTGAGCTAAAAAAACAAAAAAAAATAGACCCTGAAAAAGCAGATCTTATTTTAGATACCATAGATACTCTTAGCTCTAAAGATCTGCAAAATCTCTCAAAAGATGATCAACAGAAATTAAACAACACAATTGATGCTCTCAAAGAAAAAGTAACAGAGTTGATCCAAAACAAACAAGTAGAACCCAAAGAAGCAAATGTCTTAATCCTTTTTTTGGCCTTTGCAAAAGCTCAAATGGATCAAAACGATAAAGCCATGTTAGCTGGAATCCAACAAACCAAAGTAAAAACGACTCAGCTGGAATTGCAAGCTGAAAAACAAAAAGATCTCGCTGGTCAATCGACCCAAGGACGGCATTTTAGTACTACGAAAGCGGTTATCTTTGGACTAGTTGCTGCAGCTCTTGGTGGGCTATTAGCATTTTTTACAGGAGGGATTAGTGTTGTATTAGCAGGGGCTGCCATTGGAGCTGGTATTGGAGCTGCATCAATCGGAATTGTTGCTACTGTAGAAGACAAAAACCCTGATGCTCTAGGACTTGGAGGGATAACTGATACGGGTCCTGATTCAAAAATAATGAGTAAGTTACAAGCTCTGCTTGCTTATTGTAACACCCAAACACAAAAACTCTCTTCTCAACTTGGCTCTACGGAAAAAATGTTTGTGGAAAACACTTCCGATAGATCTACTCAGTTAGGACAGCAAGCAGGACAAGCCATTTCTGACATGGGCAAAATCATGGAACCTAGATAGGAGTTAAATATGTCATTATCTATCTTAGAAACTAGCTCTCTTTTGAAGCATCTTCAAGGAGCTAGTACTAAAGTACAAGTAACCCAAATGGATACTGTTAATCAAGTAACTCAGATGTTACAGGCCCTAGCTGATCATAGTCTTTCGGAAGCAGAAGAAGTGGCTGTCATTTCAAAAATAGCGGGCTATGTACAACTAGCCACCCTTTTTTTAGGCCCTCTTCTAATGCTTGGTGGCATTTTAGCAACAGGAGGAGCACTCTCTGGCTTCTTAGGCGAAGCTGCTGCAGCCGGAGCACAAGGTTCTGCTCAAATCATCCAGGCGATACTCGGCGGTACACAAGGTGCATTAGAAGCCGTAAGTAGCGAAAAAAAAGCCAATATACAAAAAGATAAAATGAGTACTACCAATTTGCAAAGAAGTAACGATGATATTTTAAAAACCGTAGAAAAAGAAATGCAAGAAACCAAAGAGTACACGGAAGGGGCTATTAAAATCCTTAATAATGATGCAAGAATAGCTGATCAAAAGACCATGTAATAAAAGGTGATTACAGAGTTTCTATTAGTAACAGAAACTCTGTTTTTTACAATTCTTAGAAAGAAAACATTTTCTATTTTTAGATCAAATTTAGATCTAAATCATGTAATCATATCTCTAAGATTTAAACTTAGGGAAGGTTTTATCACATCGATAAAAAATAAATGAAAAGAGTTAAGAGTCCATAGAATTTTGCAATTCTCTCTTTATTTTAAAAAGGGAGTTGATAAGACCATGGAAATCTATCTTACCGTATTTTTGGAGGATATGGTTCTAGATTAGATAATAAAATATGGCTGTATCAACTCCTAATTATTTAAAAAAAATATGGTAGTACCCAAAAAAAGATAAGTCAATAAAATTTTTTATTATAAAAAATGATTTTCAATAGGCTCAAATACTAAACATTTCCAAGATAGCAACCTACTTAAATTGTCTAGTATGTATAGAGCTCTTTTTTTGCTATTGCTCTTCTTTATGCTGTTTGTTAACCTTATCCCATCTAATTAAGACTCTAAGGAGTTGTTCTAAATGGATGCGGATTTAAAAAAAACTTTAAGTAAAATTGCTAATACAGTGCGCTCTCTTTCTATGGAAGCGGTTCAGAAAGCGAATTCCGGACATCCTGGACTTCCTATGGGCTGTGCAGAGTTTGGGGCTTTTTTATACGGATTTCTTCTATGCCATAATCCAAAAAATCCTAAGTGGCTTAATCGTGATCGGATCGTTTTATCTGCAGGTCACGGTTCTATGTGGTTATACTCTTTACTACATTTATCGGGGTTTGGTCTTTCTTTAGATGATATTAAAAATTTTCGGCAACTTCATTCTAAAACTCCAGGCCATCCAGAATATCATATTACAGATGGTGTAGAAGCTACAACCGGTCCTTTAGGCCAGGGAATTGGGAATGCTGTTGGTCAAGCGCTTGGACTTAAAATATTAGCAGAGCGATTTAATCGAGATGATTATCCTCTATTTACAAGTAAGGTTTACTGCTTAGCTGGAGACGGTTGTATTATGGAAGGTGTTTCTTCTGAGGTAAGCTCTTTTGCAGGCCATTTAAGCCTAGATAACCTGGTATTGATTTACGATGCTAATCAAGTAACTTTAGATGGTTTTCTAACGGAGTCATTTTCAGAAGATGTAAAGATGCGTTACTTCGCTTATGGATGGGATGTATTCGAAATAGATGGTTATGATTTTGATAAGATGCAAGAAGTATTTACACATATTCGCGATCATCAAACAAAACCTTGTTTTGTTATGATGCGCACCATTATTGGCAAAGGATCTCTTCATAAAGCAGGAACTTCAAAAGCGCATGGCTCTCCCTTGGGAGCAGAAGAGATTGAAGAAACAAAGAAAGCGCTTGGATTACCAGAAAAAGATTTTTATGTTCCTCAAGCCGTTTATCAATTTTTTGAAACAAGACTTGTTAAATGTATGTCTTTAGAACAAAAATGGAAAGAGATGTTTCGTAAATGGTCAGAAGAATATCCAGATCTTTACAAACTATTTCTTCAAATGGCAGAAAAAAGATTGCCCAATGACTTGGAAGAGAGATTGCGTGCAATTGAGATGAAATCTCCTTTGGCTACTCGTATGGGTTCACAAGTTGTTTTAAATACTTTAGCAGATTTAGTACCTCAATTAATTGGAGGCTCTGCTGATCTTTCCTCATCTGATATGACTATGATGAAAAGATTCCCTGTTATTGAAAGAGATCAGTATGCAGGCAGGAATATTAAGTATGGAATCAGAGAGTTTGGAATGGCAACAATTGCTACTGGGCTTGCTGAAACAAATATGATTGTTCCTTATGTAGGAACTTTTCTTACCTTTTCTGACTATATGCGTAATGCTATTCGCTTAGCCGCTCTTTCTAAGATTCAAGTAATTTATGTGTTTACACACGATTCTATTTTTTTAGGAGAAGATGGACCAACTCATCAACCCATTGAACATTTAGCCTCTCTAAGAGCCATACCCAATGTTCATTTGATTCGACCTGCGGATAATTGGGAAGTGAAAATGGCATGGATGGCAGCTCTTCGCTACCGAGGGCCTTCCATAATTGTTTTATCAAGACAAGCATTACCTGAGTTAGATATCTGCAATGTGCCTTATGAAGAGGGGATGAGTAAGGGTGCCTATATTATTAAGAAAGAACAAAATAAACCAGATTTCACTTTGATTGCAACAGGATCAGAGGTTTCTTTAGCATTAGAGGTAGCAATTGCTTTAGAAAAAGTAGATAAAGAAGTTAGAGTGATTTCCATGCCCTGCTGGCAGATTTTTGAGCTTCAAGATGATGAATATAGGAAAAAGATTATCGGTGGAGATCTGGGAGTAAGAGTGAGTATTGAAGCAGGGGTAAGCTTTGGTTGGTCTAAGTGGATTGGACCCGAAGGTATCTCTATTAGTATGGAGTCTTTTGGAGAATCTGCTCCAATAGGCGATCTAGCTGCTGAATTTGGATTTACCGTTGATGCGATTTTAAATCGATTACTATCATGAATGATCTGCTCCTTAGAGCATTGTGTTGTGAAAAAGTAGAAAGAGCCCCCATTTGGTTAATGCGACAAGCGGGGCGCTACATGCCACAATATCAGCTTTTACGTAAAAAATACTCTCTTTGGCAGCTCTTTCATATTTCTGAATTAGCAGCAGAGGTTAGTTATCTACCTATAGATCTTTTAGATATAGATGCAGCGATTGTTTTCTCAGATATTTTGGTTCTTGCAGAAGGACTTGGGCTTAAATTAGAATTTCCAGATAAAGGTGGACCTTGCGTCTATCCCCCTATTCGTTCTAAACAGCAAGTAGAGCAATTATCTATTCAGGCAGTTGAAGAAAAATTGATCTTTGTGTTTAAAACATTGCAAATTATAAAAAAACAGATTCAAGTGCCTTTAATCGGCTTCTGCGGGGGGCCTTTTACCGTTGCTACCTATTTAATCGATTCTACTAGTAAAAAACCATTTCTTTATACAAAGCAATGGATGAAAAAAGACCCGCAAAGTTTCATAGAACTTCTTACTATCTTAACCAAAGCTTCCATTATTTATCTAAAAGCTCAAGTACAAGCAGGTGCTGATGTAGTGCAGATTTTTGATTCATGGGCGAATATTCTTTCTGAAGAAGAGCTTCAGCAATTTTGTCTACCTTTTTTGCATCAAATGGTAAAAGAATTGCAATTGAAAGTTCCTGTCATTCTTTTTTGCCGTGATTCGAGTATACGTTATGCACAATTAGTAAGTCTTAACCCGACAGCAATTAGCTTAGACTGGCATCTACCTATGAAAGTGTTAAGAGAAAAAATTCCCTCTTCTATTGCTCTACAAGGAAATTTAAAACCCGATCTCTTAAAAAAATCTTCTAGTGAAATAGAAAAAGAAGTGAGTTCTTTTTTACATTCTATGAAAGGAAGTAAGGGGTTTATTGCCAGCTTAGGACATGGGGTGCTCCCCGATATTCCTTTTAAAAATGTCAAGTTATTTGTCGATATGGTGAAATCAGTTACCACTTAACAAGTGGAGGCATGGAACATAAAATAGCATCTACGTTACCTTCTGAAAGAAATCCAAATTTTGTACCTCTATCATAGAGCAAATTAAATTCTACGTAGTGAGCGCGCATTTCTAATTGCTTCTGCCTATCTTGGGGTTGATAATCCATCTGTATGCGTTTTGTATAGATTGGCAAAATAGCTTTTAAAAAAGTATTTCCAACCGTTTTCCAGACACACAAGTCTTTTTCTAGATCTTTTGTCCGATAATGATCAAAGAAAATTCCTCCTACTCCTCTTTCTTTATTTCGATGAGGAATGAAAAAGTATTCTTTTGCCTGCTTAGAGAAAAGAGGATACAGTTCTTTATTTATGGAATCTAGTGCTTCTTGAGTAGTAGTATGAAAATGTAGAGTATCTTCCGGATAGATAAACCCCATAGGAGTTAGATCATATCCTCCTCCAAACCAAAAGTTGTTTTGTGTCTGGATAAAACGAATATTGAAATGTACTGTTGGAGCATGCGGATTTAACATATGAGTAATTAGGCTAATACCGGTTGCAAAAAAGACTCCATCTGCATCTGCCATGGGAAAGCGATCCCCTTGTATTTCAGACCAATTTACCGCAGCTTTTTCAAATACTTCGCCGCGCAGTAACCCCATTTCTCCTCCTCCGCTACCTTTCGTATAATTCCAAGAAGTTTTAATAAAAGAGGCTTGAGGTTCAAGTATTTCAAAAGATGTAATAAATTTTTTTCTTAATATTTTTAGATAATTGATTATCTCATCTTTTATTTTATCTGGACAATCCTTTATACTTTTTGTTTTCATAACTTAAATTGTAGGGTTTATTATGGAGAAAAAGAAAATCATTGTTTTAGGAGCGGGTATTTCTGGTTTATCTGCTGCTTGGTATTTAAGCCAAATCTCTTTACCACTAAATATCTTGATTCTAGAAAAATCAAATCGAGTAGGAGGCTTATTTCATACAGATCATACAACAGGGTTTCATTTTGAAAAAGGACCGCGTACATTTAAAATAAATCAATGCTCTACAACCTTACAATTGGCAGAAGAATTAGGTCTTTTAAGAGAAATTATCTGGTCAGAAACGTCTTCTCATAATAGGTATTTATGGTGGAATGAAGAATTACACAGGTTTCCTAAAAATCTTATTTCTTTTTTGTGGTCTCCTTTAACAAAAGGATTTATTAAGGCATTAATTACAGAATGGAAACGCCCTACTAAACAAGGAGATGAAACAGTTTGGGAATTTGTTTTACGCCGTTTTAACTACGATGTAGCCCAAAGGTTATTTGATCCGATGGTTGTAGGGATTTTTGGTGGAGATCCTCGTCTCATTTCCATTCGAGCTCTTTTTCCTAAACTTAAAGAATGGGAAGAGGAATATGGAAGCATAACCAAAGGATTTTTAAAGAATTGGTTGCAAAAAAAAGGAGCATCTAAAAGATCTCCTTACCTTCCAAATGCGCCTTTATCTGCTATATTTTCTTTTCGTGAAGGAGTAGAACAGTTAACCTCTACGCTCCTAGCTAAAACACCAGTTTCTATTTATTACCAGCATGAAGCACAAGAAATAGTACAAATGGAAAAAGAAGTAGTTGTTAAAACCAACCAAGGAAGGTTTATAGCAGATTATGTATTTTGTGCTCTGCCTGCACTACAAGCAGGAAATCTTTTTATTAAAGATATGCCATCTCTTGGAAAGGAACTTATGTCTTTGAAAAGCGAGGGGATTATAGTTCTTAACTTTGGGTATAAAGAACGTATTTTACCTGTTGAGGGGTTTGGGTATTTAATACCTCATAGTACTAGAGAAGATATCCTAGGCGTTGTATTTGATTCTTCTATTTTTAAACAACATAATAGTTACCCTCAGGAAACCCGTCTTACCATTAAACTTAAAGATTTAGGGCAATCAGAAGAAGAAGCTATTCAAACCGCACTTTTAAGCATTCGTAAACACTTAAAAATCTCTATGCAGCCAGATGTTGTTTCTTTTAAAAAAGTTCTTTCTGCTATTCCTCAATATACAGTAGGACATCTAGAACGAATAGAAAGCCTATATCCTAAATTTCAACAAAAAATACCTCGATGTCATTTATTAGGTAATTATCTAATAGGGGTAGGTGTAGACCACTGCATTCATCATGTTAAAGAAACAGTGCAGGATTGGCATAAAAATTGTTTCTAACCACTTTTTAACTCTTTGATCTCTTCTACTAACATTCTTAGATCATCTGGAGTGTGATGAATATTAATGAAAAACCGTAGAATATAAGACCTCTTTTGATGGCAGACCATCCACTGGGAGAGAATTCCTCTTTGCAAAAGGCTTTCCCAAAAATAGCAAAGTTCTTCTTCTTGAGAAAAATGTAGGCAGATTACATGTGTAGAGGAACCGATGTCATACCCTTGCAATTGTTTTTTTATCCAATGACATCTCTGTTCTAATTGATACCTTTCCCCTTCTAAAGAAGGAATGAGCTCCAAAGCCATTTCTATGGCGCCTAAAGAAGCATAAGTTACACTGGATTCTCGATAAAAAACATTTTTTTTAATGAGGTTTTTAATCCAAGAAGAACAACCAAGAAAAGCCGCATCAGCACTTGCAGAATTACTTAAAGAACATAGAACTAAATCGATATCCCCTTGTTTAGCTGCAAGGCCTAAGCCTCTATCGCCTTTAACACCAAAAGCTAGAGAATCATCAAGAACTAATAAAGCATTGTAGGCTTGAGATAAAGAGGTGATATAATTTAAGTCGATTAAAGTTCCATTACCGCTACTAATAGATTCACAAAAGATCATTTTAACAGAACAGATAGATTGTCCTTCTTTTTTTAAAATAGCTTCTAAACTAGTTAAAGAGTTCTGATTATAAGTAAGAATCTTCAAAGGAAAATTGTAAAGGATTTTACTTAAACCCGGATCTAGGTCATCAGCAAGTAATAAGAGAACATCAGAACTTAATGAAGAAAGGAGATGCCATAGAGCTAAATAACGATTAGAGAAAAAATACAAATAAGGCATATTAATTAATTCTGCAATTTTTGCTTCAAGTGTTTTTTGGCATTCGATAAAACTCCCTGGGATTTCTGGATAACAGACTCCATTGCCGTAATGTAATAAATATTTAATCGTGTGTTTTTTCAGATCTGGATGATTGGATAGCCCTAAAAAATCTTGAGAAGAAAAATCGAGCATTTTTTTTCCTTGCCAAATCACATGAGTTGGGCTTAAAGGAAGCAAAGCGTCTTCTTGAAGTACACTTTCTTGCATGGCTAATGGATTGCTTTTCATAACTCTCATTTCAATTTATTTTTTAATATAAAAAAATTTTTCGCGTATTGAGGTATAAAATTCAAGAAAAAATTACCTCATAAAAAAATCTAGATGAGAAAAAAACAAGAAGAGTTATTCATAATATTTTTAACAAATACATTTATCATTTATTTATTAAAATTAAAAATGTTGATCTTAATTATATTTATAATCATAATATAAATTATAAAGAGATACTAATCTGTTATATTATTCTAATTTAGTAAATAACTAATATTATTTTATATTGGAATTTCATGATGAAAAAAACTGTTGTTTTATCAGCTCTAAGAGTTAGATTTCTAGAAAATATTTCTCTTTTAAAAAAAAGATTTAATCTAACTTTAGTCATTGTTGTAGTTCTAAAAAGCGTAAACATATATTCGTCAAATTTGTTGCTAGGTAACGCAGAGTCTTTTTGTTCTATTTAAGCAAAAAGTTAGCTTATCTTCTTTAACAATTATTAAATTTTAGAGGATTATGAGTATTCCAGATGTTTCCCATAGTCTCCCTAATAATATAGAGCCTCTTTTACAAGAGAGCGGTTCTTTACTAGGAAAAATTATTACTAGGATTTATACAACTACAAGCTACTTAATCTCTTCTATAGGTTCTATGGCACAGTCTATACTGTCTAATTTCATATATGTAGGGACAGTAGGGCATTATAAACTAGATGATCTAAAAGATTGTTTTTCTGTTAAGAGATCTAAGGATAGATCGACTGCCTCTTCTAAAAGGGGTGATATAGAAGAAACAAGCATCAGTGAGCCAAATAGTACTCTAAAAGAAGTCAAAGCTAGGCTTAACAGGCATACTAGTCGGATATCTGTGGGTTCTGCTACTTTGAGAAAGATTCGTTCACATAGTAGTAGTAAGGATTCTCAATATCCATCGCTTTATCCAAAGTTAGAGGAAATGGTTAAACTCGCATCTTATTCAAAAACTCCCGAGGAAAGACTTGCTGAGTTGAAGAACTCTTTAAATTAAAATAAATAATTATAAAAATTGACAAAGGTAAATAAAAAATATGGTAAGATTAAATAATTTTTTTAAAAAAATTACTCCGTTTATTCCTAATAAAAAAAAGAAAATAAATAATCCAATAAACTATTTTAAAACTCGTTTAAAAAAATGTTCTAAGAGAAGAAAAACTCTTTGGTTACAAAGAAAGTTCAGAGGGGTTATTGCTTTCTGGAATCCTTCTTAAAAAGTGTCTATTGAGAAATAGTTTCTAGTATAGAAATAATAAAACATTAATATTTTTTATATAAAAACTCAAAAAGGTTTCTATTTGAGCTCTGTTAGCTCTAATGATTTTTAAAAAATAGTTAATACAATTAACTGAAAATTTATCTATTTGGTCTTTTGTTAAAATATATTACGTAGGGCATAAATTTATGAGTAGTATTGCTTCTTCAGCTCAGGGTTCCCAAGAGATTAACAATGTAAATTCTACGCAAAATCTTCAAGGAAGCGTTTCTTTGTATGGAAGAGTTTTTCATAAAATTACTGGTAGAGGGAAGTACATTATCCAGTCTATAAATAAAGTTGCTCAGTCACTATTATCCAGATGCATATGCGTAATGTCATTTGGGCGTTATAATTTAGATAGCTTAAAGAGTTATCTTTTCTCAAACCAAACCGTTTTAAAAGGCGATGATGCATTACCAACGAGTTTTGTACCACCACCTCCCCCTCCTCCAACCCCTACTTCATCTAGTAGACTTTTTGCAAAAGTGCAGTCAGCATCATTTCAAGAATCTATTGCTTCAAGGGCTGGGTCAGCTGATGTAGGATCTAGCGTTAATCCTATACAGAAGTTTACACAAGAAGATGATCCTACATTAGGAGATAGTACTAGTTTTAGGCGTTCATCATTACATGAAGATTCTGATCCTGTAATAGAAGAAGAAAGGGATGCTAATCCTAATGTTAACTCACAGAAAAATGACATCCAGAAAAAGACAGTAGCTGGAGGTTTATTTGCAGGTGTGCAAGATAGTAAACTTTTTCAAAAAATTAAGAAAAAAGTTAATTCAGATTAATCTAATTAGAAACAATTATTCAATAGCTACTCACCTTACGCTTTCTAGATCTAAGCATGTTTTTTATTAGATATAAATAGTTTTTGATCTTAAAGATAAGGTGAGTAGTTCAACACAATACAAGGATGGTTTATGTTAACACAAGAGTTGCATAGTTCATCAACATCTCTGATTCAATATGATTCGCAGAGTTTTAGCCAAAAAATAAATAAACATTCACTAGCATATACTGTAAAAAAAACAGCAGCAGTATCTTGTATGATATTAGGAGGAGCATTTTTATTAACAGGTGTTACATTAGTCGGAATTGTTACAGGTGGACTGGCTATTCCTATTGCTGCTCCCTTTGTATTAGGTTCTCTTGGAGCTGCAGGCATTACCGGTGGTGGATGTGTACTTGGTTCTATGAAAGTTAATAGAGCAGCTCAAAAAGTGTTGGTAGCAGCTCATTTAATCGAGCAAGAGACAGAAAACCTAGAGCAGCAACTTAAAGAACAAGGCCCTATAGTTGCATCTCTTGCAGAAAAGTTAGAGAATTTACAAATTCAAGCAGAAAGTCTAGAGAAAATACTAGATCAAGGCGATCAAGAGTTAGAAGAAGCAGATCAAAAGATAGAGCAAACAAAAAAGCAAAAAAAAGAATTTGAAAAGGGCTTGAATAAGATACAAAGCTTAACCCATTCTCTAAATGAAACTTTAACAAAGCTTCAAAATATTCCTACTTCCGATAAAGAACTAAAAACACTAGAAAAGCAGATAGATAAAATGACTAAAAAGCTGGATCAGCTAAATGAAAATGTACTTCGCATAGAACCAAGTCTTAAAGAGCATAACAAAGAACTACAGCAGTTAAAAAAAAACCTTATCTATTTACAAGGGATAAAACTATCTCTTGAACAACCTTCCACAGAATTAGAAAAAATTGCATATTCCATTCGATCAAAAAATAAAAGACCAGGATAAGGAGATTTTTAAGATGAGCATCATTTCTACTGGTTATCGAGCGCTTTCGGGAATAGTGAACCTTGGTAAGCATGTATCTCCTGCAACTGGGGCTATGTTAGCAGCAGCAGCAGCTGCTAGCGGCAGCATTTCACCTGTTCCTAGGGCTTTGCTCTTAGGGGGGACTTTACTAGGTGCTTACTATAATGCCAAACAAGATATTCAAATCGAAACGCTAAAGAGCAGCTTGAGCAATATGGATGGTGCGCTGCAAAAGCTAGAGCATCTTTCACAACAAGTAAAAGATCAAGTACCAGGTCTTAAAGATGTGTGTAATAAAGTAGATGGTTTAATGCCAAAGGTAGATGCGAGGCTTAGCGAGCAAGAAAAGCGTTTAGTTCGAATAGGAAATTCTCTAAAAACAATCAAAGAGTATCAGAATGGATTTACCTCTCTTGGTGGTACTTTAGAAAACCTTCATAAACAAGAAATCCAACTTGTTGAGCATGTAGGTCATTTTCAAGATCTGACCAATAAGCAACAAGATTTTAGAAGAAGTATGAGCGAACAACTTGCTCACTGGGATAGTTTGGCTAAAGAATTAGAACAATTCGATGGAATGAACCATAAAGGGTTAGTTCAAGAGATTCGTCAAGAGATTCATAATTTAACCCAAGCTGTAAATAGAGCAAATGTGTTAAAACAAAGAGAAATAGAAGTTATAGATCGATATAACTGCTCAAACCCCCAAGAACGTGCTCAGGTAGCTGCTAAACTGGCTTTCCAGCCAAAAGTTGTACACTCCATTCCTTTGATAGGAGATAGGGTAAATTGACAGATGGGTTAGTAATTATCGCGGTTTACAATGAGAAGAGGATGAAGTTGATTACTGAGACTATCACCAAATACGTAGCCCCATTTTTTGAGCATGTGTTGGTGAGGATCTCTTATCTCTTGTTGGTAGATTGCTTTTTCAGGAGCAAAACTTACAATAAGAAGTTTTAGGTCTTCTAATCCAAAAAGTAAAGGCCACGGAATAGGATAGTCTGGAGCTAGAAATAGAATATTACCTTTTTGAGGGAAAGGAAAATGGGATTTTAATAGTTTAGAAAAAGATAGAGGAATCAACATGCTTCCAGCTAGTGGTTTAATGCAAGAGAGCTCTTCTAAGGACCATGTTGTTTGAATGGGAGATGGGGAAGTAGCTTTTATGTATTGATCGAAAGCTATTCTTAAGGGAAAGGTATTGAAAAGCTCAGCAATAATCTTAATTGAAGAACGTTTATGTAAGATTTCTTTGAGTTCTTTGTTATCGCGCCATAGATCATACCCTTGTAGAAAAGAACTTCCTGAGTCCGTTCTTTTAGCTAGGGTTAGATCGGAGAGTTTTTCTATTTGAGCGATTTTTTCTAGAGGCAATAATCCTTCAATTTCAATAAAATGGTTTCTTCGAAAAAATTCTTTTTGATCATCTGTTAGCAAAAGGCGCATGTGAGTCTATAATTGGTTGATTCGTTTAAGAGCTAAATCTATTTTGTCGGGAGTAGTAAAGGCAGAAAAACGAACAAACCCTGCTCCGTATTTTCCAAATCCTACCCCTGGAATACTAATTAAATGGCATTTAATCAAAAGTTCATCGAAAAATTCCCATGAGGTCTTGTCTCTAGGGGTTTTAACCCAAATATAGGGGCTGTCTATCCCTCCGTAGCAGTCAAGTCCTAATTGAATCAAACCTTGTTTTAACGCTTTGGCTTGAGTTAAGTAATTATTTATTTGAATTTTTATTTCACTCTGACCTTGTGGAAGCAGAGTAGCGAAAGCTCCTTTTTGGATAGGATAGGCAATTCCATTGGACTTAGCAGCCTGCCTTCGACTCCATAAAGTGTGTAAAGATACTTCTTGATCGTCATAGCGTGCTTTAAGGGCTTTAGGAAGGATTGTATACGAGCAACGCAGACCTGTAAATCCAGCGGATTTAGAAAAGCTGCGAAATTCAATTACACATTCTTTAGCACCTGGAATTTCAAAAATAGAATGAGGAACATCTGCTGAGTTAATAAATGCTTCATAAGCGTGATCAAAAAAGATAATAGCTTTGTTTTTTAAAGCATAATTCACCCAAATAGTCAGAAGAGCTCTATTCATAGCAACGCCTGTTGGGTTATTAGGAGAGCATAAATAGATCAGATCACAGGCTTCAGATGGGGGATAGGGATGAAATTGATTGATTTCTAAACAAGGTAAAGTAATGATTTTGGTTCGGCCTGAAAGAATTGTCGCGTCAAGATAAGCGGGATAAGTAGGGTCTGGAATTCCTACGCTGCAGGATAAGGAAAACAAATCTAGAATATTCGTGATGTCTGTATTGATGCCATCTGAAATAAAAATCTCATCTGGGGTGATTTGTAGGGCAGCAAAGTGCGTATTTACGATGGCTTCTCGTAAGAATAGATAGCCATTGCTAGGCCCATATCCTTTTAGACCAGAGGGAGTTCCCATCTCTAGCACAGCCTGGCTCATTGCTTGGGCTGCAGTAGGAATTAAAGGTAGTGCTATATCTCCTATACTTAAATTAATCAGTTGATCAGGAGAGATTTTTTTATGTAACATGTCTATTTTTTCTTCAATTACTGAAAAAATGTATGTGCGTTTTAGCCTCTGAAAACAAGAATTAATCGCAACCATGAAAACCCCTAAGATGATACAGTATGTCTGGTCTTAATTAAAAAGTAAAGAGAGAGAAGATAAGCATGGAGCATGTCATGGAGATAAATCCATTTGAAGCATTACTTGAGAAAATATCAGAAATCGAAGAACGTTTAAATTATCAATTTAAAAATAAAAAAATCCTTTTTTTAGCTTTTGTTCATCGATCATTTTTTAATGAATATCGAGCAGTTGTTGATCAGCATAATGAACGATTAGAATTTTTAGGAGACTCAGTTTTAGAATTGATTATTTCTGATTATGTATATGAACATTTGCCAACAGAACCTGAGGGCTATCTTTCTAATTTACGTTCTTATATTGTGGAGGCAAGTAATTGTGCTCAGCTTGCCGTTAAGTTAAATGTTGCAGAATTTATTTTATTGGGTAAAGGTGAAAGGATGAACGATGGGCGTGGTAGAGAAAAAATTATAGCTGATTTATTTGAAGCGCTTATTGGAGCCATTTATAAAGATGGAGGGCTAGAAGCTACTCGTCAGTTTTTTTTACATCATTTTGAAGAAAGTATTAAAGAAATTATTTATATGCCTTTGAGAAATTGGAAAGCGGAACTACAAGATTATGCGCAAAAAAAACACCAAAAGCCGCCTATTTATAAAGTATTAAAAGAATCAGGGCCTGATCATAGCAAAATATTTCAAGTGATCGCTTATATTGAAGATCAAAAAATAGGAGAGGGAATAGGTCCTTCCAAAAAACAAGCAGAACAAGCAGCTGCTGAAAATGCACTGAATAAATTGGAAATCAAATATGACGATTAAACAGCGTTCAATTTGGTGCTGTAGTGAATGCGGGCTTACTCAAGCTAAATGGACGGGGAGTTGTCCCTCTTGTCAAAAGTGGAATACTTTTGAAAAGGAAATTCAAGCAGTTGATAAATCGGAGAGGTTTACACATAGCAAATCACAGCCTTTACGGATTAAAGAGATCAAGTTCGAGGAATCCATGCGTATCTCAACAAAGCTGATTGAGCTTGATCGTTTGTTGGGAGGCGGCATTGTCCCTGGTTCTTTAACACTCATTGGAGGCGATCCTGGGATCGGGAAATCTACTCTTATGTTGCAACTTGCTCAAAAACTAGCTGAACAAGGATTAACCGTTCTTTATATTTGTGGAGAGGAGTCTGTTGAGCAAACTTCTTTAAGAGCTTTAAGGCTCAAGGTGCAAGATGAACATCTATTTTTATTGAGTGAGGCTCTTTTTTCTCATATTAAATTACAAATTGAGCGTTTAAAGCCTGATATCATGATTGTTGATTCGATACAGATTGTATATAAAAGCGAAATTCCTTCTGCTCCAGGCTCTGTTAGTCAAGTACGAGAATTAGCTATGGAATTTATGCATCTCGCAAAAGGATTAAAAATTGCTACTTTTCTCATAGGTCACGTGACAAAATCAGGAGAGATTGCAGGTCCTAAAGTACTAGAACATATTGTGGATACCGTATTGGATTTTGAAGGAGAAAAACAGCAAGGATATCGGATGCTACGTTCTGTAAAAAATCGCTTTGGTCCCACAGATGAGATTGCTTTATTTCAAATGAATACAGCAGGGCTTACCGAAGTGCATAACCCTTCTTTGTTATTTATGGAAGAGCGCACAAAAGAGCTACCAGGCTCTGTAATTATTCCTGCTCTAGAAGGGAGTCGTTCTCTACTAGTAGAAGTACAAGCTTTGGTTGCTCCTTCTTCTTTCTCTACCTCAACGCGTAAATCAACAGGATTAGATCCCAATAGATTAAGTCTATTATTAGCGGTATTAGAGAAGAAAATGGATTATCGATTATATAACTGCGATATATTTGTATGTATTGCAGGAGGTTTGAAAGTTTTTGAGCCAGCTATTGATTTAGGCGTGATTCTAGCTATTGCTTCTTCTTTTTGTAACCATTGTATCGATCCTTCAACAGCCATTGTTGGTGAAGTAGGACTAGGTGGTGAAGTGCGAGGAGTTTCTCGGATTGAAAATAGAATTCGAGAGGTCATTCATATGGGATTTAAGCAATGTGTTATTCCTAAACGCAATATAAAAGGTATTTCCTCTGATCTATTGCACAAAATTCATCTCATTGAAGTAGAAGTTGTGGAGGATGCTATTCATGCACTTATGTAATCAAATCTTTGTAGCTGCGCGAGACTCTCATCTATCGCGCGCTCAAGTAAAAGAAGTACACCAAGAGCTGCAGATGATTCATCCAAATCGTGTTTTTGTTCCTACTTGGATTCGGACAACAGGAGATGACAGATTAGATCTTTCTTTGAGATTTTTAAGTAAAACCGATTTTTTTACTAAAGAAGTAGATCAGTTGGTGTTATCTGGGATTTGTAGAGTAGGAATTCACTCGGCTAAAGATTTACCAGATCCTTTAGAGCGGGGTTTAAAAATAGTTGCTATTACGAGAGGGGTAGATGCAAGAGATGTTTTAGTTTTATCTCCTCATCAAACCATAGACACCTTGCCAAAAAAAGCACGTATTGCTACCTCTTCTCTGCGTCGTGAAAAATCTATTAAAAGTATAAGAGAAGATCTGGTTTGTGTAGACATTCGCGGAGTGATTGAAGCTCGTTTGGCTTATCTTTACCGAAGAGAAGTTGAGGGATTGGTTGTAGCTGAAGCTGCATTGATTCGTTTAGGTTTAACTCATCTAAATCGGTTTTTTTTATCCACAGAAGTAGCTGCATTGCAAGGTAAATTAGCCGTTGTTGCTAGGCAAGACGATCAAGAGATGTTACAGGTTTTTTCTACTATAAATACTTTCCAAGAACTAGATCTTATCAATAGTTATTTGTGAAGAAAGCTCTCTATCTAGGAACAGACCCTTCTTATTATAAAGCAAAGGGGGTCCAAATTATTCACTATCCCGTGATTCAAATTGTGCCCAGAATAGACTCCTGTGTTAAAGCAGCTTATAGCAAGTTATCAAGCTATACACACCTTTTATTTACTAGTAAAAATACAGTTCAGGTTTTTTTTCAGCAGTTAAATAGCCTTGGTATATCTAAAGAAATTTTACAGCCGATTATCATCATTGCCATTGGCCAAATTACTGCTAGTTATATAAAAGAATATACCCATTGTTCTTTTGTTGCAGAAGAAGAGACGCAAGAAGGAATAGTTGCTTTTTTGTGTACACAGCCTCTAGAAAAAACTCATTTTTTTTTCCCTCGTTCCAACCTTTCTAGAAATGTAATCATAGATTTTTTTCAAAAATCAAATATCTTGTTCCAAGATTGTTTTATTTACAATACAGTGACTCAAAAAAATCAACCTATTCCTCATCTAGAAGAAATAGATGAAATTATTTTTACAAGTCCTTCGACTGTTAAAGCTTTTTTAGAGATTTTTTCTGCTATTCCCTTAGATAAAAAGCTTACAGCTATAGGGCCTATTACACAAAAAGCATTATCTAAAATACTTTAAGACGTTGCTATTTCCAAAGGTGTAAAGCTAGCTAGCAACTCTTCTATTTTATCGGTATTTTCCCAGGGGAAAATGGTGTCGTCTCTTCCAAAGTGTCCATACGCTGCGGTTTTTGCATAGATCGGTTGCAATAAATTAAGCTGTTGGATAATAGCATGAGGCCTTAAATCAAAGTGCTGTAGAATAATTTGCATAATCTTTTTTTCATCGATGTGATTAGTGCCAAAGGTCTCTACAAAAACAGAAGTTGGTTTCGCTACGCCAATAGCATAAGAGATTTGAATTTCACAACGATCGGCAAATCCCGCAGCTACAATATTTTTAGCCACATATCTTCCCATATAAGCTGCACAACGATCTACTTTGGAAGGATCTTTACCAGAAAAAGCTCCTCCTCCATGGCGTGCTGCACCACCGTAGGAGTCTACAATAATTTTACGACCTGTTAAACCGCAGTCGGCTTGTGGACCTCCGATCACAAAACGGCCTGTAGGATTAATGAGATAACGTGTATCTTTTGTAATCCATTTAGCTGGAATTACTGGTTTAATCATCTCTTCGATAACAGCTTCTTTTAAATCGGAATAACTCATTTCTTCTTTGTGTTGTGTAGATAAAACAATGGTGTCTACATAAGTTGGTTTTTTATCGATATAACAAAAAGTGACCTGACTTTTTGCATCTGGTTGAAGCCAAGGTAACTTACCCGATTTACGCAAAAAGGCTTGGCGCTGCATTAAGCGGTGAGCATAGGTAATTGGTGCTGGCATCAGCACATCTGTTTCATTAGTAGCATAGCCAAACATCAACCCCTGGTCTCCAGCACCTTGATCGTCTTCTGTTCGATCTACACCGATAGCAATATCGCTAGACTGTTGGCTAATAGCATTGATAATAGAGCAAGAATTTGCATCAAGACCTGAACTTATATTGTCATAGCCTATGTTTAGGAGTAAATTTCGAATAACTCTTTCCCAATTTATTTGCGCCTGTGCGCTGATTTCCCCCGCAACAACAACCATAGATGTTTTTACTAAAGTTTCACAAGCCACTCTTGCTTTAGGGTCTTGAGCCAAAGCAAGATCTAAGATCGTATCGGAAATCTGATCCGCTACTTTGTCAGGATGTCCTTCAGAAACAGATTCTGAAGTGAATAAATAGGATTTTGTCATAAGGAATCTCTTGGGTTTTATGTAGATGTTAGAAAGTTTTTAATTTTTTTTTAGAAAATTTGTCAATCTAAAGAAAGAATGTCTGTAAATAAAAAAGCAAACAGTCAAGTATATCGGCGTAATCTCAAATGATGCAGCAATAACAAAATATTTACGGCTATCGATGACAAAAGCGACCTCATGTCTAAGGTCTAAATTTTTTTTTGGGTATGCTCTATCAAGCAAACTCTAGTTCCTTTCCCTTGTAACTTTTATCTAATGCAACAAAAACTAAGTTATAAGGACCCTTCATTCTTTTGCATCTACTGTATGTCCATGATGCCGTAGTTCCTTGTGGAAACTTCCGCCATGCTTCTAGGCATATCTGTGAGTGTTCTCGTGACTGACAGTTCTGCACCTCTTGAGCCAGCTGAAAATTTGTTCAGGACTCCATTACAATCTGAGCTTACTTTCAATTAAAGGTAATCAGTAATCAATTTGAAAACATCTATTTATTTTACAGTCATTTTGCATAAAATAAATTATTTTAATATCCTTGATTGAAAAATTTGTGATTGCATGGAAAAATGGTCAAAAAAATTTTCCGACTGAAAAAGAAGTAGTTGTAAGTTTTTTATTTTTTTTATGCCCTTAACTAACAAAAAGAGTAAACATGAGAATACCAATTGAGAGCTTTTATACCAGTGGCTCTGCTAATATAAGCAACCTTTGGTATGAGAACGGGTCTTTCTCTGTTCAAAGAGGAGATAGAAGCCTCTTTCAGATTTCTAAGGACAATACAGATAAAAGTTTGCAAGGAATTTCTCTCGAACAAATTGAGAAAGTCAAAAGGATCGGATACTTTACCATAGTCGAAAGTCTGGGGTTTTCTGGCGATTATTCCATTAGGTATACATGCAGACTTTTTGGAGGAGGAAATGGACCTTCTCATGAGAGCAATAGTAACAACGTCTCTAGTCACAGTGCTTCCAGCAACAATGATTATGCCTGTACGCATAATGATAGACCTGGGATTTCCATTGCTGATATCGCAGAGCATGCGGGGCAATTTGAACTTTGGAAGTGTTGGAAGAGATGTAATGGACCTTGTGTCTGGTCATGAACCTTTCGGAGGATTTAATCAAGCACCAAGCTCTGTAAGTGAGTCCAGTTCTTCGAATTCAAGCTCTGCAGATGCATCAAAAACAGAATGAGTATGTTGAAAAATATAATAGAGATCTCTACAGGATCTTTGGTGATTTTATTTTTTACCTTCTTTAGAATCGGAATAGCTGCTTTTCTTTTGGAGTGGTCTTGGTCAAGGCTAAGAAAAGAGAAGATTACATTTAGAGGTTTCATTTCATTTTTTATTTTTTGCTTAGGAATAGGAATCCTGTTGTGGTCTAAATAAGAAAGGCAATCTATCCTTTGCAAATTGGAGAACATCACTTTATGCTGCTTGTTACAGCAGGGTCTAAAAGAGAAGCAATGAATGAGTGTTCTTCAGATTTACATATGCTTCATCTTGATGATTTAGATGGCCACATAAATATTGATAAAGTAGATGAATATTTTATCACACTGAAATACACAAGATTAGATAAAGATCTAGCACAACCTACTAATGGATACCTAAACTTACGCAGTTAGGTAAGTGGAACTAAACTGGACTGTGATTAGGCAAATCCTGAACATCTTATTCACTAAAATTTAGTGAATAAAAATGATTTTTTAGAATAAAACGTCTCAATCTTTCTCTATTAATTCATTTTATTGCAGACTGGTTCTCTTTGTAGTATTCTATAATAGAATGGATGCTATCAGAATTTTTGGTTTTTACAGAATTGAGATCCTTAAAAATTGCTTAATCCATTCAGTTTCTTCTTTGCTGTTCTCAGCCACTTTATCGCTTAAACCATTCACAAAAAGATGAATGAAATCGGATCTATTGAGGTTCTTGGTTTACCTATCAAAATGGTTAAAGGCTTAAAAATTTCTGGCTTCATAGGTGATGGGCCTGTTGCTTTGTTTTTATTAAAGCAAGCTATCTACGAAACAGCCACAAAAGGTAATAACGTTATCCTATGTTAAGAGATGCAGATTGAAGTGTTGGAGAAGGAATGCAAACTGGATCTGTGTGTCACATAGAACGATTGAAAACCCTTCTTTTAAAGAAATCTCTTTTTTTGTGTAAGTCCAGACTTGGAAGGTTGCAATGGAATGCCAGACTCTGAATCAAGTTTTTTATCTTATTTTGTGTAAGGAAAACTACTAAAAAAATGCCATGTTATACTATAGGCTTTTGCAAAATATTAGTAAGCGGTTTATATTCAAAATCACATCATTTATCTTAAAAATAGCGGAGTTTATTTTCATGCCTGCGTCTTACACACTACCCGATCTTCCTTATGATTTTTCTGCTTTAGAACCGATCATTTCTGCAGAGATTATGAAATTGCATTATTCTAAGCACCATGCTGGATATGTAACCAATGTAAATGCTGCTTTAGAAAAATATGTAGAAGCGGAAAAAAAGAAAGATTTATCTACAATGATTGAACTGCAGCAGACTATTAAATTTAATGGAGGGGGTCATCTCAACCATAGTATTTTTTGGACTAACTTAGCTCCTATAGATAAAGGAGGAGGGGAAAAGCCCAAAGGGGAGCTTTTAAAGGCTATTATAGGGCAATTTGGTTCTTTAGAGCATCTAATAGAGCAACTTAGCTCTATAACTACTGCTATTCAAGGCTCTGGTTGGGGTTGGTTAGGTTATAGTCGAGTAGAAAAAAAAATCGTAATGACTACATGCGCTAATCAAGATCCTCTTTGTACAAAGAAGTATGTACCATTGCTAGGGATTGACGTTTGGGAGCATGCCTATTACCTAGACTATAAGAATGTTAGAGCTGATTATATAAAAAATATTTTTAAGGTGATCAATTGGAAGAATGTGGAAGAGCGATTTCTTTCTGCAAAAAAATAAATTTAAATAAAGGGTTTTTAATTTTGGTTGTTGCTTAAAGAATAGCTTTAAATATATAATTACTTTCTATGTTACAAAATTAAATGGTTTTATTTATGGGTCTTTTTTCAAAGAATAAACCAAAGATTAAAGTCCAAACGATTAAAAAAGATGGTTATAGCGGGTGGATTAAATGCACGCACTGTCATGAGATCATTCATGCAAATGAATTGCAAGAAAATTTCTCTTGTTGTCCGAAGTGCAGTTACCATTATCGTTTATCAGGTTCTCAAAGGATTAAGCTTTTATCAGATCAGGATAGTTTTGAAGAGCTTTTCACAGATCTAAAACCAATGGATCCTTTGAACTTTACTGATACAGAATCTTATGTAAATAGACTTTTGAAAGCGACTAAGACCTCTTGTCGTGATGAAGCAGTAATTGTAGGGAAAGCTACTATATTTGAAACGCAGATTGCTTTGGGAGTTCTCGATTTTACATTTATGGTGGGCTCTATGGGATCAGTAGTGGGGGAGAGACTTACATTATTGATTGAATATGCCTTAAATCACGACTTGCCAATAGTCATTGTTTCTGCTTCTGGAGGAGCTAGAATGCAAGAATCAGCACTTTCTTTAATGCAAATGGCAAAAACATCTGCTGCTTTAGCAAAACTGCACGAAGAAGGACTACCTTTTATTTCTGTAATGACAAATCCTACATTAGGCGGTGTTACAGCCTCTTTTGCTTCTTTAGGAGATATTATTATTGCAGAACCAGATGCTTTGATTGGTTTTGCAGGGCCTCGGGTAGTAGAACAAACCATGAGAAAAAAGCTTCCTCCTAATGCGCAATGCTCAGAGTTTCTTTTAGAAAAAGGAATGATTGATTGTATCGTATCTCGTCATCAATTAAAACAAACTTTAAGCGACCTTTTAACGTTTTTAACACGTCAAAAAAAATCAAAAATTTCTTTGTTAGAAAAGTCTTTAAAAAAAATCCCTCAAAAACTACAAGATCTGTTAGAACTAGGTGCTATTACAGGACAAGGGCTAAAACATTAAATTTAAAGGGAAATACATGTCTGAGAGATTAGAAGTAGGAATTGATTTAGAAGAAGAAAAATGTACCCCAGAGTACGCCTCCCAGCAAGCAGCAGGAGCGGATATAAAAGCGCACATAACAGAAGAAATGTTATTGAAACCTGGAGCGTCTATTCTTATTCCTACAGGGATTTATTTGGAAATTCCAAATGGTTATGAAGCGCAAATCCGCCCTCGAAGCGGACTTGCGTTAAAACAACAAATTACAGTACTAAATTCCCCTGGTACAATTGATTCTGATTATCGAGGAGAGATCAAAATTATTTTAATAAACCATGGTAAGTCAGATTTTATTATTACTCCTGGTATGCGTATTGCGCAGATGGTTTTTGCACCTGTTATGCAAGCTGTATTTATCAGGAAAAGCGATTTAGCTATAACTAAAAGAGGAGAGAGTGGATTTGGCCATACTGGCACGCATTAATCATCAAATCTCATTAGGTTTTAACGATTTAAGGAAGTTTTTTAAACGAGATAGTACATTGGTCATTTCTGATTATTTAGATGAAGAGCTCGTTTTATTTATGCAAGCTGACAATCGTGATGATGCTTTAAATCGTTTAGTGAGTCTACTAGAAGAGAAAAAAAAGCTTCAAGATTCTAAACGGTTCTATCAGGCAATTTTAGAAAGAGAAAGGATTGTTCCTACCGCAATTGGTCTGGGAGTTGCAGTCCCTCATGCGAAACTGCATAGCTATAAGGATTTTTTTATCGCAGTGGGAATTCAGGTACAGCAGGGTTTAGAATGGAATGCTCTTGATGGTATGGCAGTCCAACTCATTTTTATGATTGGAGGTCCAGATAATCGACAAACGGAATACTTACGCATTTTGTCTCATTTGACAATGGCGGTTAAAAATAAAGAAAGGCGCAAAAAGCTGCTTAAGTGCCATTGCGCTAAAGAAGTAATCGAAATGTTTAACGGATGTTAAACTAAGAGGAAAAACCATGGATCTTACAATTAAAGATGTTGCTAAGTTATTCAATATTTCAGAAGCTGCTATTCATAAATTATTACTTCATAATAAAATTCCTTCTTATTGTATTAATGGAGAACACCGATTTGGCTTAGTCGAAATTGAAAACTGGATGTTAAAGTTTGATTTAAAACAACTCCAAGAAACCGCTTCTTGTGATCAACAAATCTACCCTCTAACTAACCAAAAGCAGCAAATGCAGATAGAAAGTCCAGTTAGTGGTGGAATGGTACAATTTTGTTTATATCGTGCTCTTCACCAAGGAGATGTTTTAGTTAATATCAAAGGAAATAAGAAAGAAGAAATCATTTCTTCAGTAACTAAAATTGTAGCCCCTAAACTCAATGTGGATGCTGAAGTATTAGCAGAGCTTTTAATTGATCGCGAAGACTTAAGTCCAACAGCTTTAGGAAATGGTCTTGCAGTTCCACATACAAGAGAAGCAATGGCAAAAGGATCGTTTGATATGGTGTTTATTGTATATCCTGAAGCACCTCTGGAATATGGAGCTTTGGATTCTAAACTAGTACATACGCTATTTTTCTTGTTCGCTGGAAGTGATAAAGCGCATCTTCAACTTCTAGCAAAATTAGCACATTTAAGTAGTCATAAAGAGGCATTTCAATTGTTACTAGACCGTTCTGATAAAGCTACTTTGTTAGACTTTGTTCGCAATTGGGAAGGACAAATCCGTTCTATAGGATAAGTTATTTTTATTTTTCTATTCATAAAAACAAACTTATCTTACCCTTGCTAGGGTATATCGAACTTTGCAAACCACTAAAAAATAAAAATGGACATCCTTTTTTATGTCTAAGCAATTATTTATCAAAAAATCTTTAAAAGATTTATTAAGTCAAGCCTCGCAACCTAACCGTGGTCTTACGCGCTCTTTAGGACCGGTTAATTTAACAGCAATGGGAGTAGGGGCCATCATAGGTGCTGGAATTTTTGTATTAACAGGACAAGCAGCAGCTCAATATGCAGGTCCTGGAATTTTTATTTCATTTATTTTAGCAGCGATGATTTGTGTTTTTGCAGCTCTTTGCTATGCAGAATTTGCTTCTTTAATTCCTATTGCAGGAAGCGCTTATACTTATGCGTATGTTACCATGGGAGAATTAACGGCCTGGATCATTGGTTGGGGTTTAACCATGGAATACTTATTTTCTGCGGCAACTGTTTCCGTAGGATGGTCCGGATATTTTGTGAGCTTGTTAAAAGATTTTGGAATGCAATTGCCCTCTTTTTTAGCTAGTTCTCCACTAAGCTATGAAATAGGAATAGGGTGGGAAACAACCGGAGCTATTATGAATCTTCCTGCCATGTTCATTGTTGCTGTCATGGGAGCTTTGGTTTCCGTTGGAATTAAAGCGGCTGCTGGCTTCAATAACTTAATGGTAATTATCAAAATGGGAGTGATCTTGCTATTTATTGGCTGTGGGATTGCTTTCATCAATTTAGATCATTTAATACCATTTATTCCAGAGAATACGGGGGAATTTGGAGTATATGGATTTAGTGGTATTTTGCGTGGAGCTGGGGTTGTCTTTTTTGCTTTTATCGGTTTTGATGCTCTTTCTACTCTAGCGCAAGACGCACGTAATCCACAAAAAGACCTACCAATAGGGATGTTAGGATCGCTTAGCATATCTACTCTTGCATATATTGCTATTGGAGTTATTCTACTTGGCATCGTGCCCTACACTATGCTAGATGTTCCAGATCCTCTTGCAGTAGCTGTAAATGCTTTAGGCCCTAAATTTATTTGGCTGCGTTTAGTTCTTAAATTTGCTATTTTAGCAGGTTTAACCTCTGTTGTGTTAGTTATGATCTTAGGGCAATCTCGTATTTTTTATACAATGGCAAATGATGGGTTATTGCCTAAACCTTTTAGTCAGATCAGTAAAAGGTTTCATACTCCATTTTTTACTTCTATTATAGTCACTCTTATAGCTATGATCTTAGCAGGGATTTTCCCAGTAGGTATTTTGGGTCAGTTGACTTCAATGGGAGCTCTTTTGGCCTTTACTATTGTTTGCTTTGGTATTTTGATCCTGCGCTATAAACAACCTTTATTACATCGTCCGTTTAAAACTCCTTTTGTGCCTTGGATTCCTCTAGCAGGTACTTTATGTTGTATTATTCAGATGTTAGCTTTCCCAGCTGTTAGTTGGTGGCAGATGTTTGTTTGGATGGTGATAGGATGTATTATTTATTTTGCCTATGGTATAAAAAATAGTAAAATCCGTCAGCCGGTTAAAAAATAAGGTTATTTGTGACCAGTGCTTACCATAATTGATGGTTTTGGTAAGCAGTGGTCACTTTTTTCTAAAAATACTAAGAAAATCTATCGTTTAAGCTAAGAACTGCAGCTTGTGTATTAATGGTCTTATTCAAAAATTCTAGTTTTTGAGTGCTCCATCTAAACCGATCTCATTAATGTTGTTCAGTTAAAGCTGTGGCTGTAGCAGCTTTATAGAAAAGAGTATTTGTGTTTCTAGAGGAATATTCATTAATTGCTCTTCATATTCCTATGCTTTAAGAATTCTTACAGCTAAAATGCCAACGGATAAAATGATACTATTCAAAGCTAAAGCATCATAGCCGGTTAAGTTTCGGACGTTACATGCTTCCCAACCTGCTTGAAAATCTAGAGGAACGCCTCTATACTTTAGATAAGGTGCATCTTGCATAATTTTTTGTGCTTTTCGACTTTCAATATGAGCAGTAGTTAGTGTTAAAGCAACAGCCATAGCTAGATAAGGAGCAATCTGTTTAGCTGTTATTTTTAATGTAATACCGGGTAGTGGTACGCGGGCTATTATAGATAAAGCAATACCTGCAATTAGACAAACGTACCAAGTAGCAATTGTGCCCCAAGCAATCGCATTAAGGTTGGGGTTTAAACTTTGAATAGGACGATTTTTTAGGCTTCGACCATCATAGAAGTTCCCAACAGTGAAGTATTCAATACAGTCTCGACAAGCAATCATATCATTGGCAATTCCATAAGCAGTGCCGGTTAATACCGTTAATCCTGTAATTTTAATGAGTTCCCAAGAGCTGCATAGAGCTAATCCAGCTAGGGTTGTTGCTCCAACAGCTCTAAAAACTAGGGGTTTATATCTTGGAGTAACTATGTCTATTTTTGACAAGATATCACTAATGTAGGGAGTCATAAAAACCCTTTGTTGTTTTTTTGATGAGGCAAATCATAGCAACATCTATTTTTAAATCAAAATGCAAATGCTTAATTTAAATGTTAATATATAAATTAATTTATTTAGTTTAATTTAACTAAAAACACCAGATTGATTTTTATGATGAAAATGTTATTTTCATTGTCGTAGCATTAGTTATAAAAACAAATAATTTAATAATAGGTTCTTATTATGTTACTATTAATTAATTCCGTTCGAACTGCTATAGATACTAATAAAGATTTAGCTCTCTTAAAAAGAGATATAGATTTATCTTTTCTCAATAATCTATTTGTTTTCGGTTTACCGAAATTAACACTTTCTCAGAATCTTTTTGAGAAGAGAAATCGGTTTATAAAAAGATTTAACCCTACGTATCCTAGTACAAAACACGTGATATACAAGGAGCGCATTGCAGATATTTTAGGGGGGAATATTTATCATGCAGTAAAAGTAAAAGGCTGTATAAAAGATAAGTTAGAAAATCTTTCAAACACAGATTTATCTGCTAAAGCCTTAAAATAGCTTCTGGCTCAATCATCCCACCACCTAGGCAACGATTACCAGTATAGAATACAATCGATTGTCTAGGAGTAATGGCTCTTTGAGGTTCTAAGAAGCGTACAAAAGCTTTTCCCTCGGAGATTTTTTCAATGATACAAGCTTGATCTTTTTGTCGGTAACGGATTTTAGCAGAGCAAGGATAAGGTGTTTGAAAGGGAAAATTTGCTATCCAGCTTAAATCTGTTGCAATAAGCTCTGATTGATAAAGGCTGGGATGGTCTAAGCCTTGCTCGACAATAATGACATTGCGTTTGATATCTTTGGCAACAACAAACCAAGCATCGCCAGCTCCTCCAATTTTTAATCCTTTACGTTGGCCAATTGTATAATAAGCAAGACCATCATGATAACCCAAAATTCGTCCTTGCGTATTTTCAAATGCACCTTTTTGATAACCAAGATAAGGAAGAAGGAATTTTTTGAAGTTGCGTTTGCCAATAAAACAGATCCCTACGCTATCTTTTTTTTTGGCTGTGAAGAGATTATGCGATAATGCAATTGAGCGCACTTCTTGTTTAGTTAGGTGTCCAATCGGAAAGAGGACTTTTTCTAATATCTTTTGTGAAAGGGTATAAAGAAAATAGCTTTGATCTTTATTAAGGTCTCGGCCTTTATGTAGGTAAAAGGACTTTTCTTTTTCTATGGTACAGTAGTGGCCAGTTGCCAGGTAATCAGCGCCAAGACTCATTGCTTTATCAAGAAAAACCTTAAATTTAATTTCTCGGTTACAGAGAATATCTGGATTTGGAGTATAACCTTTTTTTAATTCAGTAAGGAAATGAGAAAAGACAGATTCTTGATACTCTTTGACAAAGTTTACCGTATAGCAAGGGATATCGATCTGTGCACAAACTCTTTGGACATCTTCGAAATCAGAAGACGAAAGACAGGTGCCTTTTTCATCTTTTTCATCCCAATTCTTCATGAAAAGGCCTATGACTTGATAACCCTTTGCTTTAAGCAACAAGGCTGCAACAGAGGAGTCTACTCCTCCAGACATCCCAACAACAACTATTTTTTTCATATGAGGCATTTTTTTTGAAGTAATTATACTACAAAAAAACAAAAAAAACTAGACAGGATTTAAACTTTCAAAATTTCATGTATTTTTTTTTGATTGGCTTGGTTTAAATTAAGCCAGTTCTTTAATTGATCTTTTGTAATACCAAGGCCAACAATACGACTCTCATCTATTTCTTTAAGATCCTCCATAACATCTTCAATAAAAGGAGTTTGGTCTTCTTTTTTTATTAGCTTTGAGGTTTGGGTAGAAATATATTTATGCAAAGACCTTCCTGCTAAATTATAAGTGATAATATGACTGATAATAATACGGCGTTGCTGTCGATAACGTACTCGTATTTCATCATAATTTATCGTTTTAACTGTTGAATCATACAAGGCACAAGTCCGCATATAAGAGAATACATACAAATCAAGGATTGGGTGTACATTTTGTAGCTCATAAACCGCAATCATAGCTGAAGTGTAATCATTTCTTTCAACATCACTAAATGATAAAGGAACAAGGTTATTTTTAATCAGAGGAATGTTAGCACTAAGGCGGGCGGTGCGTTTATTTACATCTGCAAATGCTTGTAAATAGGAGATATGTATAAGCAAGAATAAACTTTGCTCATATGGATCTTTAATCAGTGCAGCCTTTTTAGTGATACGATCAAGGCGCATTTTTAATTGCTTGGAGTCTTCAAAAGGAATATAGACAGAACCTCCTATGCGAACTCCATGATCCCTGACTTTTCCTGCATGTCGAGCAACTTCTAACAATCCATCTGAGAGAAGAAAGTGTAGTGTGCAAATAGTTTCTTTATCTATTTCTAATCGAGGAGCTGTATCCACTAAATAGCAAATAGCTTCTTTGTGATTGAGAATCATAATTTTCTCTTCGTCAAGCTTCCCTTCGGGGCTTATTCCTTCAAGAATGAGTTTTTTTGTATCTAATAATGAATATGTATTACCTTCTAATCTAGAAGAATTATAGGAAAGATCGATAAGGAGGCGGTTAAAAATTTGATGTGCATAGGTCCCAGCTGGTACTGAAAGGGTAGAGCGCTTTCCTGCTTTATGTAACTGTAATCTCAGTTCTAATGGAGTATAAAAACTGCTATTTGGCTGGTAAATCTCAAGCCAATCGTCCATATAGGTAATGGAATTCGTTCGTAGATGGGAAGTTGTACCTGCTTAAGTATTTTTTTGCTTTTAGAGCTAAAACAATTATCGTTAATATCTTTATGCTGATGCTGGATGGCTTTATATCTAGTTCCACGTTTATTTCCGAGTTTTTCGACGCAGTAAGCCAGCGCCTTACACTTCTTTCGGTATAATTACTTCCGAGTTTTTCAAGTAATTCATATAGTCTAATAGGCGCTGGCTCCTGGATTAGTTGATGTAATACGGCCATTTTTCAAGATTTTTGGCCGATATTAGTCTGTAAGGGCAGAAAGAAGGAGTTTTAACTCCTTCTTAAGAGCTTCTTCTTTTAAGCGCCTTCTGTGGGAGTTTGTTTATCAGCTATGGTCAAACACTCTTCTAAAGGGGTGAGTAAGAGTTTATCCTCGTCTGCTGAGATTGACCAGTGTCCGCCTTTACCTGGATTGAGCAGAAGCTGTTCTGCTAAAGGGTCCTCTAGGTATTGTTCGATGATGCGGCGCAGAGGTCTAGCTCCCATTGCAGGATCAAAGCCTTTATTTACTAAAAAGTCTTTTGCTTTCTCATCGAGAGTAAAAGATATTTGCTTTCTAGCTAGGCGCTCTAATACTTTTTTCACCTCTAATTCAATGACGTTAAAGAGATGAGCTCTATCTAGAGGTTTAAAGATAATCATTCCGTCTAGACGGTTGATAAACTCTGGTTTAAATCCTTTAGCAACTGAGCGTCTAATGGTCTCTTCCATAGATTTATAGTCAGGAGTACCTTCACTTGCTGCAAAGCCTACTTCAGAAGATCTGCGAATAAGATCTGCTCCTAAATTGGAAGTCATAATGATGATGGTATTACGGAAGTCAATTCGGCGACCAAATGAGTCGGTTAGGCGTCCCTCTTCTAATATTTGTAAAAGCATATTCAGCACATCAGGATGTGCTTTTTCTACCTCGTCAAATAATACCACGCAATAAGGTCTTTGTCTTACTTGTTCTGTCAATTGACCGCCTTCTTCATGGCCTACATATCCAGGAGGAGAACCTGTCATGCGACTGATAGCAAATTTCTCCATGTATTCAGACATATCGACCTGAATCAGGGCATCTTCGCCACCAAACATATTGATGGCAAGTTGCTTTGCTAATAGCGTTTTCCCGACACCTGTGGGTCCTAAGAATAGAAAAGCGCCAATGGGTCTATTGGGATCTTTAATATCAGCTCTACTTCGGCGAATGGCTCTACAAACAACGCTTACTGCATCATCTTGACCGATAATGTTTTCCTTTAGGATCTCTTCCATCTTAAGCACTTTTGTAGTTTCTCCTTCTGTTAACCTTGTCAGAGGGATTTTTGTTTGCTTTGCTACAATTTCTGCAACTTCTTCTTCATCAACAATCACTTGGTGTTGTTCTTTGTTATTTTTCCATCTTTCACTGATCTGCTTTAACTGCTCTCGTAGACTCTGTTCAGTATCGCGTAATTTGGCAGCTTCTTCATACTCTTGTTTTTCCAAAGCAGTTTCTTTAGCTACAAGAACCTTGTCGATTTCTGTTTCATATTTTGTAATCTCTTGAGATTGGGGCATAGTTGCAATCCGCGCTTTAGCTCCAGCTTCATCGATCAAATCGATTGCCTTATCCGGTAGGAATCTTCCTATAATATAACGATCTGATAGGTATACAGCAGATTTAATTGAGGAATCGGTGTAAATGCATTTGTGATGATCTTCATATTTGGCTTTTAGGCCCATTAAAATAGCAACGGCTTCTTCAACAGAGGGAGGTGTAACGAGAATCTTCTGAAAACGTCTTTCTAAAGCGGCATCTTTTTCAATATGTTTGCGATATTCATCAATGGTAGTTGCACCAATACACTGGATTTCACCACGAGAGAGAGCTGGTTTTAAAATATTGGATGCATCAATGGCTCCTTCAGCAGCTCCTGCTCCAACAATCGTATGTAGCTCATCGATGAAGAGAAGGATATTTCCATTCTTTTTAATCTCATCCATGACCGCTTTGATTCGCTCTTCAAACTGTCCGCGGTATTTAGTTCCTGCAATCATTAGAGTAAGGTCCAGTGAAATCAAGCGTTTTTTGATCAAATGGTCGGGCACTTCCCCTTTAACGATTGCTTGAGCTAACCCTTCTACTATTGCTGTTTTCCCCACACCTGCTTCTCCGATTAAAACAGGATTGTTTTTGCGTCTTCTACAGAGAATTAAAATCAGACGCTCCACTTCTTCTTTTCTACCGATTACTGGGTCGAGTTTTCCTTCGCGGCAAGCTTCGGTTAAGTCGTGGCCGTAGGCTTTTAGCGCAGGCATTTTTTCCGAAGCCATTCCTTTTTCTGGGCCTTTACTTGTAGAAGAGTAATTAGGGTTATTTGAAGAACTCATACCAGAGGGAGGAAGTTGTAAATTAAAGATTTCTAATTCTTTAAGGATTTCTCGGTAAATATCTTTTAAATTCACATTGAGATTTTCTAGTACTTGCGCAGCAACGCCATCACGTTGGCGTAAAAGAGCTAGCAATAGGTGCTCTGTTCCTACATAATTGTGATTAAGATTTGCGGCTTCTTCGTTAGAGTATTCAAAAACTTTTTTTACTTTTCCCGTTAGTGCAGGATCTCCATAGACCTGGATTTCTGGCCCGAATCCAACAAGCCTTTCTACTTCAGCACGTACAGTATCGTAATCTAAATTAAAATTACGAAGTACATTAACAGCAATTCCTTGACCGAGTTTGAGCAAACCAAGTAAGATGTGTTCGGTTCCAAGGTAGTTGTGGTTAAGGCGTTGAGCTTCTTTTTTTGCAAATTTAATGACTTGCTTAGCACGATTAGTGAATTTATCAAACATATATTACCTTTTTTATCCCATCCTCTTATAAACCGATAATTTTAGGGGCTTTTTCCTTTTTTTGACAAATTAGACAAAGTTAATCAAGAGATTTCTTCGCATTTATAAGCTATTTTAAATGAACAATTTTTCTTTTTTAGGTATTCTTGAGCTTTAGAATTTAAAAAAATATAGTGAATTCATGGAAACTACCGAATGTATAATTATACATACTGAGCGAAAAAGTGCCGAGGAAAATATGCGCTTTGATATGGAGCTCTTAGAAAATGCTGAAAATTTTTTAAACCCAGTACTTCATTTCTATGAATGGGAGTCTCCTAGTGCGACTTATGGCTATTTTGCAGATCCTGCCTCCTTGCTTTTTTTAGACCAAATTGGGCTGCTTGACTTAGCAAGAAGACCGACAGGGGGAGGAGTGATTTTTCATATTTGGGATTTTGCTTTTAGCGTTTTAGTACCAGCTAGTTGCGCTCTTTATTCAGTAAATACCTTAAATAATTACGCACTCATTAATGCGGTTGTCCTATCCTCAATTGAGTCTTTTTTGGGGAATAGTACTTCCTTTTACCTTACTCCTCAAGAGGAAGCTTCTTCAGTTAAGGATTGTAAACATTTTTGTATGGCAAAGCCAACCCAATATGATGTAATGCTAAAAAATAAGAAGGTAGCAGGGGCTGCTCAACGTAAAACAAAAAAAGGCTTCCTACATCAGGGGAGTATTTGTCTACAGCTTCCCAATCGCAATTACCTTAATCAAATCATTCGTTCTAAAGAAGTGATTGATGCTATGTATAGGCACACATTTCCTCTTTTAGGGGATCAAGCTGTTTCAAAAGCACAAATAGAGGCAGCAAAGGTGGATCTTCAAACACTTTTAGCCTGTGATTTAAACCGCATTTGCTTAAAATATTCACAAGCAAATTGTTAAAGAGGCTTATCATGAAAGAGCGCACCGCAATTCAACCTACCCGCCAAGAAAACTATGCAGAATGGTATCAAGAAGTCATAAAAGCAGCCGATCTTGCAGAGCATTCCTCTGTTAGAGGCTGTATGGTTATCAAACCTTGGGGATATGCGATCTGGGAAAATATGCAAAGAGTGCTCGATTCTATGCTAAAAAAAACCGGCCATCAAAACGCTTATTTCCCTCTATTTATTCCTTTAAGCTTTTTGCAAAAAGAAGCAGAGCATGTAGAAGGTTTTGCCAAAGAATGTGCGGTGGTTACCCACCATCGTTTAGAAAAAAATCAAGAGGGGAAATTAATCCCAGCAGAAGAGTTAGAAGAGCCCTTGGTTGTGCGTCCTACTTCAGAAACAATTATTGGTGATGCTTTTTCCAAGTGGATAACTTCTTATCGCGATCTCCCTCTTCTGATTAATCAATGGGCGAATGTAGTTCGTTGGGAAATGAGAACAAGGATGTTTTTACGTACGACAGAATTTCTATGGCAAGAAGGGCATACAGCGCATGCCACGAAGGAGCAAGCGCAAGAAGAGACAAAACTCATGCTCGACGTGTATACGCAATTTGCATATGAATTTTTGGCTATTCCCGTCATTAAAGGAGAAAAAACCGCTTCTGAGAGATTTCCAGGTGCTGTTTCTACCTATTGCATTGAAGCAATGATGCAAGATCGCAAAGCCCTGCAGGCGGGAACCTCGCATTTTCTTGGACAGAATTTTGCCAAGGCTTCCCAGATTCTTTTTCAGGATCCACAAGGAGAATCGCAATTTGCTTGGACTACTTCTTGGGGAGTAACCACCAGGTTGATTGGAGCTCTTGTAATGACTCACAGTGATGATGATGGATTAATTTTACCTCCTAAGATTGCTTCCTCTCAGATTGTCCTGCTCCCTGTGATACATAAAGAAGAGAAAAGAGAAGAGGTGCTTAACTATTGCAGGTCCCTAGCAGAAGAACTCCGTGGTTTATCCTATGTAGGTAGGTCTTTAGAGGTCATCATCGATACAAGAGACTTAAGAGGAGGAGAAAAACTCTGGTCTTGGATTAAAAAGGGGATTCCTATTCGAATTGAAGTAGGTCCACGAGACATAGAACAAGACCTCTTGCCTGTATCGCGGAGAGATTGTCCTCATAGAGAAAAAAAGACATTTTCTAAACAAAAACTTCTCTTATCCATTAGAGATATTCTCGATTCTATCCAAGATACACTTCTGCAAAGAGCGTTGGATTTTAGAAACACTCATACCCATAAAATTGATACTCAAGAAGACTTCTATGCATTTTTTACTCCTAAAAATCCTAAAAATCCTGAGATCCATGCAGGATTTGCCTTAACTCATTTCTCAGAAGATCTCGACATAGAAGAAGAAATTAAACAAGATTTAGGGGTTACCATCCGTTGCATCCCATTAGACGAAGAAGAGGAGGGAACATGTCCCTTTACAGGTAAAAAAAGTACAAGACGAGTGATTTTTGCTAAGTCGTATTGAGAATAGATTTATCAAACAATAACATCAAAAAGAGCATATTATTGAATTCTCTTTGTAAAAATATAGAAAAACAAGAAGCATAAGAAAGCTTGAATATATTCTCACCTACATTCTACTTGTGTAAGTAGCTCTAAATCTTCTGAGAAGGTTTTATTAACAATTTCAGACAAACGCTCAACAGAAGCTGTGTCTAATGGATCATTATGAGAAGATCTAATTCCTAGAAAATGTTTATTCTTACGAGCTCCTAATTCCAGCAATTCAAAAGCTAAGGAGCCTTTTTTTTCTATTACACCGTCTGTTTCAGCTAGATTATTGCTGTTTTTTAGTTCGTATACATAGTTTTCATAAGGATATTTTGGTAGAGTTGCTTGTAAGATGATCTCTGGCGCTTGTAGCTTTTGAGAAGAAGCTACAGAATCCATTTCCCAACCAAGAGGTTTTATTAAAAAACCAAAGAATTTGCATGTTATTAATGGAACTAGCCGACTTAAAGAAGAAAACGTTCTGTCTTTGATAAAAACATATTTTATATCTTTTTTTAATGGATGTATTCTTAATGCTTCTCCTTGTATACCTCCACCCAGAGAAAAGCCAGATCCAATAATCTCTTTAGCACCAATACCTTTTTCTTCATCTTCTAAGAAGGTTAGCATGGCACGATAAGCTTTGACCATTGCTTGCTTACTAGGTAAACCAGAGCTCACTCCCACTCCTGGATAATTGAACAAAATAGCATTGCTGTTACATTTAGATAAAAAATTATTTAACTCTTCATCCAATTTGAATTCATAAAGTTCACCATTCCCATTGGATATTAGAGTCCATCTACCATTATTGAAAGTAGATGGCTTACCAGCTATTATGCTATCTATTTTATATCCATCAGTTTCAATAGTTATGCGCTTGTACTTCCATTCATTCTTTAATTCAAGTTCCGATCTTCTCTCATGTAAAGAACATTTTTTAAATATAAAGCTTGTGATTGAAGCAAAAGAACCTAGACATGAAGCAGGCAAAATCAGAATTCTAGCAAAGAAAAGAAGAGACATAGGTGAACAAATGAGTGCTGCTTTTATCAAGGAGATTTTTCCAATAAGAGAAAGACTCATTGAAAAAGCAGTGATTGAAAAAGCTGTTGGGCAAACAATGATTGATAGGATTTGCTTTGCAATTCTAATAATTTTATGCTCGGTATTCCATGTGTAACTGACAAGCAAAGGCCTAGTTAAAGACAAATCTTGTTTTGTAGCCTCTAAATATTCAGGCTGACTATAAAATGCATTTGCTCCAAAAAAAATGTCTGAAAAAGATTTTTCTGAATGAATAAAGCTTGAAGGGCTAGAGATTGTCATAACTAATTCTTAGTTTTAGTGATAAAAAAACATTATACAATAACAAAAGTTTAATAGCAATTAAAAAAAAATATTAAAATTTATTTTAAATATTAAAAATTTTATAATGAATTTATACTTTCTCTAGAAAAGGATTCTCCTTTTGCTAAAACTTTTTTTTTGTTTAGGCAATTTTTTTATTTCCTTGTAATATGGCAGTTATCATTTAATAAAGCACTTAAAGGTCGGGAAAGCTTTATGCTAGAATTTTTTCGCAAATATCAGAAAGTTTTTTTTATTTTTGTAACCATTATTATAGGGATCTCTTTTTCCGTAGTAGGGATCAATACGCAAATGATGGAATCCACTCCTGATAAGCAGATCGGTAAGACTGTTAATGGGAGACCAATTTATTCCAAAGAATTATTGGTCTTAAGTCAATTACTTAATCATTCCATCTTTGATACCGACCGTAGTAATTGGCCTCATTTATTGAACGATGGAGTAATTGAAAAGAATTTTTTAGAGACAGGGCTTGCTGTGATGTTAGCCGAACAGTATTTTCCTTATTTGGAACCGGAGCTTAAAAAGAAGGAAAAGGTTATCGCTCTATTTAAGCCCTATACCCATCCTTATGATGCTCAATTAAGTTGTAGGGCTATTTGGAAAAGTTATTCCCCTGGATTATTAGAGCACTTAGAGCAGTTGAAAAATTCGAAGATGGATGCTCATAGATTTTCTACATTATGCCAGTTGTATCTCGATCAAATAGCTTTTCCTAAAGAAGCTATGCAACAGGTATTGCATTTTCAAGAGCAAAAAGCAGGAGTTCCTAAAGATCCTCGTTTAACAGAAATAGAGTTGTCTTTATTTGGATTCAAAAATGTAAAAGATTGGTTTGGGGATAGATTTATCCATTTAGCTAGTCAATTTATTTTAAATGTATCTTCTCTTGCAGAACAAAAAAAATATCAAATTACCAAACAAGAAGCACAAACCGATCTCTTGCAAAACATTTATAAGGGATACAAGCAGCTTTTTCAAAATAAATCACTCGAACCTGGCCAAGCTATGCAATACTTTCAACGTGAATTACAGGTGCTTGGATTAAATGAGGTCGATGTCGTAAATGCTTGGCGCCATGTTATGCTATTTCGACGTTTGGTATTGGATACTTCTGGAAGCGTTTTTAATGATCCATTAGCGCAAAAGCAATTTCATTTATTTGCGGATCAAAGTGTAGAAGTTGAATTGTATGAACTACCTTCTTATTTACGTTTACACGATTTTTCTGCACTTCTTAAATTGCAGGTATACTTAGAAGCCGTATCTCTTGAACAACCAAAGAGTTTGAATCTACCTTTAGAATTTGCTTCTTTGAATAGCATTGAAGCAAGAGAGCCAGCGCTTGTGCAAAAAAAAGTAGAGGTTCGTTTAAGCTCTATTAACATAGAGGAGCTTGCTGCTCAAATTAGCCTTAAAAGTACTTGGGAATGGGAAGTTACGGATGAAGGATGGTCTTTTTTACAAAAGAGGTTTTCTGAAATTAAAAACTCTTCAGATCGTAGAGAGGTATTAGATCAAATAGAGTCTCGTACTGCTATAGATCAAGTCGCAAGACTCGAAATGGTTCGACAAGATAAAGAACTTATTATGCAAGCTTTGCAACAAAGACCTCTGGAAACCGTCGAATTGTCCTTAAGGAAAAAACCAGTAGCTCAAGGTCCTTATAGCTCCTTACTTAACGATAAAGAATGTGCTGTTTTTTTAGAAAATGCTCCATTAGGATCGATAGAGGAATGTTATAATGTGGATGCAAATAACTTTTATCGCATAGAGTTAGTTAGCCGCGATGTTCAGAAAGAGTTGGTTAATTTTGAAGAAGCTTTTCAAGATGGCACTTTAGATGCTATTCTCGATCAAAAATTAGAAAATGCCTATCCAAATATACGTAAAGGGAAAGGGTTATTTCTTCAAGGAAATGGGAATTTTAAACCTTTTTATGAGGTAAAAGAACAGATAGCGCGTATTTTATATGAGCCTTTATTGCTTGCTATTGAACAGGAATATGTAAAGATATTTGGGGACTTACCAGGGATGAGTAAACAGTTACCTGGGATCTTTTACTGTAAATATCGTTTGTATGGATTCATGCAATCTGCAAAACAGCAATTAGAACTAGGTGCTGTGCTTCATTTACCTAAACAATGGGAGCTAACTTCTACTTCATTGTGCATTTCTCGTAGCCAAAAACTGGATTTCCCAACGGATGATTGGGTCGAGATTCCTGTCAATCAATGGTCGCCTATTTCTATAGGATCTTCGGGTTCTTTAGCCTTTGCTAAAGTATGTTCTAAAGAGCGTTTAAAAGAAGTGCCTTTAGAAAAAATAGAGCAGGGATTCCAATTTCTTTCTTTTGATACATGTCGAGATGTGATGCGTCATTTACTAGAAAAAATAGTAGAAGGAAATTGCATTGTTTTTTCCGATAAGGAGCTTGAATGACAATTGATCTATTAGAAGAGATAAGTCCTATTGTACCGCTTGATTGTTTTGCTATTCAGTGCAAGCTTTTACATGCTAAAAATCAACCCTCTATCAAGGTGATGAGGAAAAAGTTTTTATTGCCTTCTACTTCTAAGTTGCTCAATGAAGTTTCTTTTGCAGAGGTTGCAATAGCTTGGAATGAACAGGCGATTTACTGCGATCTATTTTTTGATAAGCTTTTAGAATCTACAGATAAAATAGAACTATTTTTTGATACAAGAGACTTAAAAACCATTAGCTTTACACATCGCTTTTGTCATCAATTTTTCATTCTTCCTCAGAAAGCAAATGATGAGACATTTGCAAAAGAGATAACGATTTTTCGTACAGAAGACGCACATCCTCTTTGTTTAGCAGAAGATATACAAGTAAATCTACAGGATCATCGCAAATCTTATATCGTTAGAGTTATCATTCCAGCGCATTGTTTACATGGCTATGATCCATTGCAGTTTTCTCGTATAGCAATAAACTATCGTTTACATAGCAAAGGAGCTTTTCAACATTTTTCTTCTGCTTTCCCATTAACAGAACAGCATCCTCGTTATTGGGCTAGTTGTGAATTGATAAAAGGGAGTATTTTTATATGAAATTTACAGAGTCACATGAGTGGATTAGAATGGAGAATGAAGTAGGCACGGTTGGAATTACTCATTTTGCTCAAAAAGAAATTGGGGAAATCGTATATGTGGAATTACCCTCTGTTGGCAAACTGGTAAAAGCCGGTCAGGAAATTGCTGTACTTGAATCTACCAAAGCAGCAGCAGATATTTATTCTCCTGTATCTGGAGAAGTTTTAGAAATTAATGAAAAATTACAAGAGTTTTCTCAAGGGATTAACCAAGCAGCTGAAACCGATGGTTGGCTTTTTAAGGTTAAAATTACAGACAAAGAGGAATTAGAAAGACTCCTATCAGAAGAACAATATAAAGAGTTCATTCGATGAAAAAAAAGCTCTTTAGCGTTTTTGGAATGTTGGGTGCAAGATGGCTCTGTATTGTTTTTTGCCAAAAATTGCTTGGGATAAAAATATAAGAGTGCTTTTCATATTAAAGTTTTACATCTAAAATATCTAGCTGATCGTAATGTTACGTCTCAAAATATTCTTGGGACTGTATGAACTTTAAGTCGTTTTTTTGTGGAAGTGCATCATGGTATTTTAGACCTAAACCAATTGTAGTTAGTAGAAGCTCGAGATAACTCTGGAAATACCTTAGAGAAAACAAGTTGTTGGAAAAATCGGTGATTAGTTAAAAAGATACCCTAACTGTAACAAATCCAGTTAAGGTATCTTTCCTTTAAGAGTATTGTAATGAGAGTTCTTTTAAAGAATTTAAGTGGTGTTATTCAAAAGATCTGTTATCCTTCTATTTGTATCTATTGTCACGAACTCTGTAATTCTAAAAGACATATCTTTTGCAAAGAGTGTTTTGATTTAATCGATATTTTAGAGAAAGAAGAGAGATGCTCTTGTTGTTTTTCTGCTTCCTATGAGTCCTATTGTTTATCTTGCATGCATCAAGCCAATATAAAACAAGCGTATGTTAGTGAGCAAAAGGTACCCCTTTATGCTTTATTAGAAAAGGTTCTTAAAGGACAGCACTATAGAGTTCCATCTATAGCAGCACTTATGGCCTATCAATATCTAAGGTTAGACTTTTCTCTACCTGATTATATTGTACCTAATTTATGCACGCATAAGAAACTATCTATTCTACTAGCAAAAGAAATGAGTAAAATTTTACAGGTGCCACATAGACGATTTTTTTTGAAGAAATTACAAAATAGTCATGTTTTATTAATAAGTTTTCAACAAGATCAGAGTTATGATAAAAGCATACAAATAATAAAGAGAGAAAACCCTAAAAGCTTAATGGGGCTCACACTGCTTGGCCCTTTAAGCTTCTAGATTACATCAGTTATATGGGTTTGATATCCCAAACCTTCTTGCTAAAACCTCTTTTACTAACAGACGTTTTACGCTGATTTTGTATATAGTGATTTGCAAGAGCTTATTTTTGAATGATTTCTTTGTCTAGGCTTAAGGAAGTCAAGACCGCCTATACTCAAAAGCATCTGTTGTAAGCAATGACTTAACTATTTACTACATTTTCTGCATACTATAGTAATTTGAATTTAAAATTTCCATTAACTACACACTTGTAAAAAAGATTGATCAATAGCTTCTGCAAGGTTTGAATATCAGGTTAAGGCTTCTTTTACTCTTTTCTTAAAATGTGCCCAAAACTTTTCGATAGGATTCAAATCAGGAGAATAGGGAGACAAAAATAATACTTCGCATCTAGCTCTTTTAATGATTTCTAAACTCTCTTTGGACTTATGAAAACTCGCATTATCCAAAATAACTACTTGTCCAGGTTTTAGCTCAGGGATGAGTATTTGTTCGAGCCACATGTTAAACAACTGGGTATTACATGTTCCTGTATAACAAAAGGGTGCTAAAATGTTTGATCGATTCTTAGCTGCTATAAAACTTTCTCTGTGATAACGATTTCCTGATACAGACCATACGCTTTTTCCCCTCTGGGTGCTCTCGCATTCTTCCTTTGAAGATATTCATTAATCCCACTTTCATCGACATAAACTCGATCTTCTTCAGCAATTTCCTCTACTCTCTTTTCTCATCATCTCTTTCTTGATAGAAGGGCGTCTTTTTTTTAAAGTAATCTTTAGTCTTTTACATGCATAAAAGACCGCAGTTATCGTTACTCCAAAGCATTCGGCTATTTCTTTTAAGTAGTTATCCGGATTCTCTTGAAGGTACGCTTTTAGCTTTTCTCCTTCAATTTTATTAGGACGTCTTTTTAAATATGCTACGCGCCGTCACTCCAAAGATTTGACTTGCTTCTTCTTTTGAATTGCCTTTCTCTATATAGTCTAATGCTTTTTTTCTTAAATCATAGGAATATGCCATGTAAGCATCATACTTCTTTGTCGTGAAAGTTTAAAGTTAAATTGCTATAGAATATTGAAGCGGACTCTTTTTGACTCATTTAAAGAAGAGTCCCTCAATAATGCCCTTTTTCTTGATAGAGCTTTTTCGGTTAGTGCTTCTAGTTGTTTATTGAAGTTTTCCTCAATAGCAATATAGTCTGGGTTTTCTAAGCTAGCAGAATTTTCTCTTGCATCTACTATAGATTGATATTCTTCTTTATAATGAGTAGAAAGAGCTGCTATCCATTTATCATGAAGATTAAGAAACGCAAAATACGCTTTTTGATGGCTCTGCTGGCTCAAGACAAATGCTTTAGCCTCTTGTAGGTCGTCAGGAGTTAGTTGACTGCAGTCAAAGAAAAGCATATTTTGCATGTTTACAGGAAGGTTTAAATCCTCTTTGAGTTTGATGAGGTATCCAAGGTATATTTCCACTTCATCAACTTCCTGATCAGGATCTTCAGCTTCAGATCGTAAAACGCTAATTTTATTTTCAGCAATTGCTTCTAACATATTGATAGCCCATAAACCTTTAAGAAGATCTGCTAGAGCATGCATGTTTGTAAAAGAAACAGTTGCAAGTTGATGAGCAACATCTAAATTTATAATAGACAATGCCATTCTATCACCACATGTTCTTACTGCATCATGAATAATCGTATCAAAAGTTGCACGAAACTCTTGGTTGTCATTAGCTTCGGTTAAGTAGTTTATCACTTGAGTAATTAATTCTTTTTGTAATTCTCCTCCCTTTTTAAAGTCAGCAATATCAAATAGTCGCTTTAGCCAAAGGTACAAATCTTCTGATTCTTCAAGCTTAGAAAACTCTCTAGGAGGCTTTTTTATTAATTGATACATCATTGCTACGAACTCTTTCATTGTATTATGAAGAATGATCTTAGGACCCTTGTAACGAAAACTAGCAATAGCTGTTAAAAGGTATTCTAGAATCACTGGATCAATATTATGGTTCCCTCTCAAAGCAATAACACTAGATTCGGGAAGCTCTAGTATTTTCAGAGGGATTTCAGTTAAAGAATAGTTATTGCTAAGTTCTAATATTTTTAGTCGAGATAGATTACCGAATGCATCAGGTAAGGTTGTAAGTTTATTGGTGCTAAGCCCTAACTGTGTTAGTTGAGCTAGATTGCCGAATGTATCAGGCAGGGTTGTAAGTTGATTAGTACTAAGATCTAGTTCTATTAGTCTAGATAGATTACCAAATGTATCGGGTAAGATTGTAAGCTGATTCTCGCTGAGATTTAGTATTGTTAGCTTAGATAGGTTGCTGAATGTATCAGGTAAGGCTGTAAGTTGATTCTCCTTGAGATTTAGTTCTGTTAGTCTAGATAGATTATCAAGTGTATCAGGTAAGGTTGTAAGTTGATTAGTACTAAGATCTAGTTCTGTTAGTCTAGATAGATTATCAAGTGTATCAGGTAAGGTTCTAAGTTGATTAGTACTAAGATCTAGTATTGCTAGCTGAGATAGGCTGCTGAATGCATCAGGTAAGGCTGTAAGTTGATTAGTACTAAGATCTAACCATATTAGTTGAGTTAGATTGCCGAATGTATCAGGCAGGGTTGTAAGTTGATTAATACTAAGATCTAGTTCTGTTAGTCTAGATAGATTACCAAGTGTATCAGGTAAGTTTGTAAGTTGATTAGTACTAAGATCTAGTATTGCTAGCTGAGATAGGCTGCTGAATGCATCAGGTAAGGTTGTAAGTTTATTGATGCTAAGCCCTAACTGTGTTAGTTGAGCTAGATTGCTGAATGTATCAGGCAGGGTTGTAAGTTGATTAGTACTAAGATCTAGTTCTGCTAGTCGAGCTAGATTGCCAAGTGTATCAGGTAATGTTGTAAGTTGATTAGTATTAAGATCTAACCATATTAGTTGAGCTAGATTGCCAAATGTATCAGGTAGGGTTGTAAGTTGATTAGTACTAAGATCTAGTTCTGTTAGTTGAGATAGGTTGCCGAATGTATCAGGCAGGGTTGTAAGTTGGTTCTTGCTGAGATCTAACTGTTTTAATCTATGACAAAAGCAAGAAATGTTAAAAATATCGGGTAAGGAGCTTAAGTTTAGATTAGATAAGTTTAAATTTTTTTTTGTGCTATTATTAAAAAAATCAAAAACTCTCTTTTTAACTTCTATTTGATTTTCTTCAGAAAGAGATTTTTCTATCCACTGGTTTAAGACGTGGTCCAATTGCTGTTTTTGAGCTAAAACAGCCCTGTAAGTAAGTATACCAAATAGCGTAGCAAATATTTTATTATTAATATGTATGATCTTTAACTTTAATGCAGTTAAGCCGATATTCGTACCAGGAAAAGTTGTAAGTCTGTTACCATTAAGGTTTAGTTCTTCTAATTCAGAGAGATGACTGAAAACATCAGGCAAAGAACTTAAGTTTAAGTAGGATAAATCTAATAGAGACTTTTCTTTGCAATTAAAAAAATCAAGAATTCTATTTGTAGCTTCTCTTCTATTTTCTTCTGAAGATGCTTCTTTTTCCCATTCTTTTAAAATACTTGTGAGTGCGTGCTTTAATTGAGATGGATTGTTGTTGCTGCTATTTATTGTCATATAAACACCTTTAATGCTAATTTACTAGTGGTCATAAGCAGGTAGCGATTTTAAATTATTGTTAAAATAAATATTTTAATCATACCAATATGATTGGATATTTTTTTAGAAAAAGATCATGTTTTTCGAATTAATCTTGTACATCTTTGCCTGATCGTACAGTTAAATCTTTCAATATAACTTATTTTTCCTGATCCTTTGCGAACAGGGTTATGTTATTTCCAAGGGGATAATTTCAAAAATAAGCTGAGAATTTATCTGCAGTATTTTTTTTAAAATCAATGGGAAATTTAGCCATTAAAACTTCTCCTGAAGTTTTTGTTCTATTTTCAACGTGAAAAGCGAGTATTTTGCGTGCATTACAATCCCATAGTCATTGATCATTTTTTTATTTCTAACAAAACTCCATAATTCATCTACTCCTAGTACAAGCACTTCAAATTCATTAATTTCAGCGATAATCCCTGCATGTAAGCTCTTTGGTAAAGACTAAAAGGTTTTCTCCATAAATCTTAGTAACCATGGCATACTCATATCGAATATGCGGAAAATCCTTTGTGGATAGAGCCATTTTTCTTACGGTATGTGAGCAGTAGTTAGGGCAAGAGGTTCTTCATTGCTACAATAAAGCACTTGCAAATAGGTTTTTATGAAAGAGAAAATTTTAACTCACATGGACTTCAATTCTTTAAGCTTCTAGATTGCGTCTAGCCATATCAATTTGACGACGTAATCTTTCATCTTTTTTCACAAGACCTGCGATTTTTTTCCAAGCATGTAAAAGAGTAGAGTGAGTTTTGCCCCCAAAAGCAGAGGCAAGACGTATAAGGGAATCGTTAATGAGTTCTTTAGCAAGATACATAGCAACTTGTCTAGGAAATGAGACATCTTTTGAGCGAACAGAGCTTTTTAAATCACTAATCCGTACTCCAAAAATGGTAGCTACGCTTTTTAAGATGTTGTCTACAGAAATCTTTTTATATGAAGAGGTTTGAAATAATTCACCTAAGGTGCTTTCTACAACTTCTTGTGTAACATCGAGTTTCATCAAGCGACAATAAGCATTTAAACGATTGATAGCGCCTTCAAGTTGACGTACGTTGTTATAGATGTGCTCTGCAATAAAAAATGCAATCGATTGAGGAAGACGAAATCCTTTTTGTTCTGCTTTGTGTTGTAGGATCGCTACTCGTGTTTCTAAATCGGGGATTCCTACATTGGCTACAAGTCCCCATTCCATTCTTGCAATTAATCGTTCAGAGAGTTTGAGTTGTCCTGGAGGTTTATCACTAGTAATTACGATTTGTTTTCCCTGATTGATCAAGCTCTCAAAAGTATTGCAAAACTCTTCTTCGAAATTAGGGCGGTTTTGTAAAAACTGAATATCATCCACGAGTAAAACATCTAAAGAGCGATAGAACCGTTTCATGCGATCTAAAGACTTATTGCGTAAATTATCGACTAAGTCATTAATGAAAGCTTCTGTGGTAATACAATAAACACGTAATTTTTTATGTCTTTCTCTTACTTGATGACCGATAGAATGCAAAATATGGGTTTTGCCTAAACCCACTCCTCCATGAATAAACATAAGAGTATAAGATTTACCAGGACGAGTGGCAATTCCTACAGCAGCAGATTTTACAAATTGATTCGAAGGACCTTCAATGAAATGTTGAAATGTATAATTAGGATTGAGCTTTACTTCTAAGGCGTGTTGAGAAGCAGGTGAAGCTAGCTGGCTCAAAGGAATTTGTGGTAAGGGCTCTGCTTTTTTTGTTTCTGAAATAGTAAAAGATAAACTAAGTTCACCTGTTGTTTTTACTGATAGAAAAGAACTGAGTTCTTTTTTGTAATTATTCATGAGATATTCTTGAACAAAAATGTTTGGCACTTCAAGGCAGAGTTCTTCAGTGCATTCTTCTCGTATACGAATCGGAGCAAACCAATTCTGAAATTCTGTAGTGGAACATCGTTTTTCAACAGTTTCTAAAAATTCCGACCATGCTTCTTGCGGTGTTTTTGTCAACATAGATTCCTAATTAATTACACTTATGAACAAACTTTCCACAGATACTTCTGGGCTATCTTTTATGTCGTCAAGTTAACATTGATGAACAAAGCTGGCAATAGATTTTTGCTTAGGTTTGTATGATCGAAGAGGTAAATAGTTAAGTCTTAAAAAGGCAAGGAAAGAAAAAAAATATAATCAACTCTTTTATTTAAAAAGTGGTTTCAAAGTTATTTAGCTATACGCTATGACAAGAGCTGTAGCTTGATTGATAATTTCAGGGTTTTGACTTCTTTCCAGTTCTTTAGCTTGAGCTAATGCTTGCTTTTTGTAACCTAAAGCGAATAGAACCTTTACTCGATTAAGTAGAGTAGGTTGGTGAAGTGGATCGAGTTTAAGTGCTTTTTCAATATAATTTAACGCCATTAGGTTATTATTTTTTTGTAGATATAAAGCACCAAGGGTCTGAAGATCGTAAAGAGAAGAGGGAGATAAAATGATAAGCGCTTCAAAAAAAGTGATCGCAATATCGTATTTGCCTTGTTTAATATAAGAGTAACCGACAAAACGTAAATCGGAGAGCTCTTCGTCACTCCATCCTAATATAGATATCCAATCGATTTGATTCATGGTTATAAGTCAGCCTTTATGATATTGCCCTCTTCGAGCATTGATTTCTTGGATTTCTTTGTCTAAATGCATAATGGTTTGTAAAACAGAGACGAGTATTTTTTTCTCTTTCTCATGATATTCTTTTTCACGATCGGAATGATCTGATCCTTGCTCTTCTTCTTGCTGTTGATTACCCTTTTTTTTTCTAGAAAAGGTTTTCAGAGAAATGATCTTTTGCGTTTGCGTTTCATGTTTTTCTTCCGATCCTAAAGAAGGGATCAATTGAAACATAAAAAACCGCTTTTTTTGCTCAAAATATCCTTTAGGAGGAGTGAAAGTTGCCCATGTTTGCTGTTTTTGAGGTTCGAGCAAAATTTCTAACTCTGTTAGAAAGAATGGGTAGGTAATTTCTATTTCTGTCTGTTCTTGAATGCCCTGAGCTTCGACCAGTAGCTTTTGATCGAGCTCTTTTAAATCCTCTGCATATCGAGTTGAGACCTCAATTCCTAAGTTATCAATTGTACGTGGTGGCATAGCTGTTTACCTAAAGTTGTTTTATGCTCTTATTTAAGAGATTTGCCATGTTGCGTCTAAATTATCAATAGATCGGTGCTTTTAGGATAGAAAAAATCTCTTTTCCACCAATTTCCCTTTAATAATAATTTATTTTTAATAATTAACAATTAGCATTTTAGAACAATGTTTTTTACTAAAATTTACTTAAGATTCTTGCCAACTTTATGTTTTAGTGATAGATTGTGGGAAAATGTGGGAATGATAGGCCAAGTATCTTTATGCACAAGTTCTTTTTTAGTGGATCAACAGTAACTAAAATTGATGAAAAAGGAAGATTTGTGCTTCCTCAAGGGATGCGTTTTGGTTTGGTGGAAAATGGTATATTAGAGTTCAGTTTAGGTCTTGGATTAGGAGGATGTTTAGCTATTTATCGTCAAAGCGATATTCAAAGAATTATAGCTAAATTTCAAGAAAAATCACATTTAGGCAAATATCAGAAGTTTTTTACATTGTTTTTTTCCACACTATACCAAACTACATGCGATAAAATTGGAAGGGTGCATGTTCCATCCACGTTGAGAAAAGCAGTAGGAATTACCTCTGAAATTGTAATCGCAGGCGTTCTTAACAAAATTGAAATTTGGCCAAAGAAAGAGTACGACACACAGCTTGAAGCGGTGCTAAGCGGTGAAGATATTGATATGAATTTGGCTAAACTAACAGAAGAAGCATTTGCTTTACTCGAAAAACCAGAAGAGGAAATGGATGACATATAATCGACAAACAGAACATGTTTCGATTTTGGTAGAGGAAATGTTACGTTTTTTTCAAGATTCACAGCTATCTATTTTTTTTGATGGAACGTTGGGAGCAGGAGGGCATGCAAAAGCCATTTTAAAAGAGCATCCAGAGATTCAGAGATTTATCGGTTGTGATAAAGACCCAGAGGCTCTTGAGATTGCAGCTAGAGTGCTTGAACCTTGGAAAGATAAGGTGGAAATGATTCAAGGGAATTTTGCAAGCCTTGATCAATATTTAAATGAAAGAAACATTCAATGCGTGGATGGTTTTTTTTTGACCTAGGAGTGTCTTCTATGCAATTAGACAAAAGGCGTAAAGGTTTTAGTTTTTCAGAAGAGGGGCCTCTTGATATGAGAATGGACCCTTCATCTTCTCTTACTGCCATGGAAATTGTAAACCATTGGACAGAAAAGCAATTAGGTGAACTATTTCGTTTGGGCGAAGAGCCACGTTGGAAAAGAGCCGCTAGAGCAATTGTGGAAGAAAGACGCAAGAGGGTCATTAAAACCACAACTCAGTTAGCTGATACCATTTCCTCTTCTTTGAAGACGCTTTTGAAGGGTAAGCTCCATCCTGCAACCTTGATTTTTCAAGCTCTGCGTATGTGTGTAAATCACGAGTTGGAAGGAATCACCGAAGGCATTACCAAAGCAATTCAATATCTTTCCTCTGGTGGTATTATGGGTGTTATTAGCTTTCATAGTCTAGAAGATCGTATCGTAAAGCATATTTTCAGACAAGCATCAGATCGATCTAAGTCTCGTGTTTGTGAGCCGGTTTTGCATGTAATGACAAAAAAACCAGTAGTTCCTACTCAAAAAGAGATGCGTATAAATCCTAGAGCTCGAAGTGCAAAAATGCGTGTAGTGGAGAAAATATAGGGATCAAGTGATCATGTTAAAGAGAGTATTTATTCAATTAGCTTGCTGTATAGGGGTTTTTGGATGCTGTCTTTGCTTTTATATAAATACACAAAATGCAGTGACTCGATTGCGATTAGAAATTCCTATACTCTCTTCTGAGCTCAATAAGCTAAAAGAACAGAATAATCGCCTAAAATATGAAATCGATCTTTTTGAGAGCCCTGAACATCTTATGCAATTAGCACGCTGCAGCGAGTTTAGTCATTTAAAATATCCAATGCTACAAGAAGTTCTTACAGTTTCTGAAACTGCTATCATGTCAAAATCTCCTCTAGAAAAAGAGAAAGACCTTCCTATTCTTAAATGGAATCTCGCGGTTGGGGCTAAGCAATAATGTTAGATAGTAGTCCCTCGCCTTGGCTAGTAGCTTATAAGCGCCTAGTATGGGTTTTTGGAGGGGTTTTTCTCTTATTTTCTATACTTATTCTTCGATTTTTTCATCTGCAAATTATTGAGGGCGAGAAATGGGAGAAAATGGCTCGTACTCAACATCAATTGCTGATTACAGAGCCTTGTAAAAGAGGTGTATTTTATTCTAATACAGCTTTAAAAAAAGGACATCCAGAGAGCCTTCAAACTTTTGTTATCGATATTTTAAAATTTCATTTGTATTCTGATCCTAAATCCATTCCTAGTTCTCATCGAAAAGAAATTACAGATAAAATTGCTGATGTTTGCCTTTTAAATAAGGCAGAAGCTGAAAAGCTCCAGGAACACTTGAAACTCAATACCCGTTCGCGAAAACTTGCTATGTGGTTGAGTCAAAAACAAAAAAATACGCTTCAAGAATGGTGGTTTGCTTTTGCTAAAACACATAAAATTGCCCGAAATGCACTTTTTTTTATTCAAGATTATCAACGCTCTTATCCTTTTGGAAAACTACTAGGCCAAGTTTTGCATACAGTCAGACAAGAAAAAGATCAAAAAAGTCAGAAAATTATACCAACTGGTGGTATGGAGTTGTTTTTTAACACCATTTTACAAGGCAAAGAGGGGAAGCGTTATATTTTACGCTCTCCCCGTCATTCTTTAGAGACAACAGAGGTCATCGCAGAACCAGAAAATGGAGCGGATATACATTTAACCATTAATCACCATTTACAAGCTCTAGCAGAAGAAGAAATTTATAAGGCTGTAAAGCTTGCTAATGCAAAGAGTGGATGGGCTGTTTTAATGGAACCGCATACGGGAGAAGTTTGGGCCTTAGCGCAGTATCCGTGGTTTGACCCTCGAGATTGTCAAAAGTATTTTAATGATGAAAATCTGATAGAGCATACAAAAGTAAAAGCTATTACAGATCCTTTTGAGCCTGGTTCAACAATGAAGCCATTAACAGTGGCACTAGCCCTTAGAGCTAATTTAGAATTACAAAGACAAGGCAAATCTGCTTTATTTGCGCCGGAGGAAAAAATCAAAGTGATAGGCAAGACTTTTCCTGGACGTAAAAAAAGACCTATTCGTGACGTGCGCTCTCATTCTTATTTGAATATGTATATGGCGCTGCAAAAGTCTTCAAATATTTATATGGCTATTTTAGTGGAAAGGATAATTACAGAGCTTGGAGAGCAGTGGTATAGAGATGCTCTACAAGATATTTTTGGCTTTGGTCTAAAAACGGGGATTGAGCTTCCTTCTGAGAGTACAGGATTTCTGCCTGTACCTGGAAAAAAGTCAAAAAAAGGAAAAACATACTGGTCTGTTCCCACACCTTATTCCATGGCTTTTGGTCATAATATTGCTGCGAATAGTCTACAAATGTTACGAGCCTATGCTATTTTGGCTAATGGAGGAAAAGATGTAAAACCCACTTTAGTACGTAAAATTACTCGAAAAAAAAAAGAAGGCTTAGAAGAAGTTCTTTTTGACAATACAACTCAGGAAAGAGTAAAAGGTTTTCCTAGGTTATTAGAACAAGAGGTTATAGGACATGTTTTAAAAGCTTTAAAATATGTGACAAAACCAGGAGGCTCTGCTGCTAAAGCAGATATTTATGGATATACCGAAGTGGGAAAATCAGCAACTTCTGAGAAAATTGTAGGCGGGGTGTATTCCAAAAAGAATCATATCTCTTCTTTTATTGGATTTGCTCCTGTTTCTTCTCCTCGCTTTGTGCTTTTGGTTGTGATTGATGAACCTGAATACAAATATATTCCCGGAGTAGGAAGAAACCAGCATGGAGGTAGATGTGCAGCTCCTGCTTTTAGAGAGATTGGACTGCGCACATTAGAATATCTTGGTATACCCCCAGACGATCCCCATGGGTATTCTCCTCAAGATCCTAGATATGATAAAGAAAAAGGGGATTGGCTAAAAGAGAGTCGAGCTTTACTGGAATTATATAAAAAATGGAACGGATAAAATTAAAAAGTCTTCTTAAGCGTCTAAAAATTAAAACCTATAAAGGTGTTAAAGACATAGAGATTACAGGGATTTGTGCAAATTCTAAACTAGTAGCTCCTGGCAACTTATTTATTGCTAAAAAGGGTTTATTCCATGATGGAGCAGAGTTTATTTCAGAAGCAATAGCTGCTGGAGCTACTGCTGTTTTAACCGATTTATATAATCCTTTTCTATCTGATGTAGTGCAAATCATCCATCCTGATGTGAATGCAATAGAGGCTCTACTTGCAAAGGAGTATTATCATCTTGCTGATGAAAAGCTATTTCTAATAGGCATTACAGGCACAAACGGCAAGACAACAACAGCTTGTCTTATTAAACATATTTTAGATAAGCTTGGTAGTTTATGTGGATTGATTGGTTCTATCGAGTGGATTATTGGAAAGCATCATTTTCCTGCAACCCATACTACACCTGATGTCTTAACTAATTTCAAACTCTTTAATGATATGGCTCTTGCTAATTGTAAAAGTTGTGTAATGGAAGTGTCTTCACATGCTTTAGATCAAGGTCGGGTAAAGGAGATTGAATTTGATGTTGCTGTGTTTACAAATCTTGACCAGGATCATCTAGATTACCATATGTCTATACAAAACTATTTGCAAGCTAAGCTTGCGCTATTTTCACAACTCAATCCCTTGGCGCATAAAGGTCCAAAGACCGCTGTTATTAACCTAGATAGTGTTTATGCGGAAGAGATTATGAAAAATACTAGGGCTGATCTACTTACTTATGGTATGGATTCTAGAGCAGACCTATATGCACATCAAATAAAGTTAACTCCAGAAGGTATAGAATGCTTTGTTCATTACCAAGAAGAAAAGGCAAAACTAGTCTCTCATTTAATTGGTAAACATAATTTGTATAATCTTCTTGCTGCAGTAGGAGTTGGTTTATCTCACGGATATTGTTTGAAAAAAATTATATATACCCTAAAATCATTTAATCGGGTGCCAGGGCGTTTAGAAAAAGTAACTAATTCAAGAGGTCTTCACATTTTTGTAGATTATGCCCATACGGAGAATGCTCTCGAATGTGTATTATCGGCTCTTAGAGAGATAAAGTCGGGTAAATTAATCGTTGTATTTGGGTGTGGAGGCAATAGAGACCGTCAAAAAAGAGCTAAAATGGGCAGTATTGCAGAAAAATTAGCGGATGTTGTAATTGTAACTACAGATAATCCTAGGCAAGAAGATCCTCAAGTAATTGTAAATGATATTTTAAAAGGATGTAAAAATCCCAATGCCATATTAACGATTTTAAATCGTAAGGAGGCCATTTTTTCTGCAATAGAAAAAGGCTCTTCTAAAGATATTGTATTAATTGCAGGAAAAGGACATGAGATCTATCAGGTCTTTTCTCAACAGTCTGTGGTATTTGATGATCGTTTAGTTGCTAAGTTAGCTTGTGAAACTGCAGTTTTCAATTGAAATAAGGGGTTACATGAAAAGATTTAGGTTTATATGCTGGAAGATTTGTATAGGGTTTATTTTCTCTTTTTTATTTTTACCTAATGACTCCGATGCAACAGTAGCAGGATATATAAAACCTCTTGTTGTATTAGATGCCGGGCATGGTGGGAAAGACAGTGGAGCCAGCTTTGGCAACTTTTTAGAGAAGAGGGTGAATATCATTACCGCTTTACTGGCAAAAAGACATTTGGAAGGCTTGGGTTACCGTGTAATAATGACTCGTTCTAAAGATATTTTTATTCCTTTAGTTCGGCGTGTTGAAATTGCAAGCCAGGTTAAAGCAGATATTTTTGTAAGTATCCATTTTAACTCTTCGAAAAATAAACAGGCAGAAGGAATAGAGGTTTATTATTATTCGTTAAAACCTCTTCCTCGTAATAGAGCTTCTCAGCAGCTTGCTAATTGTGTTCTAACTAGGTTAATCGATCAAACAGAAGCTAATTCGAGAGGGGTTAAAGCGGGTAATTTTCATGTCATTCGCGAAACCACTATGCCAGCTGTACTTATTGAAGGAGGCTTTATTACCAACATCCAAGAAAGACAAAAAATAAGACAAAGGACATATCTTGATCAAATCGCCTTGGGAGTTGCACAAGGGATAGATAACTATTTTAAGATGAATAAATGTCCTCGGCGCGAGTTGAACGCACGACCTGCCGCTTAGGAGGCGGCCGCTCTATCCTCCTGAGCTACGAGGACAAAAGAGTAGTTTGTCTGAAGATTGAATAATTGTCATCCATTCTGTATACTAAAAAGCTTACATGAATAGAGAACTCTTAAGGAGTAATAATGGCAGAGGCTAAAGCTGATTTGGGATTAATAGGATTAGCTGTTATGGGGCAAAATCTCGTATTGAACATGAATGACCATGGCTATAGAGTTGCTGTATTTAATCGCACTACTACAAAGGTAACAGAATTTTTATCAGGCCTTGGAGAGACCCAAGTCATAGGGACGTATTCCTTAAAAGAACTGATCTCTAGTTTGAAAAAGCCGCGTAAATTATTATTCATGGTTAAGGCAGGTAATCCCGTTGACGACCTGATCGATGAATGTCTACCTCTTCTAGAACAAGGCGATATCATCATCGATGGAGGCAATAGCCACTATCCCGATACAAAGAGAAGAGTCGATTTTTTACAGAAAAAGGGAATTCTATTTATCGGTGCAGGAATTTCTGGAGGAGAAGAAGGAGCAAGACTTGGGCCTTCGATTATGCCAGGTGGTAATAAGGAAGCATGGCCCATTCTTAAACCAATTTTTCAGAACATTTCTGCAAAGGCAACAGAAGACGGTCTTCCTTGTTGTGAATGGATTGGAGAGGGGGGGGCTGGTCATTATGTGAAAATGGTACATAATGGGATTGAATATGGAGATATGCAACTGATTGCAGAGGCTTATTTTTTACTAAAGACATTTGTTAGTAATGATCCAGAACAACTACATGATATTTTCGTAGAGTGGAACCTGGGTTATTTAAATGGTTTTTTAATGGAAATTACAGCTAAAATCTTTTTGCAGAAAGAGCAAAATGGAACCCTGCTATTAGACCATATCCTAGATGTAGCAAATCAAAAAGGTACAGGGAAATGGACAGGCGTTAGCGCTTTAGATTTAGGAGTCCCTGTGAGCTTAATCACAGAGGCTGTTTATGCAAGATGCTTATCTTCTTTAAAAGAAGAACGGTTGCAAGCTCAGAAATCATTTCCTCAAGCCATAAATTCTTATACCGGTACAAAAAAGCAGTTAATCTTAGATATAAAACAAGCCCTATATGCCTCTAAGATTATCAGTTATACACAAGGCTTTATGCTGATGCGAGCCGCTGCTAAAGAGATGAAATGGGATCTTAATTACGGATCTATAGCGCTTATTTGGCGAGCTGGGTGTATTATTAGAAGTGGATTTTTAAATGATATTAAAAAAGCTTACGATATAGATGCAGATCTACCAAGCTTGCTTTTTGATGCCTTTTTTAAAAAGGCAATTATCAATGCCGAAGTTTCTTGGAGAAAGGTAATAATCACCTCTGTACAAGCTGGAATCCCTATTCCTTGTTTCAGTTCAGCGCTTGCATTTTTTGATGGTTATCGTAGTGGATATCTTCCAGCTAATCTCATTCAAGCCCAAAGAGACTTCTTTGGAGCGCATACATATGAAAGAATTGACAAACCGCGCGGACAGTTTTTTCATACCGATTGGAATAAGATGGAGAAAAGCTCTTAACCAATCGAAAAAGCGGATAAAGAGTGAATAACCGTACGTGCTAATTCGGGGATGGTCATCCTTGTTAATTTGGAGGTTGACTTAGAGTAGTTTTCTCGATAATCTACTTTAATAGCTTCTAAGGTTTGCTCTGCAAAGGAAGCGCTTTTTGCAATAAAATTGATTTCGTGATCAGAATTTGGGCCTAAGCTTTTGTAACCAAAGTTACTGCTTCCTGCAATTATCGTATCGTCTACGATAATCACTTTTTTATGAAGAGTGGTTTTATGTACTTTGAATTCATAAATATCAATATTTTCTTGGTATTCCTTATGCACTGCATTTTTAAATGCAATATAATTAAATCGGTTACGAGGACCAAAAGCTTTATGGCCCATTGGACTATTCTTGTCATATCCATTGGTAATAAGAGTAACAGGTATTCCACGATTTGCTGCATTAACCAAAGTATCAAATACTACTTGAGAAGGGTGAAAATACATATGATCAATCACAATGCGCGAAGTTGCTTGATCAAATTGCATAATTAATTCTTGTTCAAAAACGTTATTAATACTCTCTGGCCCTGTGAATAAGATTTTTGCTTCTACATCTTTATTCATATTCGAATTTTGATGAAATTGCTCAATCCTTGTATGAACAATAGGTAAAGGTCGATTTATTGCTTGATCTAGAAGAATCTTTTCAGTTACGCTACCCTGCTCTTGACTCTTATTATAATGCATCCATGCGTAAGCCAATTGAATTGTCTCTAGATGAACTCTACCTCCAACTCCTTTATATTCTTTTTCGTCGTGAAAGACAAAATCTTGATCGCGAAAGCTGCGAGGTAAAATCTTATGAAGCAATCCTGCTTTATGTGGACTAAAGAAAGTTTTTTTATTAGTTAGACCATTATCATAAGCATATTTATCTTCTATTCCGCTTCCTCCTAGTATAAAATATTTACCATAGTCAATAGAGAGGATTTTAGAATGATTAGTTGAAAGTTTTGCTTTTTCTCCAATTGTCCATATATCAGAGCTCTCTATTAATTGGAATCTATCGGAATAAGCAATCATAAGATGATTAATTTTTTCACGATTAGATGAATCAATAAACTTATCAGAAGATAGGATTACTACTTTTAATTGAGATTTTTTTTCTAATTGATCTTTTATCATTGATAAAAGTTCATCAAACGCTTTCCCTCCACAATAATTACCAGATAAAACAATGTTCTGATCAGCTGCTTGAATAAGTGTTTTTTTCCATTCAAAAGATTCTATAGTGTTTTGGCAGGCAATTGCATTGCATGAACTGAATTGATTTTGTGCAATTGGCTGTCGAATGGATTGCATAAGCTTTTTGGATAGACCTGGAAAAATGGTTTTTCTACCTCTATACAAAGAAGATATAGTAGAAGCAGAATTTGAGAAGAATTGTTGTATATAAATACAAGAAGCAGATCCACTAAAGATTCCAAGTGAGCCCGCTGGTATAATTTTTATAGAAAAGATAAATTTGAATACTGGTGCAAGGAATAAAGCCTTTAAAACAAAAAGGCACGTTTTGTAAGCTAAAAAGGGTTGTTGCTTATTTGTTTCTTTTTGATTTGTAGATGAATCTGAACTGTTATTAATATTATTAATAAACATATATATACCTATATGTAATACTATATTATACAATTAAACAGTATAATTAAACAATAAATATTTTAAAGAATTAATTGTTTTGCACATTAGAATCATACTTTTCAATAATTATAAAAGTTGTAAAGAGCACAAAATTAAAGATTTGTATTTAGGATCTGAATTTTGATGTATTTTATAAATTAAAAAAATAAATTGAATACTTGTTAAGTTAACGTTGTTTCAGTATTCATTTAGCAAATAAAAGTTGCTAATATTTTGTAGAATTCTTGAGGCTTTATTATAGCCAATGATTAATAAATCCTTTGATGTTTGTTCTTTATTGTCCTTGATATAGGGATCGGCTTCTGCTTTTCTCTGGAAAGATCTTATAGAGGCTATCTATTCTATTAAAGAAGTGTTGCTTATCTTATTTTCCATCTTTGTTGCGTAAGGTGAGTAAGTTAAATGAATGCCTTTTTAAAAAATAAATAAAACTTTATTTTTGATTAGAGTCTTTAAAGAAGGCTGCTCTGATGTTAATTAGATATTTTTAAAAATATTTTTAATTCTCTCTAAATTAGCTTCGTATTCTTCTTCATCCAACAGATAAATGTTACAAATGTCTTCGAGAACTTTTGAGGATTGTCTATAGCCAATGGTTATTAGATCCTTTGGTGTCTGTCCTTCATTATCCTTAATATCAGGACTAGCCCCTGCATTTAATAAGGCAGAAATCATAGCATAATCTCTTCTTAAACATGCTAGGTGTAAAGGAGTGTAACCTTCCTTGGTTTGTAAGTTGGGATTGGCTTTCAAATCTAGAAGGATATTGACAAGTTCAAGATTGGAAACTTCAAGGGGTTCTTTATGTTTGCTTAGTTTTTTGTATCCTTTAGCAATAGCTAAATGTAGAGCAGTATTTTGATGTAGAAAGCATTGGATATCTAAATAAGATCCTGGACCTAGTTCCTGTAAAATTAATGATGCATTAGTATTGCGCGCGTTGGCTATTGCCCATATTAATCCCGTATTACCCCAATTATCTTGTAATGATGGATCTATACCAGCAAAGATAAGTAGACTAAGATAGTCTTTAGCTCGATCCATTTTTGAAAGATGATGAAAGAGAGTTCCATTAAAAAAGCGTGGAAACTTAAGGTTAATGAACTCACTCTTTTTTCCCTTTTCTAAAAGAATTTCGAATTTATTTTTGTCACTTGATCTTGCTGCATTAGAAATTTCTTGAACCCAATTTAAAGCATCTTCTGATATTACTATGGGTTGTGAAGAGGCAGATATGGACTCTTCCCCTTGAGTATTGACTAAATGCTGAACTTGTTCCTTGATATGGAGCAACTCGTACTGTACATTTTCTGTGAGACTGTGGCAAAAATCAATATCGGATAGAGTTTCTATCAATTGTTGTGCAGTTCCGTTGATTTCATTTATGAAATCCTGGATACCTTTTTTGATTAAGGAGTCTCTAATTTTTTTTGTCGCAGTATGCGCTTCTTTTCTGATTTTTTCTATATTCTGAATATAAATAATTTTATCAAAATTTTGGAAATTTGAGGTATGAGGTACCCGGTCAGTTTCTGCAGCTTGGTGGTTATAAGAACATAAAACTTTTAGAGCAACATACATGATCGTACTAGCTATAAGAATGAGCAGGCTTGTTCCTATGAATGCAGATAAGACTTTTTTGCAGGATTTATCCTCAAATCTTGTATGCATTGTACAAGTTAAATAAGAATAACCCAGAGCATAAGGTTGGATTAAAAGAGCTGCTATGCGCTTGGGTGGGTTGAGCAACAAATATTCGCTAGTGAACTGAATAGACACTTAAATCCTTAAGTATAAATAAGTAAATTTTAGATATTAATGGTTATGTTTTATGCCTTGCAAAAATTTTATCTATAAAAAGCATTATCAGAAGTTCTTATTGAATTAAATAATTTTCTGAGAGATTTCAAAAATGGATTCTATAAGAAACTAGTTTAAACTGTAAAAACACTTATCATAAATTTTTCTTGTTGATTTCTGCTAAGATATGATATGAGTCTTTTCGTAAATACAAAAAAACTGTTTATGTTTTGACTTTTGCCTATCAGAAAAAATCCTTTTTGTTTCTTTCCTTGTTCTTTTTCTGTGCCGATAGGCATAGACCAATGTATTTAGTTTTTTCATTTTTTTATTATTAGCTTTAAGATCTAAAAAACTTGAATTTTGTTACGAAGGATTATTTTTTATGAATGCAGTGCCTTCAAACTCTCGCCCAATTGCATGGGCAGTATGGATTATTGCATCTATCTTTTATGCATACCAATATATTTTAAGAGTAATGCCTAACATTATGTTGAGTGATATTATGCAGCAGTTTGATATTGGGGCAGCAACTTTTGGTCAATTTTCTGGGGTTTATTATATTGGTTACTCATTTATGCATTTACCAATTGGTATTATGTTGGACCACTATGGTCCAAAGAAAATGATGACTGCCTGTATACTTTGTACATTAGTAGGGTTACTGCCCCTTATTTTTTCTGAGCATTGGGTTTATCCGATTGCTGGGAGATTCTTAATAGGAGTTGGTTCTTCTGCAGCAATTTTAGGTGTCTTTAAAATCATTAGGATGACATTTAATGAAAAGTTATTTCCTCGTATGTTAAGTCTTTCTGTAACCATAGGTTTAATAGGCGCAATCTATGGAGGAGGGCCTATGAGCTATATGCGGGAGGTTTTTGGTTACCAAACAGTCATACAATTATTTGCTGTATTAGGATTATTATTAGCAATTATTACTTATTGGATCGTTCCAGATATGAAAAATCGCTCACAAAAAACAATGTTCTCTGATATTAAAGAAGTATTAAGCAATAAGAGAGTGATTTGGTCTTGTGTTTTTGCTGGGATGATGGTGGGTCCTTTAGAAGGATTTGCTGATGTATGGGGAACTGTATTTTTAAAGCAGGCCTATGGATTTGATGGGAGAGTGGCCGCTAGTATACCATCGATGATTTTTATGGGGATGTGCTTTGGAGCTCCTGTGCTAAGTTTGATTGCGGAGAGAATAGGCAATCTGACCACGATTATTGGATCTGGAGTAATAATGGCAGTTTGTTTCTTTCTTATGCTTTTTTGGTACTTAGGACCTGGCATCCTTGCTGTGGGCTTTGTTTTAGTGGGAATGTGCTGCGCTTATCAAATTTTAGCTATTTACAAAGCTTCAACTTATGTACGCGAGCAGGTGGCTGGATTAACTACAGCTGTCGCCAATATGATCATTATGATCTTTGGTTATGCTTTTCATGCCAGTATAGGCGGCATTGTTAATTTTATGGGAGGGCCCGACTTCTCTCATGCTCTCGTGTATGGCGTAGCTGTAATTCCCATAGCGCTTTGCTTAGGGGTTGGTGGATTCATCTTATTGCTTTGTTCTCCTGGAGAAAAAGTACAAATACAAGAAAGTCAAAAAAGCTTATGAATGTAAAAAAACTAATGTTGTGTACACATTTAATAAAAGCACCAAAGTAGTATTATTTGGGGACTTTTATTAAATTAATCATTAGCTTTAAGTATTTCCATAAAAGCAGACTGAGGGATATTTACCTTGCCAATTTCTTTCATTTTCTTCTTTCCCTCTTTTTGCTTTTCCCATAATTTGCGTTTACGTGTGATATCTCCACCGTAACACTTAGCAGTGACATTTTTAGTCAATGCGCGAATGGTTTCACGAGCTACAATTTTCCCTCCAATAGCAGCTTGGATTGGCACTTTAAATTGTTGCATGGGGATCACATCGACTAGTTTTTTACAGATAGCTCTTCCTTTACCTTCAGCTTTTGTGCGGTGAACAAGACAGGAAAAAGCATCTACTGGCTCTTCATTAACGCGAATCTCTAATTTTACAATATCGCTGATTTCATATTTTTCAAACTCATAATCAAAAGAACCATAGCCTCGAGTAACTGATTTCAGTTTATCATTAAAATCGGTAATAATTTCATTCAAGGGGAATCTATAGGTTAATAGTAATCTCTTTGCATCGATTGTTTCTGTTTTAGTGAGTTCTCCACGTTTATCCATCCCTAAACTCATAATAGCACCTAAATATTCAGAATGAGTTATGATATGACAAATTACCCAAGGCTCTTCAATATATTCAATGAAAGTAGGATCGGGATAATGAGCAACATTATCAATCAGTAGATTTTTACCATCGGTTAGGGTAAATTTATAGACAACACTAGGAGCTGTTGTGATAATGTCTAAAAAAAACTCTCTTTGGAGTCTTTCAAAAATGATTTCTAAATGCAAAAGGCCTAAGAACCCACAACGAAAGCCAAATCCTAAAGCCATACTACTTTCTTGTTCTACCTGCAAGGCAGAGTCATTGAGCTGGAGTTTGAAAAGAGCGTCTCTTAACATTTCAAAATCAGAAGAATCAACGGGATAAATACCCGCAAAAACAACAGGAGAAATCGTCTTAAATCCAGGCAAAGGATCAATAGCTGATTTGCGAGCAGAAGTGATAGTATCACCGATTTTTACATCAGCTGTATTTTTAATATTTGCTAGAAGATACCCTACTTCTCCAGGTCTTAATGTATCAACTGGCTTTTCTTTTGGTGAAAAAATACCTACTTCTAGAACTTCAAAGACCTTATCTGTAACCATCATTTTAATCAGGGTTTTCTTCTTAATTTCTCCACTCATGACGCGTATATAGACGGTAACCCCGCGATATGGGTCATAGTGAGAATCAAAAACCAATGCACGAAGGGTATCGTCTACAGGTTCGGAAGGAGGGGGGATAAAAATAAGAATTTGTTCTAAAATATCTTTAATTCCTATTCCGGTTTTAGCAGAACATAAAATGGTATGAGATGTATCTAAGCCAATGACATCTTCAATTTGCTGCTTTACTCCTTCTATATCAGCAGAAGGAAGATCTATCTTATTGATTACGGGAAGAATTTCTAAGTCCCGTTCAATGGCTAAATGCACATTTGCTAAGCTCTGAGCTTGTACACCTTGTGCTGCATCAACGACAAGTAAAGCTCCTTCGCAAGCAGAAAGAGAACGAGATACTTCATAGGAAAAGTCTACATGTCCTGGAGTATCTATAAAATTCATTTGATACATTTCCCCATCATTTGCTAAGTAATACATCGTAACAGGATGCGCTTTAATCGTAATCCCACGCTCTCTTTCTAAGTCCATATCATCTAAAACTTGATCCTGCATTTCACGAATGGAAATGGTACCGGTAATTTCTAATAATCTATCTGCAATCGTGGATTTTCCATGATCGATGTGCGCAATAATAGAAAAATTGCGAATCTGTTTGCGATTGTATGTAAACATGAAAGTCCTAAAGAATTAAAGTCGATGCTATTCTACTATTTTTGGTTAAAGTGCTCAATATCAATTATTGCATTTGTCTTCAAATAAAAAACCCCTTTTTCGTATGAACAGAAAAGGGGTTTCTTGTCAAATTAAGTAAAAGAAGAGAAAAACTTTAACTAGTAGTTACCTCTTGCTCTACACTTGGTTTAACAGCTGCTTCTGTTGGAATAGATTCAGCTGCAAGTTTGGCTTGTTCATCTTTCTCAGCGCTCAATTTTGCAAATTGTTTACCAAGAGAGTTGGCTGCAAATATCCAACCAAGGATAATCAGTAGTAAAATACCGCCAATATAAGGAGTAACTGCTCCTAAAGAACCAAAGGCTACTATTAATCCTTGCTGTGCAAGCGATCCGCCAGATTTACCTAATCTAGCTCCTACAACATCAATAGCAGCTTTTCCTTTAACCTTTGATTCTTGATCAAGGGGGATATAGGCCATTTCTTTTGTAGGATCAAATAAAGAATATTTAGCGGATTTACTCATGATGTTTTGAGCAGTTCCAAATATCACAGCTAGCATTAAAGGTGTTGTTCCTAGAAGGGCAATCATGCCTGCTAAAGAATCGCGGAAAATCACGAATGAGAAGAAACAAATTCCTGTAACCAATAGGACTATCGGAGTAATCAAAGCACCGACTTTCCAACCAAAACGGCGGGTTATGTTACCCCCGACAAACAACATCATAAAGATAGTTATAGCCCCTGTAATTGTAGAGAACTGTCCCATAAAGGCCTGATAATCATTGCCATTAGGATATTGGAGCTTCAATTGTCCTTTCCAGGTTACCTCCACCAAATTGATTGCAATCCCATAAGCGATTACCAAAACGGCAATACAGCCAATGTATTTAGAGCGAGTTAGGAATAAAAAACTCTCTTTAAGAGACATTTTGGGCTTTTCTTTCTTTACACGGCGCAATTCATTAGGATCATAAAATCTACTGTCTGTTAAAACATTCTTGTCGATCCATCTATAAATTGCCATAATGATAAGGCCTGAAAGGCATACCATACCAACCATATAATTTATAGTAATTCCCCATGCATCAACTCCTGCAGAGAGCCCTTTTTGCATTTTTGAGAAGTAAATAATAGCAGGGCCAGAAAAGAGCATAGCTACGTTTGCTCCTAATCCAAATAAAGTATAAAAGCGCTTAGACTCAGATACTTTGGTAATATCATTAGCAAAACCCCAAAAAAGTAAGGATATGGCTACACTACCCCATAATTCTGCCATCACATAGAAAAGAGAAAAGGTCCAGTTTCTGAGCATGGAAATCATTCCACTAAACCCTTGAGGAAGAATTGTTTGTAGCTTGTCAGCTAGATCATGGGGATGGAAAAACTCACGGTTTGGATAAAATACAAGAGCAAATAAGGCAAAGTATCCAATGAAAAAAGAGATTGTGGAGTAAAAAAGCTTTTGTTTGCTAAAGATATTGCTTAATTTAGAATAAACAATCATAAAAAGCACAGCCAGAGGTAGAACTGCCCATACCTTTAAAAAAGGAAGGGTTTCAGCACCAGAGCCTGGGGCTGTAACAACTAGCGCATCTTTAGTATCTCGCAAAATTGTGTAGTTGAAGTTAATAAAGAAGAAGAGAAAGAACATGGGGAGTAACTTTTTCAGCTCGAAATTATGCACGGGCCAAAGAAAGGATCTCCATTTTCCAAATTCGGTTTTTTTTGTTTCTGACATAATAATATAATCCTTTAGACAAGGTTCAAACAATTTTTTTGTAAACTGAAGTCGATTGCGATAGGCTTAAAAGGTTTTTAAGCAAATAAAGTTTGACATTTCAAATCTACGTTACAACTAATAAATTATACCACAAATTTATTTCTTTTCAAGAGTAATTTACGGAGTATTAAGAGTTTATTTATTCAAATAAATGTTTTTTTTAATTTTAAAACATTGATAATGAGATAAATAAGAAAAACACCTGCTTTTTTAAGTTGTTAAAAATCAACAAACAGGTGCTTTCAGATGAATTACTTGTTGCTTTGCATAGCAGAGAGAATATCCATTAAAGAAGCATTGGTAGGTGGATTTTGCTGAGTATTTAGAGATTCTACATAAGCATTCCATAAATCAGGCTCTACTCGAGAATGACGAATAGAGGCAATTAATTCTCTTTTACAAGTTGCTAAAGATTTTTTAGGGGCTAAAATGGAAACCATTTCTTTATCTCCGGCTAAACGAGCAATATTTAGCATTCTTTCAATTTGATTGCGGGTAAAAGTAAGTTGATCGCGACGTTTGCGAGAACCTCTAGCAGCGCGTTGTTTAGGAGGGACAGTAGCTGGTCTTTCTGAATTAATAATATATTTTTCAAGCATAGAGCCGAGTTCATGAGGTTGACGGGTTTTCATTTTTCTTAAAGTAAAATGGTGCATGTAACCGCCTGATGTCATCGGTAAGTACTTACAGAGATCGTTTTCTTTTCTTCCATTGACTTTTTTAATTGCTTTTGCAATAACGTCTTCGATTTCTTTTAAATTTTTTGTTTTATGCTCGACTATATCTTCTTTATGGTTCATAAAGGCGTCCCTTTTGTTGCAAATTGTTTTCTTTTGAGTCTTTAGATTAAACTAAATTGTTTCTTTATTTTCAATCTTAACTTTACAGATAACTATAAATACAGTTATGAATTTATCTTTTTTTAAATGCTTAAGATCCTCTACATGGCTTTTAAATTTATAGATAAAGTAATTTCCTTTAATTTTATGACAAGTTTCTTTTTTTGCAATAATTATTTGTATTTTACAAAAAATCTCTAAGAAGATTTAATCTATTCAGATTTTTTTTAATTTTGCTTAATTTTTTAAGACAGATGTTTGCTAATATCTCTTAGCATTTGAGTTTTGGATTGAAAGAGTTTAAGATTATTCCGTATTTAGAAGTAATTATAGGTTTACTAATGTGCCAATAATTGATAAAATGACTTTTTTTAAAATAGAGTTTGGTCTAAATGAATAAGCGGATAAAAATAATTGGATCTTTTTTTTCTATAGGGTTTTTAAGCTTTCTTTTTCTGTTATCCTGTTGTAGTAAAACGAGGGTATCGTCAAATCTATTTAATCAATGGATGCAACCTAGTGATAAGATTAAAGTGTTATCTACTGTAGCTATGATAGATGATATTGTAGGACAAATTGGACAAGAAAACATTTTACACATGCCTCTTATTTTAGGTCAAATAGATCCTCATAGTTACGAAATGGTCAAAGGAGATGATGAAAAGCTTCGGATGGCAACTATTGTGTTTTATAATGGTTTAGGTTTGGAACATGGGGCTAGCTTAAGCAATCATTTATTAAGTCATAAAAATGCCATTGCTTTAGGGGATGTAGTAGCACACCTAGTTCCAGAAGAAATGATTTATATAGACAGGACAGTTGATCCTCACATCTGGATGGATATCTCGTTATGGAGTCTAATCATAGACCCCATCGTGCAAGAATTATCTAGATTAGATCCTGAATCGGCAGAATTTTATAAGCATAACGGAGAAAATCTTTTAGAATCAATGCAAAGAATGGACAAAAAGATTTACAATGCAATGCATAAATTCCCTTCTTTTCAACGCTATCTTGTTACAAGCCATGATGCATTTAATTATTTTACACGAGCTTATTTATCAAATCCTGATGAAGAGTATTGGCAAAGCCGAGTAAATGCACCAGAGGGTTTAGCTCCAGATGGACAATTAAGCTCAAGCGATATCCAATGCATTGTAAATTTTTTGTTAGAAAAGCGTATCCAGACGGTTTTTCCTGAGTCTAGTGTTAATCGAGACGCATTGAACAAGATCATTCACGATTGCCAGAAAAAAGGACTCAAGGTTCACATGGCTAATTCTCCTCTTTATAGCGATTCAATGGGAGGAAAAGATAGTGGGGCCAGTAATTACTTGGATATGATGTGGCATAATACAAGTGCAATTCTTTCAGAATGGGAAAAAACTAAGGACTTACATGCAAAATGCTATTAAAGTAGAAAATCTTACGGTGACTTATGGCAAAACGGCGGTTCTTTGGGATATTAACTTAAACATTCCAAAAGGAAAACTCGTAGGAATTATTGGACCTAATGGAGCAGGAAAAAGCACTCTTTTAAAGGCTATGTTAGAAATGGTTGATGTGCTATCGGGTACCATTACTTTTTTGGATCAGACTTTTAAAAAGTCTCGCAATAAGATTGCCTACGTACCTCAACGCTCTTCTGTAGATTGGGATTTTCCTATCACAGCTTTTGAGCTTGTTTTGATGGGTAGGTATAACAAGATAGGGTATTTGAAATGGCCTAAAGCAGCAGATAGAGAAGCTGCAAAAAAGGCATTAGGCCTAGTAGGGATGCTCTCTTTTGCAGATAGACAGATTAGTCAATTATCTGGAGGACAACAACAAAGATTATTTATTGCTCGAGCTCTTTTACAAGAAGCAGAATTTTATTTAATGGATGAGCCTTTTGCAGGGGTTGATATAGCAACAGAGAAAGCCATTGTAGTTTTAATGGATAAGCTCAAGACCCAGGGGAAAACTCTACTTGTTGTGCACCATGATTTATCAACTGTAAAGGCCTATTTTGATTGGGCTGTTTTATTAAACACATGTTTAATTGCAAATGGTTCTGTGCAAGAGGTTTTTTGTTCTGATATGATTATGCGTACTTTTGGAAGATCACATGTTTTATTAGACGAGGCAGCTCAGTTAACACAAAACAAGGCTACAGGGGTGTCGTGATTTTATCTTCTGTATGGCAATTTTTTTCTGATCCTGTCCTGCAAGCACCAACAATTGCTAGCATGCTAATGTGTTTATCAAGTGCTCTTGTAGGTGTAATTGTTCTTATGCGCAAGCGATCTTTGTTAGGAGAGGCTTTATCTCACGCGGCTTATCCAGGGGTTATTTTATCTTTGCTCTTTTTATCCACTTTTTTTCCTGGGCAATACAACTTGGTTTCTTTAAGTGTTTTAGTTGGGGGATTTATTTCTGCTTGTATAGGCTTGTGGTTTCTCGAAAAAATGCAGAAATTAACTAGGATAAAAGATGATGGAGCGCTGTGCTTTATTCTTTCTTCTTTTTTTGGAATAGGAGTTTTATTTGCAAGTCGTATGCAAACGACAAATGTCATTTATTATAAAATGGCACAAATGTTTCTGTATGGACAAGTAGCTACTATGACTCAGGCCCATATTTGGATTTATGCAGGGTTAACTTTGGTTGTTATAGCTATTATTTTGCTTTGCTACCGACCCATTATTCTTATTTTGTTCGACAGGGATTTTTCAAGGGTTTTAAATACTCCTGTGCGATTGATTGAAACAATATTATTTTTCCTTCTTGTCTTAGCAATTGTCATTGGGATTCGAAGTGTAGGTGTTGTTTTGATGTCCGGTATGTTGATTGCTCCCTCGGTTGCTGCTCGTCAATGGAGCAATCGATTAAGTAAAATATTTATTTTATCTGCTGTTTTTGGAGCTATTAGTGGGTTTTTAGGTAATTATTTATCTTTTGAAGTTCCTAAATGGTTTGGTAATGAGCGATTTTCTTTCCCAACAGGGCCTATGATTCTATTAGTAGCTATATTTTTAGCTTTTTTCTCCTTATTTTTTAGCCCTACAAGAGGTTTTGCATTTCGCTTATGGCGAATTGCTAGATTTCGATGGAATTGCAAGGAAGAAAATCTACTTAAATTGCTGTGGAAGTTGCAGCTTCAAGAAGGGTTGTCCAAAAAAGAGATACAAGCAAAATCTAGTTTGCCTTATGTTCATACCACTCTTCTTCTTGGATACCTTAAACAACAAGGATGGCTAAAAAAAATAGATTTTAAGTATAACTTAACTAGCGATGGGGTCCAAAGAGCAGCAAGGGTCATACGTTTGCATAGATTGTGGGAGGCGTATTTAGTTTACTTAGGACAGGGGATAGAGAAAGTGCACCGAAGTGCAGAAGAGATGGAACATATCATCAGTCCTGAGATAGAAGCTCAGCTGACAGAACTTTTAAATGACCCTAAACAAGATCCTCATTTGCAACCTATTCCGGCAAAAGAAGCAACTTTATGAATCCCTATTTTGCAAAAGATTTTTTTTCTTTTTTTACAGTATTTATGCAACGTTTATTTCTCTTTTTTAACGGACAGCTTTCCTCAACAGAAATAGCCTCTGATGAATTACAGATCTTTGTATTGAGCTTAATCTCTTGTGCAAGCGCAATTGTGGGAAGTTTACTCGTCTTAAAGAAAAGCACTATGTTAGCAAACAGTTTATCTCATACGGTTTTATTAGGGATTAGTGTGGCTTATCTAATTATAGCCTTTTTCTCCACACAACAAACCCAAGTTATCATGGGAGTTTATGCTTTATTATTAGCAGCTTTTATCACTGCTATACTTACAACTGTGCTTACACAATTTCTTATCCATTCTTTAAGATTGCAAGAAGATGCAAGTATTGGGCTTATATTTACTCTTTTCTTTGCTTTAGGTGTGACGGTTGTAACTATGTATACAAAGAGCACTCATTTAGGGATAGAAGCTGTAATGGGTAATGTAGATGCTTTGCATCTAGATGATTTAAAGCTTATTTCTTGGGTTGTTTTATTAGATATATTTGTAGTAGGGATCTTTTTTAAAGAGTTTAAATTAGTTATTTTTGATCCTTGCTTTGCAACAGTTTTAGGAGTAAGACCCTCTCTATTTCATTACCTGTTAATGGTCTTAACCGCAGCCACTGTAATTGGAGCATTTCGTGCTGTGGGGGTTTTATTGGTATTAAGCTTGCTTGTCGGTCCTGTTCTCATTGCGCGAATTTTCACAAAACGTTTAAAACCCATGATCTTCTACTCTTGTATGATTGGATCTTTTTCTTCTTTGTTTAGTGTGGCTATGACCAGGCATTTACTCTCTGTGTACGATATGCCTTTATCCACAGCTGGTCTTGTTGTGTTTATAATCACGGTTATTTATTGTGCTTCTTTATTGTTTATTAAAATAAAAGGATCCGTCACTCTTTCTAGAGTAGCTAAACAAAAAAAATGCTTAGAATTAAAATGAGTACTATATGAAGCAAAAAAATGTAGTTATTTTAGGTAGCACAGGTTCCATTGGAACCCAAACTTTAGATGTAATTGATCATCTTAAATCTGAGGGTTTCAAGCCAGTTGCATTAGCTGCTCATTCTCAAATTGATCTCTTAGAAAAACAAGCACATAAATGGCAGCCACAAATCATTGCAGTTTATGATCAGCAAAAAGCATTTGAGCTACAAAAACGCTTACCTCAACAAAAAATTGTTACAGGTATAGAAGGATTGAAAGAGGTAGCTTCTCTTCAAGGAGCTGATATTATTGTATCTGCTATGTCTGGAAGCGTAGGAATAGAGCCTACTTTAAGCGCTCTAAGAGCGGGAAAAAATGTAGCTTTAGCTAATAAAGAAGTTCTAGTAGCTGCAGGAGAACTCATCATGCGCACTGCAAAAGAACATGAAGCTTTTGTCATTCCCATCGATAGTGAACATAGTGCTTTATTCCAATGCTTAGAGGGAAAAGATCATATGTCTGTGAAAAGGTTGCTTTTAACCGCGTCTGGTGGACCTTTTTTACATTATTCTAGCGATAAACTCTCTCAAGTTACGTTAAAAGAAGCTCTTGTACATCCTACTTGGCAGATGGGTGTAAAAAATACTATTGATTCCTCGACTTTAATGAATAAAGGATTAGAACTAATTGAAGCGCATTTTTTGTTTGGCATTACGTCTGAAAACATAGAAGTTGTTGTTCATCCGCAGAGCGTCATTCATAGTATGGTTGAGTTTATTGATGGTTCGGTGTTGGCTCAAATGTCTGCTCCTACTATGTTAGTTCCTATTCAATATGCACTGAGCTATCCTAAACGTTATCCAGGCTTAATTGAGCGGTTTGATTACGCACATTTTTCCAAATTGGAGTTTTTACCGCCTGATCCTGGTTTTAAATGTATAAATCTTTGTTATTATGCATTAAAGCAAGGAGGAACAACTCCTTGTTATTTAAATGCGGTGAACGAAGTGTTAGTGGAAAGATTTGTGAAGGGCGAAATTCTTTGGATAGATATTTCAAATAAATTAGAAAAATTATTAATGAATTATCAATCAGAGAAAGAGCTAACTTTGGAAAAAATTCTAGAAACGGATAGACTTGGTCGTTTACATGCAAACTCTGTTTAAAAAGGTATAGGAATATATTATGATATCTAGCGTGATCTATTTTATTTTAGCAGCTTTTGGACTTGGTCTTATCGTGTTTATTCATGAGTTTGGACATTATTGGATGGCTCGAAAAGAAGGAATGAAAGTAGAAGTTTTTTCTATTGGATTTGGTAGTCCCATTTGTAATTGGCAATACCAAGGTGTGAAATGGCAATTGTGTTGGCTTCCCTTTGGAGGATATGTACGAATTGCAGGAATGGAAAAAGAAGGAGCTTTAGAACCTTATCAAATCCCTAATGGTTTTTATGCAAAAAAGCCTTGGGCGCGAATTAAAGTCGCTTTTATGGGGCCTTTGATAAATGCTGTTTTTGCTTTATTCATGTTTTGTGTCCTGTGGCTTTCTGGAGGAAGGCAAGATTCTTTTTCAGATCATACGCAAATTGTAGGTTGGGTTGATTCTGATTTAGAAGCTTGCTTTTCAGAGATCTATCCCGGAGATCGTATTACGCAAATTAACAATAAACCTCTATCTCAATTTAGACAGCTCTATGCGTATGTCGCTTTAGAAGAACAAGCCCCTAAGATTCAAGGAACTCAAATCAATTATCTAGACCAAAAACAACACCCTTTTACTCTAATTTGCAATGATACAAATCAACTAAAAGGAATAGAGAGAAGCAGATTGATTATGCAAGCTGTGCAACCTGCTAACTTTCTGATCTATTCTCAAACTATGGGCGCTGTGAATTCAAATATTCCTGCAGGGTCTCCCATGGAAAATAGTGGGATCCAAAATAAAGATCGCATTGTGTGGGTAGATGGAGAGATTATTTTCTCAAGGCAGCAATTAGTATCTACAATTAATCAAAAAAAGGCTTTGCTTACAATTAAAAGAGGTTCTGAGGTTTTTCTAACAAGAGTTCCCCGTTTAAAAGTTTCTGATTTACGGATAAATGCATCTCAAAAAGATGAGATTAGCGACTGGCAAAACGAAGCTAAAATACAAGGCAAGCTAAATGATCTGTATTTTGTTCCCTATCAAATTACTTCGGATTGCAAGGTAGATCGCTTAATTTCCTTTTTTAATAATGACTCTCAAGAGCAGATACATGAATTAAAAAAAGGATCTTTTTTAGAAGTCCCTTTAGAAGAAAATGATCAAATCATAGCTGTTGATGGGGTAAAAATTCATTCAGGATATGAATTATTAAACCAACTACAAACCCACTTAGTACAAATGGTTGTCTCTCGAGATAGCCGAGCGCTTGAGGCTCTTTCTTGGAAAACAGCTGATAAAGCATTTGTCGATCAGGTAGATTGGCATGGACTCGGAAAGATTGTTCATTCTATTGGAACAGATGAGTTAATAAAAACTGTTGGGAATTTGCATTTGCTCAAGCCAGTACAGCCTAAGCCATTTAGTCAATTGCCTCTACCAGAATCTATCAAGATGTTTCATACGCATCAATTGCAAGAGCAACGTAAGATGATTGATGCCATTGAAGATCCTAAAATTAAAGATCAAGCATTAAAAACATGGCAAGATCAGCAAAAAGAACTTAGATTAGGTGTAAGTTTAGCTGATTGCAAAGTGAATTATAACCCTTCTCCTTTAGTACTCTTTTCAAGCGCCTTTCAAGAAATGGGTAAAACAATAATGGCTCTTGTTACTGGAATTTTAACTCCAAAAGCTCTAACGGGTCCAATTGGAATCGTAGAAATTATGCATACGAGTTGGGCTGAAGGAAGTAAAGAAGCTCTTTTTTGGCTGGGGATGATTAGTTTGAATTTAGGCGTTTTAAACCTGCTTCCTATTCCAGTATTAGACGGAGGTCATATCTGTTTTTCTATTTGGGAATGGGTTACTAAAAAACCTATCAAGGCAAAAACCATGCAGAAGCTAGTTATTCCCTTTGTCGTATTTTTAGTTACTCTCTTTATTTATCTTACCTATCAAGATCTCTCTCGAATCATAAAAAGGTTATTGTAGCTATAGAAGAAAAAGCACTCTTTAAAAGAGTGCTTTTTCTTCTGATTTCTAAAAATAGATCCATATTAATTTAATAAGCTATCATTGATTTGGATAAAAAATGATGCGCTGCTAAGCGAGCTTTTATTTCTAGTTTTTTATCGAATCCAATTATCCTATTACAATGCATATGAATAAGGCTATCTAAAATATTTCTCTTTGTATTCCAAAGCATTTCAGCTTGCTCTAAATCATTTATTTTCTTAGCAAGAGAACTTAGCGTATTTGTTGTTTTAGATAATAGAGATTTTATTATATCTCCTTTTGAATTTGGTAAATTTTCTTCAATTTGCTCTAAGAATAAGAATTTTGTATATTGCATGATTATTCGATTATAAGGGCGTAGACCAGATAATAAATTCATGTGTTCTCTATTAGGAGTAAGAAAAGCTAAAACTAATGCATTATCGGTATAAAAATGCTTTAAAATATTGATAATTCCAAAAAGAGGTTTTATGTATATTGGTATATCATCCGTGATTTTATTTGCCTTTAGAAGGATTTCAGAACAATAGATAGTGTCAATAAAAAAAAATTCTTCAACTAGATCAATAGAATCGGGTCCTCCATAGCGCTCAATCTCTCTTTTATAGGGACAAATATGAAAATCATGGATCAATTTACTTTGTAATAAATGAGAAATCCATTGATGGATGTCTTGTAAAATAGAAGAGTTCAAAATTGAATGAGGAGCATTAATGCGTATTCGTATATGATAATCCTCTTCTTTATATCTAACATAGAACCATTTTTTTATTTCATATTTTTCTGTTAAATAATTTAAGTAATGAAAAAGGGTTTTTTGTAAAAATATTTCAGTTTCTTCTATTGGAAGAAAAATTTTTGCATAGAGCCATTCACCCCCAGGTAGAGATATTCGATCTTGAATAGAGAGTTGCTTCGTTTGAGGATAAGAAGTATGCAAGCTTTCAAATCCATAAGCTCTATTTTTTGTCAATGGAACTACGAATTCTGAAACGTAATTTCCCTTTGAGTTTTTAATTACCCTATTATTTAAGTCAATTAGGTTTTCAACTAAAAAAATTTCGAAATTACTTTTGAATTGTTGGAATATTAAATCAAAAAAACAACCCACTTTCCAGTTGATTAAGAGGCGATTATCGGATTGTGTTAAGTAAATCTGAAAAGGAACATCATATTTTTTGAATGCATTGAGTAGTTTAATTTTAATTTCATTCTCAGAGTCTGTTGTTTTGATTTCTAGTGATTGATAATTAAAGTACCATTGAGCTGGAGAAAAAACAATATTTTGATAGCGAATTCTTGGAAAATAAAGCATAGAAGTCAAATAGCTAGAAAGCATAGGTGCAAAATTTGAAAATCGATATCTTGATAATGTCAATAAAAACTTTAAAGGGAAAGGGGCTAAGTCGGGGTTAATAGCACTGTTTAGCACAGTATAAATTTCTTTATTTAGTTTTTTAGAATAAATATAAAGCTGCTCAGCGTTAGCTCCTATGTATAAATCATTTAACTGGAGCGTATTTTTCGAATCATTATAGCCATATATATTTAACTGATATTTTCTTGTTTTTTTGCAAAAGCAAATATTTGCAAATCTCGGGTTTTCAGGAAAAAATGATGTTTCAACAAATAAAATTTCAGGATGTAAACTTTCTTCTTTTTTTTTTAACTCCTGCATCTTCTTTACTTTTGCCTCATCCCATAAATAAAGAAATCTCCCAAAAGCGTTTCCGGCTTGAGGAGTCATTCCAAGAATAATTAAGTTAAAATTTCCTTGATTAATATCTTTTAAAGAGGGAGCGGATAGTTCAAATAAAAGCTCAATGGAAGGAGGGGCTTTTTGGAGCTCCTCTTTTGTTAATTTAGGTAGTAATTGAACTATGTCATCTAGAATGATTTCTTTTGCTGAAAGCTGCGAGAAGATAAAAGTTTCAATTAAATTGGTCTTTTTCTTTTTGTCAGTTTGTTTTAACAGGAAATCATAAACATGAGGTTCTCCTAATAACTCAGACAGTGGAACAAGTCGGTTTACACCGTATTTCTCAAGAAAGTGATGATAAAAGTCTACAAGATTATCGAGTTTTTGCTCTTCATGAGAAATAAGCCATAATAAATTAGCTGCTTTTTCTATAGATTTTTGAACATTTTTATGGAGGAATACATCAGAAATTTTACAATGAGCATCTACTTGAAGAGTGAATTTAACCTTTTTTGAGATATTCTTCATCTGCGTATAAACTTCTTCTAATTTTCCTATTCTATCATTAGACAGTGAATCATTTTCATATGCACTGATAGATTGAGAAAGATCACTTAAATTCTGAAAAGGTATTCTTTGTGTGATTTTAGTCAGTTCCGGTAAGGAATGTGTTTTCATATGTAATTCGGATAGAAGATACCTTTTTTGAAAAAGAAGCCATAAATATTCTTCTATTTTGGATTTTTCAATATTTGGATAAATTGTAATCATTTTTTTTTCTAAATCCTTGTATCGAATAGAAGTTTTAGCTAATGCAAAAACGGTTTCTGAAGCTTCCGTATTTTGAATGGAATTGTAATTTTTTCTAGATTCAATACTTGCATTTTTTATAATGATAGCTCTTCCGCTACGTAAGATAATTTGAGGATTTGCGATTACGTACAAATCTCGTACAAAAGTCTTTTCTGAGTGATATAGATCTATAAGATCAGCTACCCACTCCATACTAGGTCTTGCTTTTTTTTGTATAGAACTTATGTCGAATGTTAATTCTGTCTTAGAATGAAATACCCCCCAATTTACAGAAGAAAATAAACCAAAAGGAGTGGCTCTTGAATAAGTTCTCGATAGATATTTGAGAAGACTAAAAAAAATTTTTTTGTTTTTTGATTTTAAGTTTTTAATAAACTGATGAAGATCGGGGTTGGCTATTGCAATTGCTTCTTTAAATAGAGCATTATTTTCATAAAATTTAAAAATATATTTGATTGGATCTTGTTCTCTTGTAATTGAGTCGAGCACTTGAATCGGGTAGTGAGCATGTCTGATTAGAAAAAAATCAGCGCATTCATAGATTGGTGGTTCTTTCATAAAATTTCTAAATCAAAAAAATTCTAATTAAATTAGGATCTAATTTTTGCTGAACAAGCATTAAAGAAAGTGCAATGCCGATAGATCCATTGAGTAGACCGGGGTCATCCGTCCATTGATCATTTCCGTTTTTGTTAGGATGTCTTACTTTGAATCCAAAAGGTAGATTTGGATGGTAATCTGCTTTTAATTCGTTTTCTAAACTATCAGATTTTTTTAAAAGCTGATAGTTTTCCATATCTTTTGCCATTAGGTAAGTAGTTGAAAGAAGTCCTGCTTTACCAAAGGAAAAAGAGGGATCTAATCGATTGCTTTCTGTTTTATTAAAGAGAGAAATATAGGTATTGCTAGCAAAGCTAATTAAAGAGGAGTCATTCAATGTTTGGCCTGCTAAAAATAAAGATCTAAGCAATGCAGGCCAACCATTAGCCCAACTATCTTGAGCTATACCAGGTGTAGCCAGATCGTTTATATTAAGAGGTATGATTGTTTCCCAGCATTCATTATCCATAAGGGTTTGATATTTATTTTTTAACCAAGTTGAAACAAGATCTATCGATTCGTATAGTCCAGACATGCGAAATCCATCTGCTGCTGCCAATGAAAGAGCAGCTAAACAACCTGCAATTCCAAAAGAATGATTTAATATAAAACATCCATTCGGGTACTGGCTTTTTTCTTCGTCAAAAAATAAAGAGTCATGAGAAACATACCACCCAGGAACTTGATGAGAATCAAATTGTTTATTAAATGATAATATTTGAGCCAACATATCTATTAATTCAAAGGCTAATTTTCTCAAATAAGGATTATCTTTTCTAAAAAGAAGGTAGCTAATAATGCCGCTAATTCCTTGCGCTAAATTATAAAAATAAGGAGGGATATATATTTCCTTCTTTATATAATGAGACTTCATTTGAAGAAATGATCGGGTTACTTCTTTAATGAAAAAGTCATCTAGTTTTGATAGCAGATTTTGATATCGCTTTCCGTGATTAGATGAAAGGTAAATGGCAATACTTAATCCCGTTAATCCATTGAATAATGAGCAATTTGAAATTCCTTGTTTTTGTAAACATATAAGAGATAATTCAACGTATTTCTCAGCAACTAAGTCCCAGGAATTTTTAGGGAATGCACTATGCATAGCTGCATAAAAATAGGAGATCCCAGGAATTCCAGATATAAAAGATTCTTCTAGCCATATTGGGTATTCGACTTGGTTCTTATGAAATGTGTTTAAGGCTACTTTTCGCACGATGTTAGGGTCACGCATTTTTTCAGCGATATTTTCACAGATCAGCATAGAATCAAACATGGCAATTATCTTTTTTTTGAGTTGTTTTTCTTTTGTTTACTTCTTTTTCCAAAATGCTTAGCACTTCATTAGGCAGTGGCATAGATCCTTCTATTTTTTTTTCTTTTGAAGCATGTTCCATTATAAGTCGTTGTATTGGAGATATAACTTGATGTCCAAATTTATCGAGAAGCGATAGATTTTGTTGCATTGCAGGATTTTTCCACATGGAATCATTCATACTAGGAAAAAAAATAACAGGATTTTCATATCCTAAGATTGTTGTTGATAGAAGAGTTTCTCCAAGCCCATGAGCTGCTTGAGCAATTATATTAGCTGTTGCAGGAAGAATGATAAATATATCCGCCCAATGAGCAAGTTGAATATGGGTTCGAGCTTCTTTTGAAAAAGGAAACATACTTGTATAAACATCTTCAATAATTAAAGATACGGTTTCTTTACGAATGAAGTTTTCTGCTGCTCGACTCATGATTATTTTAATATTGGGGAATACTTCAAGCAAAGTATATAGATAAACAGGGATATGAATAGCAGTGATAGATCCGGTTATTCCTATTAATAATTTTGTTGATTTCATAACAAGTCTTTTTTTAAAAAAGGCCTCCCTATTAATAGGGAGGACTTCTTAGGTAATTAACATTTTTGAAAAATACTCTGAAAAAGTGTCATAAAGCTGACATCGCCACCGCCACCTTTTGCTAAAACCAAGTTATCCTCAATTTTTACTGATTGAAAATCCAGATCGAATGGATCTGCATTTTTTGTAAAAATTTCTTCAGAAAAAGAAGGTTTAACTGTATTTGCAGTTCTAAAATAAGATGAATTTTGTTCAATAGACATAAAAAACTCCGTGTTTTTTAGGTGTAAATTTTCTTTTAGCAAAAAGTATTTTCTGCTTTAAGAAAATATTAAAGATATATATTGTATGTGTATTATTTTTTGCAAGAAAATTTAAAGAAAAAAATGAATATATGTGATCCTACGGTATGATCTTATCTATATTGATCATGTCTTTTAGTCGTTCACGAAATATTTCTGTATTTTTAAAACTTTAAAATTTTTTAAATAATAAAGTTGGTTTCTATTAATTTTTTTTTTACTATCTATGGATATGTTAAGGGCTATTGGATTTATTTTTTTACCTCTTTTTCTAGTAATATGTATTGGGGCAATTTATCAGATTGTGGCAACTAAAGTGGATGAGACCCGATTTTTACCTCCAGGAAAACTTGTTGATTTGGGAGGGTATAGCTTACACATCAGTTGTATAGGAGAAGGAGATCAAACAGTAGTTTTAGAAGCGGGTCATGCAGGAAATTCCTTAGAATGGGCACTTGTTCAATCAGAGGTTTCTAAATTTACTCGTGTGTGTAGTTATGATAGGGCAGGTTATGGATGGAGTGAAGAAAGCCCCTATCCTCGAACAAGTGATCAGGTGGTTTTGGAATTGCATGAACTTCTGACTAAAGCTCAGATTCCAAAGCCTTATATTCTTGTTGGTCATTCATTAGGTGGTGTTAATGTGAGGCTCTATGCACATCAATATCCCGATGAGGTTTCTGGGATCATTCTAGTAGATTCATCTCATGAAGATCAGGAAGCGCGCCTTCCTCCAGAACCTAAAAAAAATTTTTTTATTAAACATCCAAAAATCGCAGAGTTTTTTACTTTCATTGGGATTCATCGGTTAATGATGCAAGCTTCAAGCGTCTCATCAAAGCTTAGGTTATCTAGTTATCCAGATTGGGTACAAAAAGCATATCTTGCAAAATTATCCTCAACAAAATGCATGAGAACTGCAGGTAAGGAAAGTTCTGCTTTTGTAGAGAGTCTTATACAATTAAAAAATGTCCAATTTTCTTTTAGAGATAAACCGTTGATTGTTCTTACTGCAGGAAAATGTATTTCTGGAAAAGGATATGGTTTCGATCAAGAATGGTTAAATCAAGCATATAAAGTATGGAAAGATCTTCAAAAGGAATTAGTAGCTCAATCGACAAAAGGAAAACAAATCATTGCAGAACATAGTGATCATCAAATTACAAGACATCAACCTTCAATTATTATTGAAGCAATAAAAGAATTAATCAATTCAAAAGAAAAATTTGAGTCCACGGGCGATGATTTTCAGAAATCGAAAATAGTAAACTTAAAATAATTCCAGAGACTCCAGTTATTAAACCAATGTTATCAATAGAAAAAGTGCTTTCTAAATCGTTTGTAGGAGGTATGCACTTAAATCCAAAAGGAGACTGATCGTTATATTGCTCAACTAGTAATTCTGCAAGTTTTTGAGCACTTTTTGAGAAAATATCTAGATGAGTTGCAAGGTATATTTGATGTATAATAGTCAAGTTACCAGATCTTCCATAGAAGAATGACGGACAGTTAAGGTCTTTAGATATTTGCAATCTAGTTGATATGGAAATAAAATCATTTATACAATAATTATAAAGATGAGAATCTTTTAAAGAACTTGCAGCAAGAATCATTGCATTGGAAATTCCTGGAGCCCCATAGGACCAGCTATCGAAATAAACATCCGAGCGAATTTCTACATAGTTTTTCTTTTTAGGGTTGAATGCAAATCGCTTAGGCCATACTTGTTTTATCTTACCCACATTCTGTTTTGTATTTTTAAGCCAGTTAATGATTGCATACATGGATTTTATGTGATTAGGAACTTCAATGCCATGTAAGAGAGCTTTAGCTAGAACTGCTAAGCAACCTGATACTCCATGAGCCATTCCTGTATCAAAACAACCTTCGCGATAGGTATCTAGATGTTTTTCAACAACTCCTTTAGGGTACATTTTTGCCCCATCTTTAAGAAGTAAATAATTTGCATTGGCATACCATCCAGGGATTTCATATGATCCAACGCGAATTAGGCCAGCTACTCGTACTATATGCTTAAGGATTTTATGAATGATCGTTTTAGATGCTTGGTGAGTGCTATAATTTAATAAATAGGCCAACACACCATTTAATCCAGAAATAATTCCATATTGAATAGGTAAAGGCAGTTTACCTTCTTTTTCAGCAAGCTCAATAGGAATAAGATAGTATTTCTGTATTTGATGTAGAAGTAGAAAGTGAAGAGAGGCATGCAGTTTTACATATTTTGGATTTTGTTCAGCAGCAAATTGAATAGTAAAGCAAATCCCTGTCAAGCCAGCAAATAAAGAAGGATCAAGAAACCCATTTGTTTTTAGTTCTTTGGTAAGAAGATCAATGTAAGCTTGGTAAGCTTTTTCCCATTTTGGATCAGGAAAAAACATGTTCATTTCGGAAAAAAGTAAAATAAGGGCAGGATATCCATAGCCTAGAGTTGTAGGTTCCCAAGGGCTGAATTTTTGATTCATAAACAAGTTTTCTTTTTTATGAGAAATCTCTTCAATATAAAAAGGGTCTATTAATTTTTTAGCTGATTTAATGCAAATTTCGACGATCTTCTTTTGTAACGAAGAATTTGAAGTAAGCTGTATTAAGTTAGTATGCTTCATGTGATTTTATTATTAAAAATGAGTTGAATTTAATATGATTCATTTTGTACTGCTTGTTAGAAGATAACAATAAAAGCATTCGATCACCTCACAAAGAGATAGTAAAAGGCGAGTTTGGACTTACAAGAGGATATTCCCTGATAAGATTATCTGTAAACTATAAAGATATAATATATTTTTTATGAAGAGTGTTGCAGTGGCTTAAGATTCTCTTAATCACATTCAGAGAATGGAGTTTCGTATCTAGACCAGGGTTATATTCCACTAGCTCAAAAGCAAAAGGGGGTATTTCTTGAAATAAAACAAAGCAATTTAAGAATTCTTCAAGATCGAGCCCACAAGAAACAGGGGTACCTACTGCATCTGCAAAGCTAGGGTCGAGGCTATCAAGGTCAAAAGAAATCCCATATCCAATAGTGGAGGTTGTGATGTGATGGATGGCTTCTTTTAATACTTCTTGTAATCCTCTTTGTTTAATGTTCTCCATGAAGTAAATATTTACACCTAGTTGTTTTAAAAACTCTTCTTCTTCCTTTTCATAACTTCTGGTTCCAATTAAAGCGATATTTTGAGGTTTTAGCTTAGGAGTAGAAGAAAGAATATTGACCAAGTGCTCGTTTCCAAAGCCAAGGAGAACTGCTAAAGGCATACCATGGATGTTCCCACTTTTTGAACTAGAAGGTCTGTGCGCATCCATATGAGCATCAACCCATAAAAGGCCAATATCTCCTCGTTGGCGATAACCTTCTGCTACTCCAGACCACGTTCCAATAGCACATGAATGATCGCCCCCTAAAGCAATAAAAAACTCTTCTTTTTTAGCAAAAGCAAAAGTAGCTTTTGCTAGCTCTCTATTGAAATGAGCAATACTTTCATAGTGATTACGTTTATGAAAAAAAGGTTGAATTTCTTGAAATAGTTTTAATTCTAACGTATTTTTTAAAAAAAAAGGCGCTTTTTCACTACCTGATTGATTTCCCCCTAATCCAGAAGAAGCTCCAATAAAAAATAAATCGTCATACATTAAGTTTTGCCAGATTTTTTTATAACATAAGTTTAGATAAATATTTTTTTATTTTAAATCAACTAATGAAAAACAAAGTTATAAGAAAAGCTAATCCATTTTAATTTGTAAAAGCAGGTTAACTGTTTAATAGATCTTTTTAAGAAAGTCAATAAAAAGCTCTGAGCTGCTTAAAAGTAGCTCAGAGTGTGATTTTCAAGCGAGGTTATTTTTTATCCTCGTCATCGAGAATTTCTACTTCTGCTTCTTCTATGTTTTCTTTCTCATTCTTTGGTGGTTGTTGAGCATCTGGTGCTGGTTGGGCGCTTTGCATCGCTTTCTCAATTTTTTGCATATGGGTATTTAGCTCTGTGTGGGCAGCTTTAATAGCAACAGTATCTTTATCTTCCAATGCTTTTTTTACAGCGTCTATTCTGCTTTGTATTTCTTGAGCAAGCTCCTGAGGAATGCGCTCTTTATGCCCATCTAAAAATTTTTTTGCTTGGAAAGCTAAAGCTTCAGCTTGGTTCTTTAACTCTACTTCTTCTTTATTTTTTTTATCTTCTTCCTTGTGATCTTCTGCATCTTTTAATGCGCGCTTAATTTCATCTTCAGATAGACCGGACTTTGCTTCAATGCGAATTTTTTGTTCCTTGCCACTTTTTGCATCTTTTGCTGATACATGCAAGATACCATTGGCATCGATATCGAAAGCTACCTCAATTTGTGGCATGCCACGAGGTGCAGGAGGAATATCTGTAAGATCAAAACGGCCAATTTCTTTATTGTCTTTAGCCATTTTACGCTCCCCTTGTAAAACGACAATAGTAACAGCGGGCTGATTATCAGCTGCAGTAGAGAAAGTCTGTGTTTTCTTCGTAGGAATCGTTGTATTTCTTTCTACAATAGGGGTTAGAACTCCTCCTAGCGTTTCAATTCCCAGAGTCAATGGGATTACATCGAGCAATAAGACGTCTTTGACATCTCCTGTCAATACAGCGCCTTGGATAGCAGCACCAATGGCTACAACTTCATCGGGGTTAACTCCTTTATGAGGTTCTTTACCAAATATTTCTTTTACTTTTTTCTCAACAGCTGGCATACGAGACATTCCACCGACCAGAATTACTTCATTGATTTGCCCTTTGACTTTCTTTTCTGCATCTTTCAGAGCTTTTTCACAGGGTTCAACCAAACGCTCGATTAAGTCATGAACTAAGGACTCTAACTTGGCTCGGGTTAATGTTAATGCGAGATGCTTAGGACCTAAGGCATCCATAGTAATAAATGGTTGATTAATTTCAGTAGATTGTGTACCTGATAGTTCAATTTTGGCTTTTTCTGCAGCATCGCGTAAACGCTGTAGAGCCATGCTATCTTTGCTTAAATCAATACTGGTTTCTTTTTTAAATTCTTCAAGCATCCAATGTAGAATAGCATTGTCGAAATCATCACCGCCTAGATGAGTGTCTCCATTTGTTGCTAGCACTTCGAAAACACCGCCGTGAATTTCTAATACAGAAATATCAAATGTTCCTCCACCTAAGTCAAAGACCGCTACTTTTTGGTCTTCTTGTTTTTCTAGTCCATAAGCTAAAGCAGCAGCCGTTGGTTCTGGAATGATTCTTAAAACATTTAGACCAGCAATTTTTCCTGCATCTTTTGTCGATTGTCTTTGAGAATCATTAAAATAAGCAGGGACTGTTATAACGGCTTCAGTGACTGGATGTCCCAAATAGATTTCTGCTGTTTCTTTCATTTTGATTAAAACTTGAGCTGCAACTTCTTCGGGAGTAATTAATTTATTATCTACTTTAAATGCTGTACCTCCATTTGCATTATTGGTAATTTCATAAGGAACGGTTTTAATTTCAGATTCTACTTCATGAAATTTGCGCCCAATAAAACGTTTAGAAGAAGAGATCGTATTCTGAGAATTGGTAATGGCTTGTCTTTTTGCAGGTATCCCTACCAAACGTTCATTACCTTTGAAAGCAACGGTTGATGGAGTGGTGCGACCTCCTTCTGTATTGGCAATTACTGTTATTTTGCCATTTTTTTCCCTAACAGCAACACAAGAATTAGTAGTTCCTAAGTCGATACCAATAACGTCTTGTTTATTAGAATTAGATTGTGCCATAATATATCTCCTTTTATTTTTTTTATGTATCTTGTTCTGGTAAAGAAGGTTTTTCTAAATCGGTTGTTTCCTTCTTTTTTGATTCTGGCAAAACAGCAACTTTTACATGTGCTGGGCGTATGGTGCGGTTACTGCTTTTATATCCTTTAATAAATTCTTGAAGGACAGTTCCTTCTTCTGTTTCTTCTGTTTCTTTTGTCTCAATTGCATAATGCAAGTTAGGATCAAACATATCGCCATCAGAGCTAAAGGCTGTAATTCCATGTTGGCTTAATGCTTCCTTGAATTGTTGTGCAATCATTTGGAATCCTTGAGCCCAATTAAGCACTTCTTGAGACATATGCTCTGTACTGTTTAGAGCGTTTTCCAAATTATCAATGGGTTTTAAAAAATCTTCTAAAGCACTTTCAACAGCAAAACGTATAGCTTCTTGTTTTTCTTTTTGCATTCTTTTGTGTGTATTATCCATTTCAGCCAATAAGCGCAGGTATTTATCTCTATATTCTTCTAACTCTTGCTCTGCTTTTTGCTGATGAGTTTTTACTTCATCTAATTCATGCTGCGACGCATCTGGTGTTTCATTCTGTTCTTGAGTCATCTATTTCTCCTTTCTGATAAAGCGATTTATTTTCCAATAGTAAGTAGGAACTCTTCTCTAAGATAAGAGGGTTTTCTTTAGACTCGAGATGGGAGTGTTTAGGTTGTCTAAAGGAAATTTTATATTTGTACATACTACTTGTCAGTGAGTTTGAAATAATATTTGCAGCTATTTCTAAAAGTCCAAAAAGTTCTCGATAAGGCATGCGATTGGGCCCTAATATACCAAATGCTCCGCAAATTGTATGATGGATGTGATAGGGAACTGCCAATATAGAACAAGAGGTGGCTTCTGGAGCAAAGGCATGCAGATCATCTCCAATCCAGGAGTGTAATTTGCCAATTTGACAACTCTTGTTAAGTAGAGCGCGCAATTGTTGCTTGTTTTCAAATAAAGACAACCCACTTGCTAATACAGAAGCATCATTAAAATCAGGATAAGCTAGTAATTTGGAAAAACCTGCTTGAAATAAGTCTTCCACGCTGAAATTAGTATAAGAGACAATATGTCTTAAGATGGCTTCCTTGTATAATTTAGCAGCAAGGGACTCTTCTTCTTGGTTTAATAGAGGTTTATCTAGTTTATTAAGACGCCAATGAAAATAGCTTTCTAACTTTCGCGATAATGAATGGGAAATTTTCTTATCAACATATAAAACTTCATTGTGAATGAGACCAAAGTCACTGATCAGCACACAAAGCAAGCGGTTTTGGTCAATGCTTACTAGTTTAATGTCTAAAATAAAATCTTGATCGAAACGGGGAGCAGAAAGGAACACAGCACAGCTGGTTAATTCGCTTAGAGATTCCGTAACTTGATTTAAATAGACAACGAGCTCTCTTGTTTGTTTTTGAAATAGACGGGTTGCATTTTTTTTATCTTGTTCGGATAAACGAGGCTTATTTATATGTGCTTCTGCATAGATTTTAAATCCTAGTGAGGTGGGAATGCGCCCTCCAGAAGAGTGTTGCTGTTTAAGGTAGCCTTCTTCTTCTAATTTCATGAAATAATTGCGAATAGTTGCTGGACTTAAAGTTTCAAACCCTTGTTCTCGAAGCGTATGAGATCCAATTGGCTTACCTGTTTTAAGGTATAACTCAATCAACCCAAATAGGATTAAGCGTTCTCTTTGACTTTTAGCTGGCTTTTTAGGAATCAGTGGCTTCATATGAAAAAAAATCTTAAAAATTTATAAAACCAGTATAACTGAAAGAGAACGGCGAATCAATTAAAATCAGCAGTCTTAAGGCTAGACTGCTAATTTTTATGAATAAGTTATTGATAATAAGGTCTTTATTAATCTAAGGAATTAATGATTTTTGGGTCGGTAATAATCAGAGGAAGAATATCGACTAGACTAGGAGACCAATCTAAGCCCCGAGTATATACGATTCGAGAGGCAATTTGACAGGCAATAATTGCTTTTTTATGCATGTCCGGAACTTCTATTAAAACTCTATTTTGGTATTGATTCCGCAAAAGAGGAGGACAATAGTTAAGTAAACACCGGACAAAAGGATCAGTTGGATCATTAGATAAGGTCATAAACTGAAAATATTGCATTAATTGGTCTTTATACTGGTTGATTCTTTCTGAAATCCATTCTGAAATATCGGTTAAAAACCCTTGAGTGTCTCGATGAGTAGCTAATAAAAGAGCAGCTTCTTCTCGAGCTTTTATGCTTACTAAACTTAAAATTTCATTTGCAATCTGTTGTTTTTCTTTAACAAATTCCGCTTGAGATAAAACCAAAGAAGTAAGTACTTCAAAAGAAGAGCAGGTAACACCTCCTTTATTAGAAGAACTGTCTTTGATAATAAGTACTCCTAATTTTTCTAAAGAACGTCTGGCCCAAGGGGTGAGATAGAGATTGGCTCCTTCAATAATGGCTTGTGCAGTGGGTTTTCCTGTCTTATCTAGAAAATCTTTTATATTATTTTCGTTTAAGGTACGAGGTCTTCCTCCTCCTGGAATGAAAATATCTGCTTTCACTTGATGTACATTATGTCTAAGTAAATGATTCATTTCATTTCCCGATAACCAATCTTCTATTAACTGGCCGTTTTTCTTTCTCCAACAAAGAGTTTTTTGTGTATAAGCCGTTTCTTCTCTTTTTGTGTGTAGGTCTAATAAAAACCCTTCATCATTGAGCTCAGATGGGGGATAAAAACGCAGAGGTTTTCCTTCTTTAAATAAACGAGCCATTACCTCCAAATTTAAACCGATTGGATCAAAAATGGTACCCGAGATATCTATCGTTGCAAGCAGCTTGGCTGTATTAGGGTAAAATCGATATAAGTTATAGATTTGATTTCCTGCTACATCGCCATCTGGTCCTCCTGACATTTTTACAGTAAAGCAATCTTTATTAGGATTAATGCCCAGAAATTTTAACATCTCTTCCATGTATACATTAACACCCAAAGAAGTGACTCCAAATTCTTTATGGTTGATACCTGCACCAGGTTTACTAGAAATAAAGGCTCCTCCTGGCTTATAATGGTAATATTGGCTGTACGAGGCAATCCAATCGATCATGTCATTGTGCATGTTTTCATCAGGGCCTAAATAGATATATTCAGGTTTTTTCCAATAATCGATAATCCGTTTCGCTCGAATCCTTCCGTCAGGGTCACAATTTAAAATAGTTAGAAAACTTTCAATATAAGAGCGTTGTGTTTGATAGAGGTATTCCAGCTTTTGTTCTCGATGATAGGTCATAAGATGTTGCTTGATTTCCTCTGGAGGAAGTTCTTCATCTTCTAACTCTCTTTGGTAGATTTCTTCTTCAGAGTACAATCTTTCATAAGGCTCTAAGAAAATAACTCCCTTAGCGCCTCCCTCTGGAATATCTTTATTTTTTTTATTTTGGGTATATGCCAAATTATAACATTCAGCAAAGATGTAGTTTCTCTCTACAAGCATTTGTTCCATTTTTTCGGGAAATACAGTGCGCAAACCTCCTCTAGATAAATCGCGGAAGCGAATATGAAAACCGATAAAGTATAATCCCTTCATGAAAAAAACCGCATAGGGTAGTTCGGGAAATTTATCTTTTCTTTCATAGCAGACATTGTTGAGATATTCAGGATCTAAACGAAAGCAAAATGCGGTTTTATTATCGCGATAGACATTTGTCTTTAGTGTGTAATCAACTAAGTTCATCGCTTGTTTAAGGATATTTTTACGCCTGGTATCGTTGATTTCATGTCCTGTATCTAGACGATCTACTAGATCCATAAATTCTCTACGTATACTTTGATAAGTTTCCAAATTGATGTTTTCTGGGTTAAATTTGGCTTCAAACGCTTGGATCACTTTCACAATTAATTCTGGATGCCGGCAAACACCTTCTTCAATATGGCCAAAAGAATAAATATTCATATCAGCGTGGACTAATGTCTGGTGAATAAAATAGATGATGGCCTTTACAAGATTTCCTTGATTGCCAGTTAAGAGTCCTTCATCGACAAAAAGCTCTTCAATGATTTCTAGCCCTTCAAAGTATTTTAGCGTTACGAGCTCTCTTAAGAAGTCATCGATATGGGTTTCTTCCCAGGCAGCTTTTCCTCGAATCCCGTGTAGGCCTAGCGACATTATGAGAATATTTTGCTTACTATATGCATCAACATAAGTAGCATTTACCCTTTTCATCATCAAACCATGTCGATGAATCATACGTGCCATGCGGTAT